>CAIVQX010000048.1 GCA_903908165.1 uncultured Methylococcaceae bacterium | reverse complement strand
TATTTGTTTTTTCTTGTAACGAGATGATATGAATTCAATAAAGTCAAAAACCTCTTGTTGCTTATCATCGGGTAATGAGTTGATTTTTTCATATATAACTTCTGCAACATTCATCGATCATATTCCTTATATTAGCAATTTAAGTTTATTCTATTCAAATATAGATAGTATGCAACTTATATTGTAGATGGTTGAGCAGGGAAGCATGATATTTTCTGAAATTGTGTTTATTGAGTATATTAAAGTGCTATAAGGAAGATGGTATCGTGGTTTTCTCAAGGATATCATTAAGATAATCGTTCCATATATCCATAGCGACGCGTTTTTCTTTTAAGTAATCATATCTACCATAGTGAAGGGGTTGAATATTTGCCAGGTTCTTTTGAAAAACAGAGATTAGATTTACCAGTATAAAATTTTATCCTATTGTTATTCATATTATTTTATAAATTAATGGGCTGGAAGTATGAACGCTGAACTGGAAAGAAGTAGATGCTGATTAACAATAAAGCACATCCTTACCGATAGAATCATGCAAGCATTCACGAGCAAACATACCTATAGATTTCTTTAGGTATGGTATTTCCATGAGTTTTCTGGCACTATTGATATAGGCAAATTTTTGATGGTTTTTTGTCTTCAAGTAACTAAAATCATACCACTTTAAGATAAATTTATTTCTTATTATCAATGACTTATTTAATATCTTCAGTTCTGAAGCTTTATTTATTAGCTTACCCAGGAAGAATAATTGGATGACTTCAATCAGGCCATTATCACCGATCGAAATTGAGAGTTTCTTGCTTCAGATAGCTGTATTGCTAGGCGTTGCATATGTTGGTGGGCAGGTTTTTAAACGCTGGAAACAACCTACATTAATCGGAAATATTATCGCTGGAGTGTTACTTGGACCTACGATTCTAGGACATTGGTTCCCAGAGTTTCAGATATTGATATTCAAACCCGATCAAACCCAGGCCAACATGTTATCGGCAATTACATGGGTGGGCTTACTATTATTTTTGATGGAAGCAGGTATTGATGTAAACCTTAACGTGCTTAAGCGCACAGGCAGTCAGAGTATCTGGGTTTCCGCCGGAGGACTAGTAATTCCAATGATTAGTGGGTTTACGCTCGGTGCGCTTATACCTGAAAACTTCCTAATTAAGTCGTCAGACCGCTTTACTCTGTCGTTGTTTTTAGCAGTTTCCATGTCGATTTCGGCGCTACCGCCGATTGCTATGGTTCTGCGTGAGAAGAGCATGTTGCGCCACAAGATAGGGCAGATTGCTCTGGGTTCTGCGATGCTCGATGACATCGTGGCATGGATTCTGGTTGCAGTGATGACTAGCTTGTATCTTACGGGTCATTTTGATGGGCTTGCCGCTGCAAAAACAACAGGGGCTGCGTTGACATTTCTTGGGATAAGTTACGCGGTCGCTAGACCTTTAATGACGCGTTTTATTTCTTGGCATAACGGAATATCACCTGGCGCCTCTGCGCAGCTTTCGATACTTATATTTTTCGGAATAACAGGAGGTGTAATTACAAGCTGGCTTGGTCTTGAATCTGCCCTAGGAGTGTTTGTCGTCGGCATCCTTATTGGAGCAGCACCCAGTCTACAGAAAAATGCGGTACACGCTTTGAGCTTGATTGTGTCAGCGTTCTTGGCGCCACTTTACTTTGGTCTTGCCGGCCTCCGACTGAATCTCTGGAGCGTTCTTGAGTGGAATACATCCGGTCTTCTTCTTACTGTGCTTTCAGTGGCTTTTGTTAGCAAGTTGATTGGGGTCTATTTAGGAGCATGGATAGCAGGTCTTTCCAAATGGGAGCGTGTGACTCTGGGTTTCGGGATGAATGCTCGAGGGGGCACGGAAATCATAATCGCCACGATTGGTCTCTCAATCGGTTTACTGTCCAAGGAAATATATTCAATCATTATTGTGATGGCTGTTGTGACCGTCATTCTGGCAGTGCCTCTTATGACATGGGCGTTGTCTAAAATCGCTCTTGAAGGAGAACCTGAAGATCCGTCGGCATTACAATTTATCTGTGAAGAGGCTTTGGCCGATCCACATACAGCACTCGACGCTGTTGAAAATGAAGAAATCCGGTTAGCAAGGAAATTGAAAGAATATTGCTTTGCCATGCGTAACTCATTGGGTTCGAATGAAGATGCACAGTTGCAGGAGATTGTGGTGCCTTTCGAGGCTATCGCTAAATCCATCGAAATTTTCCAGAAGCAAATTGCGAGTCAGATGTTATGCCCATGGACTAGTGCGCAACTGATTGGGCTTCAGAATACACTGGGTCTTTTGCGTTATATCGAAGAAAGTCTCCGCCTTCTGTGCACAAATATCGCCAACATTCGGCAGCCAAGTCCTATGACTAAGAACTTGAAAGCATATGCTGATATGCTGGATTCCCTTCTAGATGCAATGATCGAAGCACTTTCTCTCAAGGATGCAGCATCTATTAAAAAGTTTACCCATCTGGCAGAAGATAGCGGAAGATTGTTGGATGGTCTGTGTGATGATTATCTTATTCTCGGCAATGTTGAGGAGAGAAAATCGCTTTTCCAGATTGCACATGTTTTCGAGCAGACTCTTTGGTTGTTTCAAGTTACATCCCAGACCTTAAGGCCTTTGCCAGCGCTCGCATCCAATGGAGATTAAGTTCTTGCCTATCCACTGGGAGAAGTTCGGTAAATTTTTCGGTTTCTGATCGGCAGAAAATGCTGTTAACCAATTGATTAAAATAATATTTTAAACGAATATTGGTGATTTTCAGAACAAAATGTTCGGTATTGGTTCAGTTTTAAGGCAACGGTGATATATTAAGGAGAAAGGCACTTAGTAATCTTCAGCTTAAAAAGAATAAACTTAGCCGTTAGCGCTACTGTTAATCATTAGGTCGGCGGTTCGAGCCCGTCCGGGGGAGCCAAATAAATGAAAGCCTTAGAGTT
>CAIVQX010000047.1 GCA_903908165.1 uncultured Methylococcaceae bacterium | reverse complement strand
ATACTTTAGAAAAACTGCCGGCTTGGCCGAATAGTCGTATTGATGAATTGTTGCCGTTTCCTGGTGCATCGGTAGATGCTAAATCACAGGACTAAAGCTAGGGATAGACGGTCGCGCCGGACGCTTACGTTGAGCTTTATAAAACTACTGAGAATTAATATTATGGGAAATATAAACACTGTTACTACACAAGACTCTCTGGATGATGTGGTCACTATAGAAACATTACATGCGGCGCATCCTGATTTATTTACAAAACCTCAAATAAGCTGGCTGCTTAAAACCCGCCATATCAATGGACTGTCTCATCTGGGAGCAGTCTTAAAAATATCTCGAAAACTTTATATCAAGAAATCACTTTTTGTTAATTGGTTTCTTGAGCAAAAGGCGAGCGATTCATAAAGCACAGCATGTTTAATGCGATGCACCACCACTCATATCAAGGCTATTAAAACCAAGTGCACAACTGAGTGCACAAAAGCGTTCTCAACCGATGGCAAAACGAAAAAAGAAAGCACGGTTTTGAAATGAGTGGAAATAACTATCTGTGATAACTGCATATGCAACTCGTTACCGATAGTTAGCCTGAATAGCTTAATAGAGGATATTTTCATGAGAACTTATTTTGCAGTACAGCAACACAAAACTATTAATGCCGGTTGGCAACAATGCCTTAAGTGGGCGCGTCAGCTGATTCATGAAAATGATGCGCCTGTGCATTTGTTGACGGCCAGAGGCGATGATCAAGAAGCAATCATTATTGCTGAAGTGACTATTGACTATGAGCGCATGATTAAAGGTGGTAGTTCAATATCCATTAAAAAGTTGATGCATGCCTAAGACGAAATTTAAGGTATCAGGAGGCGTTATTGTTCAGCCATTACTGATGCTTGATTCTTCGGCTTATCAGAACCTTAGTGCAAAAGCAGTGAAGTTGATGTGCCTGATGCAAAGGCACTGGCGAGAAGATAAAGCCATTGATTATGGGATTACTCAAGTGACCAAATCTTTAAAATGTTCTCGTAGCACAGCATCAGCACTTTTTATGGAATTACAGGATTATGGCTTTATTGCCATTGTGGATGAGGCGGATTTTTACGCCAATAAAGCACGATCCTGGAGGCTTACTTTTAGGCCCTTTTTAAATAGAGAGCCAACACATGATTGGAAACATTGGCCTCCTTAAAATTAATGTCATTGTTCGGCTACGAAACCAGCATTGTTACTGTCATCGAACACCTAAGCCACTTTTTACCGTTGACTGGTTTTGTCAGCAAACGGGGGGCTTGATTTTAGAGGGCTGTAGCGGTGGCTAAAACACCTAACCCGTTCGGCTAGAGGGCATGTACTACTGTTACAGCCATATTATAGAGAATATTGGAGATACTTAAATGAATGCACTATTAACATTGATACCGAATGACACCCTCATCAAAGACATTGAGCGAGCAAGAGCCATTGAGCAGTCTGAATTATTGGCATTAGATCGTTTAAGTCAAACCACAGGCGACTACTTTATCGATAGTGAGGTGTCAGTCAGATCGATAGCCTCACATTGGTCCAAATTTATAGAGCAATTGGATGTTTCATTCAGTCATCCGCAACAGTTAGATGAAGCTTGGTTGCAATTTATGGCATATCTTGAGACTAAGAAGCCTTATAAGGAAAATGGCTTAAACAATAGTCAAAATGCAGTCTATCGATATGTCTCTGATAGATTGCTACAGATTGCTTTTAATTACGGCTGGTTGGCCTCTGAGAAAGAAAGGCGGGGTGTCAATAATATTATGACCATACGTGATCTTATCGGTAAACATTCTCAGCTCAATGGTATTGCACATAAACGTTTTATCGAGCAATTACGAATGGGTGACTTTGATATTGCGGCGTTACCTGAACAGGTTGTTATGGATGCTTTTTCTGAAGTAGGCGCAATTCTGATAGAAAAATTAACCACAGCAGCCAAATTGGCTTTGGAGGTCAAGAATGAAACTGCATAAGTATTGTGCATTATTGCCGCGAATGATGACTGACGAGTATCAAATACTTGAGGCCGATATAAAAACTCATGGTTTGCTTGAGCCAATTGTGGTCTATCAAGATTCAATATTAGACGGAAGACACCGCTATAAAATCTGTGAAGAACTATCCGTGCAGCCTACTTTCGTCCAATTTGAGTTATTAAGCTACAACGGCTCACCACTGGACTTTGTTATATCCAAGCATCAGCGGCGTAATCTTACACCTGATCAAAAGGCCGTATTAGCCGATAAAATTGCCAATATAAAAAATGGACTTCATATGCTTCTCACCGATGAGAAGCAGTTATCTCTGTCTGAAGCATTAATAACAACTGGAGCTAGTAAAGGTCAGGTCGGTAAATTGCGTAAGATTAAAAAAGATAACCCTAAAGTAATTGAGCGAATCGAATCGGGGGAGACATCTATTAATATTGAATACCAAAGGGCTTTAGCTAAACAACGACATGTTATGACCGCAGCTAAGCAGGGTGCTTTAAAACAACGTAGTCAAGATGGCTATGCCGGCAAATTGCCAGAGCAAGAGCAACAACGATTTAATGCTGGTATTGAACTTAGGCAAGAGAATGAAGCTATACAGACTGAGTGTAAAAATAAAAATACCTTGCGATCGGCATTAGTGCAAATAGCTTCATCCATTGAAACGCTAAAGGATGCAGTGACAGTATTTGGAATCAAAGAAACGTTGGTTATTCTTTCAAGTGCAGATGGGGTATCTAGCATAAACGGCCCCCTCTTATTACTGGCTAGTATTAGAAACGATGTTGATAACTTTCTTTGTCAGTCAAATGCAATAATTGGCGATACTCAGCGATCTCGCTTTGAAGAAAATGTAATGCATATTGATAGGAGTGAAATGATGACCTTATGAAATGAAGGGCATTGCACTTCATACCTAAAACCAAGAGAAATAAAACAATGAAAAGTACAACAGAATTTACAGGCTATCTTAAGGCCAATACACCGGATGATTTCAAACAACTTATGTTAGATGCAGTTGAATCTAATAAGCTGTTATTAAAAAATGAAATTATGGCGGATCTAGAAAGAAAAGAACTTAGATATTTCCGAAAATTTGAAGGGATCTCTAAGTATGATGATTATGAGTTCACTGACGATGAGGGTGATTTATTATTAGGAACCGGTGAATGGCTACTGGATGACTTTACTAATGGTATTAAGGTTTTGGTTCCTGAAGATACTGACACTGAAGATGTACTTAGGTTATTAAGGAAAATAACAGCATGGATAGAACGAGATAACTCAGTTATTACAATCAAGACAAACAAGCTGGCCAAGTTAAATAGATTAAAACAGAATCTTAAAATAAATAGTCTATTAGATGAAGATTTAAGTTGGTAATTATTTGTCTTCTGGATTAAACGACGATTCTGAAAGCGTGGTCAATAATCTGTAATTTGAAGTCACTTTTTATAAGAGAATCTCGATGGCAAAACGTAAACAACAAAACCTCTTAAAAGGCACTGCAGCTCATCATCGTACTGATAGTGATTACATGGCGACGTTGCTCGATACATTCACAATAATGACAGTCCATTGGTCAATAAGTTAGCAAAACCGCTCATAGATCAGTACAAATATCCGAGTTTAAATACTAATGATGACTGGGAAGCCCTTATAAAGTCTGTTATTACTACTGAGTTAATCGGTAAATCACGAAAAAAGCATGGAAAACACAGCTACAGCAGGGTTTAAAGAGCATTTTGAAGATAACTAGACTGAGCTAGTTACTTAATTATTTTGGAATATACAATGGGTGGATTAGGCAGTGGTCGAACTTTTGGTAAACGTACAACTAACCAATTGACTAGTATTACTATCAAAGAAGTAAGTGGCTACGACAAGACACGTGGCTCAATGAGTTTTCGTTATACTTACGAGGGAAAGCCAGTTGAGCATACTGTTTATATGACTTCCACTGTGTGCCATTATGGTGGAGTACGATATTGGTTCAAGTGCCATTATTGCCACCGTCGTGTTGGTGTCATTTATTTATCTGGCATCCAATGCGCTTGTCGTCATTGCT
>CAIVQX010000046.1 GCA_903908165.1 uncultured Methylococcaceae bacterium | reverse complement strand
TATTTGTTTTTTCTTGTAACGAGATGATATGAATTCAATAAAGTCAAAAACCTCTTGTTGCTTATCATCGGGTAATGAGTTGATTTTTTCATATATAACTTCTGCAACATTCATCGATCATATTCCTTATATTAGCAATTTGGGTTTATTCTATTCAAATATAGATACTATGCAACTTATATTGTAGATGGTGGAACAGGGAAGCATGATATTCACAGAAATTGTGTTTTTGGGCAGATGGAAGTCGATTATTCATCACTTGCTCCTAAACAAAAATCTGCCCATTCATTCATAACCGTTCGTCTTTTATCAAATAAATCAGTTCTAAAATACGCTTGTTTTGTCTGACCTTTTATCGTATGTGCTAAAACCATTTCGGTCAATTCATCAGCATAATCTTTTGTTTCTGCTCCCCACACTTTTAAGGTTGTACGAAATCCATGAACTGTACCCGCTTCTTTTGATACTCCCGCAGCACGCAATGCGTTTAATAAAGCATTTTCATTCAGTGGTTTGTTTGCCATCGTGCCAGGAAATATATAATTTGACACTTTAAGGGACTCCATCTTTCTTAAGATGAACAGTGATGCATCAGAAAGGGGTACACGATGTTCTGAATCTTTTATTTTCATCGCCTTCTTTTCTATAGTCCAGTGTTTTTGATCAAAGTTAATGCTATCCCATGTTGCTAGTCTCGCATTTCCAGTTCTTACAGCGGTAAGAATCGCAAACCTTAAAGCGTATGCAGCAATAGATTCGTCTACTAGAGTATTTGTGTATAGCTCAGGTAGTTCTTGATAAGGTAAAGCTGAAAAATGTACTACTTCGTGAATTTTTGAAGGGTGAGGTAGCTTTAGAGCCAAATGTCCAGTCCATCGTGCTGGGTTTTCACCAGCACGATGCCCTTCAACTTTTGACGAGTCTATGATTTTTTCAATTCGCCCCCTGACTCTTGTGGCGGTTGGGTTTTTTATATACCAAATGGGCTCAAGTATTTGAAGTATATGACTGGTTTCTATCTGGGTAATATCAATATCGCCTATTACTGGATAGACATATTCAACAAGGGTGCTAGTCCACTGTTTAATGTGTTTTTGATTTTTTAATGATGGCGTGTAACCTGCTATAAAGCTAGCAGCGCAATCTTTGAACGTTACTATTCTTTTAGGTGGTTTTTTAAGTGCCTTTTCTTTTTCAGTTTTGTGTTCTTTAGGATTTCCATTATTGGCAAGAATGGTTCGATAATCTGCTGCTTTTGACCGAGCATCCGATAATGATGTAGTAGGGTAGGCGCCTAATCCTATTTCGGGTCTTTTATCAAGGTACCTATAAATAAATTTCCAATGTTTATTAAGAGCTTGGTCAATTATTAAATATAAATTACCGCCATCTGAGTATCTACCCTTGGTATTAATATTTTTAATCTCATTGACGGTAAGTTTATTAATTCCCCGACCCATTTTAAGCCCACCTTTAAGCCCACTTTTACATTAGGCTTCTATTATATATTACTGGATGGCTTTGGACAATTATACAACTATATTATTGATTATATTGTAGTAAAATACGGTTATTGTATCTTATTGGTTGCTTCTGGATTATAATTAGGCGGACTGCTTCTCCGCCATAAATACAAGATAACCGATTGATCCTAAAAGACTTTCGGTTTTTTTATGTCTTCTAGCCCTAACCGCAGCCCTAACGCTGTCATTGGTTCGTATTGAATCTTGTTAGACAATCTATCCTTAAAGTCTGCTTTTTACTTCCATCACCGCAAAAACTGCTAATAATTCAGACACAAAAAAGCCGGTGTTACCCGACCTTTCTTAATGATGCCTGTTTCCAAATAAAACAAAATCCTCCCAGCCGACCAAGTCGGACCCCCACCGCCCCGGTTTTCAGTTGATGGTACCTAATTCTCTCTACACTTGAGTTTGCTCAAACGATCCTAAGTTTTATATATCGAACCCACCCTACGGGGTACCCTCCGACTGGCACTGAAGTCTCTAGTTCAGTCTTGAACTATGATCCACTCAAGCAATCTTGATACCTGTACCCCCCCCCGTTACTGCAAAATACCCCCCAGGCCTTTTTTTAAACTCAAAGCTGTAAAAATTTTATTTATTTTTTGAATTGGATTTAGGCTGTATGCGGTTGGTTTGCATATTGTGACTGCTAAAGCTAACTAGGGTGCAACCCAGCCACATACAGGGCATGTTACTTATAGCGGCTAATAAACCGAGTTTAAAGGTAAGGTGAGATGAATTAGTATCGGTGCTTTTTGACCAGCTAGTCGAAATTGTCCAGATGAACTACACAAATATCCTCTAAGCATCAAGATATCAGATATTCGTATTAAATAAGCAAAATTTAGTCAGACTAAGCTAGCGCTCCTGAGCATAGTTAAGGGTATATTCGGGTATAATAGATTAAACATTTAGATTTTTAATATTGTCATGAATAAACCACGATTGGCTTGGGCGCTTACGGGCTCTGGTCATTACATAGAAGAATGTCTTAACTTCCTGCTAACCCTTGATGAGGTTGATTTATATTTGAGTCAGGCGGCGGAGGAAGTGATAAAAATGTATGGGTTTACGCTTGATGATATTCGTAAAAAAATTCCTGTGTACCGCGACAAAGCAGCCTCATCTCCGCCGGTTGGACATTTTTACAAGGGTTATTATCATACATTTGTAATGGCACCTGCTACATCAAATACTATCGCAAAATGTGTGCTCGGGATTTCTGATTCGTTGGTGACGAATTTATATTCCCAAGCTGGTAAATGCAGGGTGCCGAGTATTGTTTATCCGTGTGATATTGCCCCAGAAATGGAAACAACGGCACCCGGTGGCAAAAAAGTGATGGTTTATCCACGCAAAATAGATTTGGAAGGCACTGAGAAAATCACGGAGTTTGAATATACCAGTATTGTTAAAAGTGTGGATGAATTAATTAGAAGTGTTCAAGAACGCTTGCTTGTTGTTACTAAAGCGAGTGGCGCTTAATGAGTGAACATGTTCTGTTTTTGACAGGAAAACTGGCGGAAAAACAACTGCGTAATATTTTGGATAAAATGCAGCCGAATTTTACCTATACGGTTCATCAATTAGGGCTTAAGGTGGCGGCCTTAATGACAACGGATATGATAGCTCGGCGCTTGTCGGATACCTTTGGTGCTGATCGTGTTATTGTTCCAGGTCGTTGTCGCGGTAATTTGGATGTTTTGTCAAAAACGTTGGGGTTGCCGATAGACCGTGGTCCGGAAGAACTTAAAGATTTACCGCAATATTTTGGCAAGGCTGCTCAAAAGCCGGATTTAAGTCGTTATAGTTTGAAGATATTTGCTGAAATTGTTGATGCGCCGAATGTTAGTGTTGAAGAGGTTGTTAAACGTGCACACTATTATAAAAAAAATGGCGCAGATGTTATTGATATAGGTTGTTTACCCAGCACTGATTTTCCAAAAATGGAAGCGATCATACAGGCTTTGAAACGAGAAGGTTTCATGGTTAGTATAGATTCTTTGGAGCCAGAAGATTTACTGAGAGGTGCCAAAGCAGGAGCTGATTATATGCTTAGTTTGCATGAAGGTTCGCTCTGGGTTGCAGATGAAGTAACTGCGATACCGATTTTAATCCCTGAAAAGCATGAGGATCTAAGCTCATTAGATAGAGCTATTAAGCGGATGCAAGCAAAGAAGCGTGCTTTTATCGTCGATCCTATCTTAGATCCTCTGCATTTCGGTTTTACCCAATCGATTGTGCGTTATCACGAGGTAAGAAAAAATTATCCTGATATTGAAATGATGATGGGTGTAGGGAATATTACAGAGCTGACTCATGCTGATACGGCAGGCATGAATGCCTTGTTGTTGGGTATTTGTTCAGAACTGGATATTAACAATATTTTGGCTACCGAGGTGAGTCAGCATGCTTGCCGAGCCATTAAGGAAGCAGATTTGGCGAGACGTATCCTTTTTACGGCAAAAGAACATGATACTTTGCCCAAACATATTGATAGTGGTTTGATGGCGTTACATGAGACGTCCCCTTTTCCTTATTCACTGGATGAAATCAAGGAGCTGGCTGGACAAATTTCAGACCCTAGTTATCGCATTCAAACGAGTGCTGAAGGCGTACATATTTTTAACCGAGAGGGTATGCATAGTGCTACCGATCCGTTTGAATTATTCCCCAAATTGCATGTTGAAACCGATGGCGGACACGCCTTCTATTTAGGTGTTGAGCTTGCTCGGGCTGAAATAGCTTGGCAGTTAGGTAAGCGTTTTACGCAGGATCAGGCACTTAACTGGGGCTGTGCAACCGATAATGAAGAACAAACTGTCGATTTACATAGTTTTAAACCTGCTGGAACTACGTTACAAAAATCAAAATGATTCAAGAAACCATCGTTACCAGCCAGAATAATTCTGGTATTGTGCATATTGCGCCTATGGGTATACATACCCATGGCGACGATATTATTATCCTTCCTTTTCGGCCCTCCACAACACTAGATAATATTTTGGAAAGTAAAGTGGCAGTACTTAATTATTGTGACGATGTACGTATTTTTGCTGGTTGTTTGACAGGTCGAAAGGATTGGCCGTTAAAAGCTGCCCAAACAATCAATGGTCAGGTGCTTCAGTGTGCCTTGGCGCATACAGAGCTTGAGCTACTTCATATTGAAGATGATGCCACGCGCCCTAAATTGTTTTGTAAACCAGTACATACGCTTAATCATGCGCCATTTAAGGGTTTTAATCGTGCACAGTATTCAGTTTTGGAAGCTGCTATTTTAATCAGTCGTTTAGATTGGTTACCGTTGGAAAAAATAGAATCTGAAATAGCTTATCTGCGTATTGGTTTTGATAAAACAGCAGGTGAAAGAGAGCTGGAAGCTTGGGCTTGGTTGATGGTAGTGATTGATGAATTTAAAGAGAAGTTTAGATCATGACTGGGATGTTAGCTAGTGTTAATAGTATTGCAGAGGCCTTGCTGGTATTGGATATGGGGGTTGATATTATTGATCTTAAACAACCAGAGCAGGGTGCTTTAGGGGCTTTGGATCTGAGTGATGTTAAACATATTGTCGCTGAGCTTGCTGGCCGTTGTCCTGTCAGTGCAACTATTGGTGATTTACCGATGCAGCCTGAATTGGTTTTTAATTCGGTTAAAGCAATGGCTGAAACGGGTGTTGATTATATAAAAATAGGTTTTTTCCCGGGTAATGATTGGCTAGGGACACTAGAGAAACTATCGCTATTGACTAGACAACATCATGCTTTAATTGGAGTTTTGTTTGCTGACACCCCAATTGATTTTGCCATTATAAGTTTATTGAAATCAGCTGGATTTAAAGGGGTAATGCTGGATACCATGAATAAAAAAAACGGCTCATTACTGCAAGTGATGAAAATGGAAACGATTACTGGATTTGTTGAGCAAGCCAAAAACTTGGATTTATTATGTGGTCTAGCTGGGTCATTAAGACTCGAAGATATATCTGCATTATTACCTAGTCCAGTCAATTATCTGGGCTTTAGAGGTGCGTTATGTCAGAGTGGAAACCGGGTTGGACACATACATCAACAAGCAGTTATGCAGATTAAATTATCAATTCAGTCATTTGAGTGATGAGAACTGACTGGCTATTAAATTAGCACCTATCCATTTTATTAACTTTGTTCCAACCCCTTATCGTTCCACAGTTGCCTAATAGCCAAAAGTTATAAAACAGGTCGAAATGAAAGTTTTTTATAGGTGCTTTTCAACCTTTGTTTTGATAATAACTATTCCAAAATAAATCAAAAAAAATAACTAATTGAAATCAATCACATTTTATTTTTAATCTGCTTTTGGCATGAAATTAGCTGATACTTAAAAAAGGGAAAACCTCAAGAAACTTACAACTACTGAGTTGCTTCTAAAATTGCTTGATGTATGGGTTAGAAGGAAGCAAGTTATTTAAACGATTAAAGTATTAGCTATTTCGTATTAAATTCAGGTATATAATGAAAAAAACAAAATTAGTAATTCGCCTATTAGCGGCTTTAATTGCTGTCAGCTCATTGCCTTGTTTGGCAACAGTAACGGTGCAACAGGATAATGTGGTATACGATCTCGGTGGCTGGCAACAAGCCGTTGCAGAGGGAAGCTTGGGGATTATCGATCCCAAAATTTCAAAAGCACGAGTGTGGTTAGAAGGCCAAGCCCGTGAAGATAATAGCTTTAGAAATGTTTATCAAGGGATGGCTCGCGTAGCGATGGGTTATCAACTTACTGATCGAGCAACGATTTGGGCTGGTTATACTTATCTACCGGGGTTTCCGGTTAATTACAGTGGTGCTAATACACATTTCACTAAGTATGTTGGCCAGCAAGATGTTTGGCCGGCATTTCGTTATATACTGCCCACCGATTATGGAACTTTCACCTTTAGAACAATGATAGAAGCTAATTTTTTACCCGGCAATAATAACGAGGTGCGCTATCGCCCCCGACAAATGCTTCGATTTTTGCATCCTTTTGAATTTGAACCGCGCTTAAGTTTGATAACGTGGAATGAAACTTTTCTAATTGCCAATACAACAGCGCATGGTGGTCAATCGGGGTTCAATCAGAATCGTGCCTTTATAGGGGCTGGCTGGACCTTTAACAAAAACTTTCGATTCGAAGGTGGTTATATGAACCAATATATAGAAGGTGCACACTATTCTTCTACTAGCTATGATCATAACTTGATTATGACATCTCTCTACATCAACTTTTAAACATATTCTGTAAATGCAGTTATCAAAAATATCTAAAATTAACTGAGGTGAACCTTTCTTATGACTTACTTTGCAGCGTTAAAAAAACTATTTCATATACCAGCAATTATAGCCACTTCAGTCTCACTTATTGCCTGTTCGACAACTGACACTATTGGCCTAAGAGACAGGTCAGGTAAAACCAGTTCAAGCATCTCAAATATAAGTTCTGGTAATTTTAAATATAAAATTGGTGATAGAGGGCCTGCAGGGGGGTGGATATTTTTCGTAGATCGATTTAATGAC
>CAIVQX010000045.1 GCA_903908165.1 uncultured Methylococcaceae bacterium | reverse complement strand
TTTTATGTATTCTTCGTCTACACAATCTAATCCTTCTAGTCGTAATATCTCCTCATAACTCAAACTCTGCCATTCTTTACTAGCTTCTCGCTTACCATCTTCATAACCTTCTTTGTAGTCTGCGCTTTCGTAGTCAGGTCTATGCGCCATTATTTATCTCCCTCAAAGCCGTATCAATAGCACGACCAAATTCAATAGCCATACGCAATGCTTCGGTTTGTTTAGTCATTTCAGCCACCTATCAATAACTTGCCAAAGTGAAATTCCGCCTATACCAATAATTGTTAATAAAGATGGTAAAGTCCACCAGTCTTGAACATTGCATTTTTCAATCAAAAACCATGAACTTGCCCAAATATTTGTAATAAAAATTATTAGCCATACATATTTTAATATTTCGTCTTTAGTCATTTGTCTAACTCCAATCTTTCTTTTCAAACATACCTAATTCTTTCAGTGTATCCTTTGCACATTCATTAGCATCAGTACCGTAAGATGTTCCAGCACAAAACTCCAAAGCCTCTCTAGCCTTGTCTAACTTGGCTGTGAGTTCTGCTATTTTTACATTAGCACCGCACCATTCAATATGATAATTTTTAGTATCATTTAGCCTAGCTTCCAACACTTTAATATGCACAGCATCAAGCTCACCTCTTGCTTGCCATGCTTGCCAAGCGTACATAGTAAGATTATCTGCAAGTGACATATTTAATGAACGTTCTTCAGGTTCTACGCCCCACCACTTCTCAAATTCTTCACGGTCAGTCATCTTGCACCTCTATCTTTCCAATGTAATACCTATTAGAAGCATCTTTATCTTGCAAGAAATATACTTTATCTCTGTAGTACGCATACAAATACTTCGGCTGTTTTGGTTGTGGTTTGATGCGGAATTGATATTCGCCACCATCCCACGCAGGGTAATCAGTAGTAAACCAAATACCTGCTTTTAAAGCCTCAATCTCCGCACCTTCACTCCAAGCCTGTATTTCTTTGTACCATTTATGTTTAGTCATCTTAGTTTCCTTTTTACACTCACAATTACACTCACGACCTTGATTACAATCTCCGTTACATGGCATCTTTGTTCTCCTTAAAAGGTGGGGTACTCACATGGCTAGTAGTGCAATTCATTTAGAGCCTATGCACTAGCGCTCACCTTTTCTAGCTATACCTTTCCCCCATAAACTATTCTTTTTCGTTATCCTTAAAATCCTCAACTTCCAATTCGGCTAACTGCTCGTCAATCTCAGCCTTACGTTTGCGGAATATGGCATCGAAGTTATCCTCAAACGCTTGATTGTTCTTCTTACTAATGATTTTATCGCCAGTAATCTCATTTTTGTTTTTACTCTTGCTCATACATAGTTCCTATACGCCCCGAAGGGCGTAGTTATATTAGTTTTCTAGGAAGGGGATAGTCGGTGTTTCTTTTCGCAATGCATAGTACTCAAGCTGTACCTTTGCACTGTTAATCATTTTGCCGGCTACATTGGCAAGCTCACCTGCTTCTTTATGTTTGATTGCCCCTGACTGTAAATCGTCAAATACTACTGATAGTTCATCACGTAGTTCTGTTATTGTTTTCATCTTTAAGTCTCCGTTTAATTAACATTTGTAATCGTTTTACTTCTATAAGTTCTTGCGGAATTTTAATTTTAATTGTCATATTTGTACGTAGCTTTTTTCTAATGTACATATCTGACAATGTGCTAACACTTTTTCTACTTGCAATCAATCTTTTTTGTTTGATTATCGCTAGTTTTTCATTAGCTTCAATCCATAATTTGCTGTGTGTTTTTACCCATGCTGTCCTCCTTTCTGATTTGTTCATCTTTAAGTCTCCGTTTAATTAATATTTGTAATCGTTTTGCTTCTATTAGCGCTTGCGGTATTTCAATTGAGCTGTCCGAGTTCCATAAAATTATGTATTTAACATATAGGTCTGGCAAATCCCTAACTCTGTTCGCACAAGCTTTTCTATTCGCGGCATCATAGCTATCTTTATACTTAATATAATCTGCTTTCTTCATGGCTTTATACTTTTCAGGGTTTGTTGCTCTTAAATTTGCTCGCCACTTACTATGCCGTTGATTACTTAGTGCTTGATTATTTTGTTGGTAAGTAGCTTTAATTTTTTTAACCCTTTCGGGGTTTAGTGCTCTCCATGCTTTGTTCAATGCAGTACATTTATCTTTATTAGCTTGGTAGTACGCGAGCGCGTATGCTTTTTGTTTTTCTTTATTGGCTTGATAATATGCCTTGCGGTAGGCTTTTTCATCAGACCTATCCAAACCTGTTTTCACGTTTACCTCCCGAAATAATTAATTAAAACACCAAGGGCATCGTAGACTTCTTTATTACCGTCACCATCAACTGCTACTTCCTTACCTAGCACATCCCTAGTAGTCTTTAGGTGTGCAAGCACGACGATATCCATAAGCTCATAGATAACCCCCTCGTCGTTAAATTCTAGTTTAATGTTCATGTGACATAATCCCTTTAAATACCCTGCCTTTAGCAGGTTTAGTTTCTGTGTAGCCCATGCGGAATGCAAGGGCATGATTGTTTTGAACGCCTTCAGGTAGCACGATAGGGTTTAACCGCTTAGGTTTCTCGTCCGATTTGTTTACTGAATAGAACGTATGTATCCCTATCCCATACTTGTATACAAGACCTAGCTTGACTAACAACTGCATGCTGTACTGTATGTCTGACCGAGCATACCCTTGTTTCATTAGGCTAGCCCCAGTGCGGTCAGCCAACACTATCTCAGCGTATAGTTTCTTTTGAGTAGGGTTTAGCCCTTCCGGTGCCTGAATAAATGTAGCTACTTCGTCCATAGTAACCACCCGATACCAATCATAATGATTACAAAGGCAACCTCACCTAGTGTTATCTTGTTGTCATGATTGTCCTCAAA
>CAIVQX010000044.1 GCA_903908165.1 uncultured Methylococcaceae bacterium | reverse complement strand
GCAACCAATGGTCAGGCTGCCAGAGAATCAATAGTTCTCGCGAAAAATGACAATCATATTTTACCGTTAAAAAAAGACGCTAATATTTTGGTCACAGGTCCTACAGCTAATTTATTGAGTGCCATGAATGGCGGTTGGACAATTACTTGGCAAGGGGATGATGAAAGCTTATATCCAAAAAATCAGTTAACAGTTTTAAAGGCCATAGAAAAAAAGGCTACTGGTAAAGTAACTTATATCGAGGGGTCTTCATTTAATGAAGAGATTGATGTAGATAAGGTAGTTAAAGCGGCTAAGGATTTCGACACCGTTATATTATGTTTAGGGGAGAAACCGTATACAGAAACACTAGGTAATATAGGCTCTTTAAATCTAAATCAAGCTCAAATTAATTTGGCTAATGCGGTTATTGCCACAGGAAAACCGGTTGTTCTCGTTACATTGGGTGGGCGTCCTCGCATTATTACGGCTCAGGTTGAGCAGGTCGATGGTGTTATTTTAGGGTTTTTACCTGGTATGGAGGGTGGAGTTGCTATTGCTGATATTTTATATGGTGACTATAACCCTAATGCTAGGTTGCCTATTTCCTATCCGAGAGATACTAACGATATTGTGATGTATGATCATAAGCCCATGGAATCATATGAGTCTAATGGTTATAAACCGCTTTACCCGTTTGGCCACGGTTTAAGTTATACCACCTTTCAAACTAGTGGTTTGAAGTTACAAAAAGACAAATTCACTGTAGATGAGAATATTAATATTACCGTGGCTGTTAGGAACACTGGATTAAGAAAAGGCAAAGAAACGGTTCTGCTTTATATCAATGATGTCGCTGCCTCTGTAACAAGGCCTAATAAACAATTGAAGGCGTTTAAAAAAGTAGAACTCAATCCTAGTCAAGTTGAAAATTTAAGTTTTACCTTAACGTCAGATGATCTTTCTTTTATTGGTGTTGATCTTAAGCGGACAGTAGAGGCGGGAGATTTTAAAGTGATGGTCGGCAACGAAACGGTTACTTTTTCGCTAGTAAAATAATAGACAAGGTTTTAAATGGCTAATGAAAATGAGAGTAAACAGTTGTCGGATAAACTATTGCAAGGGAATAATAAAAATCCTTATCTAGGTTCATTGACCGTTTTAACATCGTTGTTTTTTCTCTGGGGTTTTATAACTTGTTTAAATGATATTTTGATCCCTCATTTAAAATCAGTATTTGAACTGACTTACACTCAAGCAATGTTGGTTCAGTTTTGTTTTTTTACAGCCTATTTTGTGGTTTCCGTGCCCAGCGGTTATTTGGTTGAAAAAATTGAATATAAAGGTGGAATTATTGCCGGTTTATCAATAGCAGGCATAGGCTGTTTGTTGTTCTATCCGGCAGCAGGCCAGCATTCTTATCCTTTATTTTTAGGGGCACTTTTTGTTTTAGCATCTGGTATTACCCTGCTACAAGTAGCTGCAAATCCTTACGTTACCATTTTAGGGAACCCTGACACTGCATCCAGTCGGCTAACAATGACACAAGCATTTAATTCGTTGGGCACCACTATTGCACCTTATTTTGGTAGTTTATTTATTCTGTCTACGGCCGTAAAAAGTGTAGAAGAGATTAAGTTACTCGATGTTGGTCAATTAACAAGTTATCAAACAGCCCAAGCAGCGGCAGTTCAGAATCCTTATTTATTTCTTGCTGCACTTTTGTTTTTTATTGCCGTTGTCTTTGCGCTTATTAAGCTGCCCAATGTTAAAGTGATTAATCAAGAGTGTGTAAACTCAGAAATATCATTGTTTGATAATCAACATGACAGCGCCTGGGGTTATAAGCATTTGGTTTTAGGCGCTATCGCCATATTTGTTTATGTGGGTGGCGAAGTTTGTATTGGTAGTTTTCTGATTAACTTTATGGGTGAGCCTAATATTGCTGGCTTAGCCGAAAACGAAGCAGGCAAATATGTTTCGTTTTACTGGGGTGGCGCTATGGTGGGTCGATTTATCGGTGCAGCGGTTATGCAAAAGATTAAGCCTGCCAAAGCACTTGTATTTAATGCGCTGGCAGCAACTTGTTTGGTATTAATAACCATAAGTTGCAGTGGCTCTATAGCCATGTGGACAATTCTTGCTGTGGGCTTGTTTAATTCAATTATGTTCCCAACTATTTTTTCACTGGCAATTGACGGCTTGGGAAAACATACAGGGCAAGGCTCAGGCATTTTATGTGCAGCTATAGTCGGAGGTGCTATTCTGCCCGTTATGCAAGGACTTTTTGCTGACCGTATTGGAATTCAAACAGCTTTTTTTATTCCAGTTTTATGTTACTTGTATATTAGTTATTACGGCTGGAAAGGCTGTATCCCATCAAATTAATTTAGTTTGTCACTACATTCTAAGTTTCTCTATATTTTAGTTTACTTTATGAATAGATTTCCTTGTATGAGCTTGGTTGTTAGTTGCTTTGACAAGGTAAATAATTCTGTATAATTCCGAATTCATAAGTCTTGTTCAGAAAAATAGAATATGTCCTTCATTCACAAAATTTATTTGCACCGCATTATTTATGCCTTATTTTCGTGCGTTTTTGTAATTTACTCATTAGAGTCTGGAGCTGTGACTTACGATTGGACAAGTGGTAATTATACGAATGCGATTGGTAATACGATCAGTGGCAACCCAGCCGTCGATGGCAGCGGTGTTGTTCTAGGTACTTTTAATAACAACGGTATAGTATCTTCAAGTATTAGTAGCGGCAAAGGTTTTTGGTTCAATACTTCGGGTACTAGTACTCAGAGCATTATTAATGCTGGGAGTATTGATGGTGGTAGATACGGGATTAGATACGAGCCAGGTACAAGCTTATTTAGCCTTGTAAATACTGGAAATATCTCCTCTTCGATCAATAATATTGCTTTTTCGGTTGCAGTCTCCAACAACGGAACTATCACGTCAATAGAGAACTCAGGTAGCATCATTGGTGTAAACAAAGGTATAGGCACCACTTCTGGAACCATTTCAACCATTGATAACAGCGGAACAATCTCTGCTTCAGGGAACGAAGGTGATGCCATTTCTATCACAGCAGGAAATACAGGTCTTGGTTCTGTTGGAAGCATAACAAACACAGGAAATCTAGTTGGAACACATGCTAGCATCAACAATGATGGAGCCTTAGGTGCGTTGAATAACTTACAAGGTGTTGGAAACTCAAATGGTGCATTAACCTATACTGGCACCCTTCCAACGCACTACAATATTATTGTTAATAGTCCGACTCAATACGGTCAATTAAGTGGTTCATCCTTAAGCGGAAGCACAACCTTCGGAATATATTCTGGCTCTTCTCTTATTAAAGGTCATACCTACGCCACGGTGCTTAGTGGGGTTTCTAGTACACAACTAGGAACCACCATAAGGGGTTTTAGCAATGGCTTGAATTATTATTTACAAGCAACTGACTTAGTCAATTGGACTTGGAACTTAAATGTCTGGGCTGATTACACCCAATTAGCTACTAATCAAAACCAATATGCTGTAGCTTCAGGCCTAACCAGTGCTGCAAATGGGTCAGTCTCAACTGCCGGGCAGACCATTCTTGATAGTTTTAATTCGATGACAGATGCCCAAGCACAAACAGCTTTTAACTCAATTTCTGGCGAAGGAGTCTCAGCACAACAAACTGCTAACTTTAGCGCTACTAACTTAATAGTCGATGCCTCACGCCGGCAAGCGAACTACTGGATAATGGATGAATGTCAAACTGGAGCCTCTTCCAAAAAGAATAAAGCAGCCAGTCATAATGCGTTACCTACTACCTGTGCGTCTAATGACAACAAGCAGTTTAGAAGTTGGATGACTGGGGTTGGCGGATCTAACTCGTTGGATGGATCATCGTCTGTAGGTTCAGCGTCAGTATCGACACGAACCGGTGGTGGTATCGTAGGTTTTGACTATGAAGTTAGCTCTCACTTGCTAGTTGGTGGTATGGTCGGGGGTACATCCTCTAACTATAACGTTTCTGCCCGTTCTTCAACCGGTACAGACTCCTCAGGTCAAGTGGGACTATACAGTGTTGCCAAATGGGAGAAGCTCTACGTTAACACCATTTTTAACTACGGCTATTTCAGTGGTGATAGCACGCGTTATGTCAGTGGTGTTGGCAGTACCGCTGAACAAACCGGTACAACCAGTAGCAATGCCTTTACCGGACGTATGGAAGTCGGCTACCGCATGGATCATCCACTGGTTAATCTGATGCCATTCGTGGCTATGCAAGCCACCTCGCTACAAATGAACAGCTTCAAGGAGTCAAATACGGATAACCTAGGGCTATCTGTATCCGGTAATACCACGATGTCAGAACCGGGTTCTTTAGGAATTCAGTTGGATCGAGCTTTTGATATCAATGAAAAATGGTCCATGTATCCATTACTGCGCATGGCATGGGTGCATGAATTCCAAACCGATCGCTCTATCAATGCCTCACTGCAAGCACTACCCACTGGCAATTGGACTGTCAATGGAGCCAGTGCAGCTTACAATGCCGCCAACGTGGGTATTAGTTTCCAAGCCATGAACAAACAAGGTATTGCCATCTTTGCTTCTGGTAATGCAGAGGCCTCATCAACTACACAAAGTTACATGGGTGAATTAGGTATTAAGTGGCTTTTCTGACAATTAGTCAGTAAATTATAGTATCTAATGCATGCCTAGGCCTCTATAGGATTTTTTCTGCTTTATACGTTGGCGAGCATAATAATATCGCATTAATTAATAGAGAGTTATTTTGCACCTACAGCATTAAGTATTAATATGTTAGAAAACCAACGGGAATAAGATCATGACTTTTAGATTATATTTATTGCCAATTAGTCTACTAGCATTTTTAAGCACTTCATACGCTGATAGCTCACCCACTGAATCGATCTATGATTGGACTGGTGTTTATGTGGGTGGTTTCGTGGGTGGTGCAACAAGTGCTAACACAAACACTACCGATCCTTATCGACCCTCGAATGGAAATTGGTGGAGTTCGCCGTATACAGCTCCTTATAGTTATACAACTAGTGCAAGTTTTATCGGTGGTGGTACGGTAGGTTACAATTGGCAAATAGGAAAAACACCTTATTTAATAGGCTTAGAAGGTGAGTATGGCTATCTAAGCATGGAGGGTAGCGGTATAGACCCTAACAATGCAGCATGGAATGTGGCTAACCCAAGTGCTTCGTCAGTTTCTGCAACCCATAATACTAAGATTGGTGGTAATTATGGTTTGGTCGGTGGTCGTATTGGATATGCCTTTGATAAAACTTTATTTTATATAAAGAGTGGGGCTGTTTTTACTAAAACACAAACTAATTACAGTGATGGTAATTTTTTAAATACTTCTGGCTCTAGTAATACACCAGGTTATGCCATTGGTGCTGGTGTTGAATATGCCCTTCCAACAAAATGGTTTAAGTTGGCTAAAAATATCTCTATTAAAACTGAATATCTTTATTTTGGTATAAATAGAATCCAAACATCATCTGGAAATAATTTTAATGGAAATCTTTATACGACTACTGATAGTATCAGCGGAATACACACTGCCAAAATTGGGGTTAATTATAAGTTCTAGTTATTAAGATCATTAGAATTTAAGAATAAATCAAGCCTAGATAATATCTAGGTTTTTTTGTGCTGGAGATTTTGGCGAGTAAAACAACATAACAGGATTAACCACTCAATTACACACAGAACCTTTATTTGAGTTCAGTATATAAAGTAGATATGATGTTTATTAATTAAGTTTGGAATAAGCTCATGAATCATAAATTATTTTTACTACCACTTTGTTTAGTTGCACTTTCAGGCATTACATTGGCTGATAGTGCTATCCCTAAATCAACTTATGACTGGACCGGTATTTATGTCGGGGGTTTTATTGGAGGTGCAACTGGTTCAGATGTATCTAATACTCCTTCTTTTGATACTGTAGAACGAGGTTGGTGGACTGGCTCCGCAGCTAACAATTATAGTACAAAAGCGGGTTTCATTGGTGGCGGAACTGTCGGCTATAACTGGCAAATCGAAAAAACTCCTTATTTAGTAGGAATCGAAGGTGAGTATGGTTATTTAAGCCAGCAAAACAGTAAAACCGATCCAAATGCAGCTACTTGGAACGCAGCTAACCCCAGCAGAATCCCTGATAATAGTCAAAGTAGCACTTCAATCGGAGCAGATTACGGCTATGGTTTAATTGGGGGTAGATTAGGATACGCTCTTGATAGGTCACTAATTTATTTAAAGAGTGGAGCGGTATTCACCACTGTCAATTCTAGTTGGAGTGACACAGCCTGGGACTTTAATGGGACATCCAATAAAGCAACAACAACAGGCTATGCAGTAGGAGCAGGTTTTGAATATGCATTGCCATTTAAACATTTAACAAATGTAACGGTCAAAACGGAGTACCTCTATTTCGGCATTCCAACATCCAGTACCATAAATGCTGAAGACTATATCACCACCACCCAAACGACAAGCGGCATTCACACTGCTAAGATTGGTGTTAACTATAAGTTCTAGTTATTAAGGTATTTAACGATATCAGAATAATCAAGCCCCTTAACTGGGGCTTTTTTGCGCCTGTCGTTATGTAAAATGAGTAAACAATAATTTACACAATGTAATCATTGTTATGATAGTTTAACGTACTCTTATTATGATAAGCAATTGAAATGATTATCAAAGTAGTGCTAAGGTACGTCGCCGACAAAGAATCGAACTTTATGGATAAAAACTTGATCCTATATTTGTTTTTAATATTGTCAGCAACATGCTTTATTGGGCGAATTGGTTTCTAATATCTCCTTTATGCCTAAAGGAATATCAAGCAGGCAGGAGTTTATGTTACTGGCAGGTGTTCAAAGTAATATCAAAATTAATTTAATATGTGCTAGGTCTAAGCATTCCAATAGTCTAGGTTCAAGCTGATTAAAGTATTCGTAAGTATGCAGTTTGAATTAGCAACATTAGCGTAATTAGCAACACCCTTGGATGAGTTGAGTAACTAATTATGGGATTGGTTAGATTTATTGATGTCGGTACAAATGGCGGTATATATTATGTATATTTATTTATTACCTTTATATTATATAGCCTAGATAGTTTTTTATTACGGCTGGAAAGGCTGTATCCCAAGGAAGTACTAGCTTCAATAATGGCAAAGCTGATTTTTTTTTATAAATACGATGTTATTATTGTATTTGATAAATTTTCACTAATTGTGTGATAGGTAAATTGCGATGTCGACCGATAAACTCGTAAAAGAATTAGCTCGGATTGTCGGTAAAAAACACATTGCTACAAATCCCCGTTGCACCGAATTTTACCGTACTGGTTTTCATTCAGGTAGTGGTAAGGCCTTAGCGGTAGTATTTCCCCATTCTTTATTGGAACTCTGGCAAGTGCTACAAGCTTGTTTGGAGGCCAATACTATCATCATCATGCAAGCCGCAAAGACTGGGTTGACGGAAGGTTCGACCCCCAGCGGAGATGATTATGATCGTGAAGTGGTGGTGATTAACACGCTGGCGATGGACCAGTTGATTTTGCTCAATAGTGGTCTGCAGGTAGTAAGTTTCCCTGGTGCGACTCTTCACAAGTTGGAAAAGTTACTTAAGCCCTTACAGCGTGCACCACATTCAGTAATTGGTTCTTCGTGCCTTGGTGCATCTATTGTTGGTGGAGTAGCTAACAATTCTGGTGGCGCATTGGTTAAACGTGGGCCTGCCTACACCGAAATGGCATTGTTCGCACGAATCAATGAGGGGGGTAAGCTAGAGTTGGTCAATCATCTAGGTATAGAGTTGGGAGTTACGCCAGAAGAAACATTGACACGACTAGAGACTGGCGATTTTAGTAAAAATGATGTGGATGACGGCGGTAAACTCGCATCAGATCGATGGTACGTTGCACGCTTAAGGAATGTTGATGGAATAACCCCTGCGCGTTTCAACGCTGATAAAGGCCGTTTGTATGAAGCTAGTGGATGTGCCGGTAAATTGGCGGTATTTGCAGTACGTTTAGATACTTTTCCGATTGCGCAGCGGGAACAAACTTTCTATATTGGAACGAACAATTCACAGGTGCTTTCCCGTTTGCGTCGCCATATCCTCAGTCAGTTTGAGAATGTGCCTGAAGTGGGTGAATACATGCACCGTGATATGTTCAATATTGCGGAAAAATATGGTAAGGATATTTTTCTCGCCATACAGTATCTTGGTACAGATCGCTTACCTAAGCTCTTTGCATTTAAAGGATGGGTAGACGCGATTCTCAACAAGTTGCCCATTCTGCCGAAAGATAGCCTTGATCGTCTCATGCAGTGGATAAGTTACCTGTTCCCACAGCATTTGTCTCCGCGTTTTTTAATATTCCGTGACCGTTACGAGCATCACCTGATTTTGAAAATGAGCGAGGGAGGAATCAATGAGGCACGGGTATTTTTAAAGAGTTTTTTTGCCGATGCGGATAATGAAGGTGATTATTTCGAGTGCACCCCCGAGGAAACCAGAAAAGTCTTTTTACACCGGTTTGTTGCAGCTGGGGCGTCTATTCGTTATCAAACGGTTCACGATGATCGAGTTGGCGGCTTACTTGCGCTGGATATTGCCTTACGTCGCAACGACGAGAACTGGTTAGAACAATTGCCTGAAAACCTCCAAAGCCAGATTGAACATAAGCTCTACTACGGACATTTTATGTGCCATGTTTTCCATCAAGATTACATCTTAAAGCAAGGTGCTGATCCAGTAGAGGTTAAACATGCAATGTTGAGTCTACTGGACACGCGCGGGGCCAAATATCCAGCCGAACATAATGTTGGGCATTTGTATACAGCGGAAAGCAGTTTACAAGAATTTTATAAACAACTCGATCCAACTAATACGTTCAATCCAGGGATTGGTAAGATGGAAAAGTATCGTCGGAATTGTAGTTGTTGAGGTAGTATTAGCTCAAAGAGATTGATAAGGAATACAGCTAACTATTAACTATTGCCGTCTAAAATGTGATTTGTTACATAAGGGTAAAAACTACAAAAAACAAGCTTGTCATCACTGAAGTAGTCCACTTTAGTTTCTGAATGGATGTTAGTTTTGCCCATTGTTGGGCAATGTTTATTTGATAAAAATAACTGATAGTAAAAAGTTGTTTTCTCAGGGAACTATAGGTTCGATATAGAATAATTATCAATCGATAAAAGCCATAAAAACCAGTTAGCCATAATAGATAAAAAACAATTAGCTGACTTTGCTTGCGATTAGTATGAAAAGTATGCTCGATAATTTTTTCAAGAGTAAATTCAATCCATTCAAAAGTAAAATGTAAAAGTACAAATAAAGTATGTAATAGTACATCGTACAAGCTTATAAATAAGCCAAAAAGGAAAATACGGATGAGTATTCCCCTATATCCGTCGGGTTTCATGAAGACATTTTTAAGATAAAGCATTTATGTTAACTGTATATTTAGGATTGAGTTATATTCGCTATTGATTAGGAAATATCTAAATCTGAATTAAATTTAACTTTTCCTGTTTCAATATCATACATTGCACCAACTATAGCGATTTCACTGTTGGACTCCATTGTCGTCAACAATGGACTTTTCATTCTTATGAGCTGAACGGTTAGTTCTACATTTTTATTGGCTACTTTCTGAACTAGATAGTTATTGTCACCTGTTACTACGGCCGACTCTTGGCATTCCACTGCGTCTACAGCGGGTTTAATTTTATGTAGCAAACCGCTTAGATGGTCTAGTTCTACATGATTACAGGCACCTATAATTGCACCACAATGAGAATGTCCCAGTACTACGATCAATTTTGATCCTGCGAGCTTACAGGCATATTCCATACTTCCGAGAATATCATCATTGATAACATTGCCAGCCACCCGAGTACTGAATACATCGCCTAAGCCTTGATCAAAAATTAATTCCACGGATGTCCGAGAGTCCATACAACTAAGAATTATGGCAATAGGAAATTGACCTTGTTGGGTATCATTAATTTGTTCTAGTAAATTACGATTAGAGCGAAGATTGCTCACAAAGCGTTCATTACCTTCTTTTAAAAGGTTTAATACCTTTCGAGGAGTTAGCGCTTGTTGAGAATGGTAATTTGGCGCTCTAACATTTTCTACTGGCTTTAATACTCCATAGCCACGTAAATTCTCGATAGACAGTTTGATTTTTTTTCGTTTGGCTTCAATTTTAAAGTCTTCAATAATTTCGAAAACGTCATAATCAATAAATTTAGAACGGGTTGCATCAATTATCAATTCTGAGTTATCAGATAGTTGCTCAAGAGTTTTTTTAATATTGGCTTTGTTTAAAAAAGAAACATGCTCTGATAATCTAATAATCGTTTTGTTACCGATATGTGACTCATTAAAATAAAAAGCACTTTTATAATTTTCTAATAATATCGAAAATAAGGCTGTCATTAATCCAATAAGAAGCCCAAGTAATAAGTCAGTGAAGATCATACCCAAAATGGTTAAACAAAAAGGGACAAAGTGATAAACACCGGCTTTGTACATAACTTTAAAGCTTTCTGGACGAACCAGTTTATAGCCAACAACAAGTAAAACACTTGCCAGACTGGCTAAAGGTATTTGATTAAGTAATTGTGGAATTAAAAGAACCGCAAATAGCAATAATAATCCAGAGACAATACTTGTTGCGTTTGTTTTACCACCAGATTGAATACCAATAGAACTTCTTACAACAATTTGAGCTAATGGTAATCCGCCCAGTAAGCCACTAAAAGTATTGCCGATACCTTGGGCAATGAGCTCTCGATTAGGACATGTTACTCTTTTAAGTGGATCCATTTTATCGACCGCTTCCACTGAAAGCAGTGTCTTTAAACTGGCGACAACAGCTAAGGTCAAAGCGATTAAATAAATGGCTGGATTATTGATTTGGTCAAAATCTGGGAAATGAAGTTGACTTAGCAGATCACTGGTATTTTCAAGTAAAGGTAACCTGACTAAATGATTATCTTTAAGCGCCCATTCAGGATAAAAATGGAGTAAATTTTGGTTGATAAGAATGCTGATAGTAATGGCGATTAAAACACCTTGAAACAATTGAAAAAAAGAATATTTTTTCATAAATGGCTGCTCCCATAGAATCAGAATAGCCAAAGAAATTAATGCAATCAGGAAAGCTGTAAGAGAACTATAATTGAGCATATTAAAAAGCTCGGTAAAAGATGAATAGTTATCCGATTGAAAAAAGGACGAATCACCCTCGTAATCTCGGTCATAACCGATCGCATGGGGAATCTGTTTAAGACAGAGAACAATACCTATCCCAGAAAGCATGCCGTTTATAACTGAGGATGGAAAATAATAGGCAATCACACCTGCCTTAAAAAGTCCCATAATAATTTGCAGAATACCTGCTATAAGCAAGGCCAGTAAAAAACCATTAAACCCCAATTTTTCAATAGCAGATGCCACCATTACAGCAAGGGCCGCAGTTGGACCACTGATACCCAATGCTGAAGCACTTATTGGCGCTATAACTATTCCACTAATAATGCCAGCAATTAATCCAGCAAAAAGAGGCGCCCCAGAGGCTAAAGCAATACCTAGTGACAAAGGTATTGCTATTAAAAAAACGGCAATTCCAGCAGGAAAGTCATATTTTAAGTTGCCTAATAGACCGTTGATATTATTTAGATATTTTATATTCATCTGTATTTTTGTTATTTAAGGCATCATAGGTAAATTGACATAGTGAAATTATCTTGTTGGTTCGAACCGGATGATAAGCAAAACTCATGCTTCAGGTCGCAAACCGAACGAAATGGGTATTAATTAATTCGTAACCATTGGCGAAAAGATATTTTTCGAATAGCTAATCACCCCAAAATACTTCCGCTAACCGGCCTTATCCTCCGCCCTGCTCAAAATGTGACTGGATAAAAGCGTTTGCCATAATGACAAATGCGCGCCGTAATGTTTGATGGCCAATACAGGTATTTGTGCATCCGAAATGACCGAAGAAGCCACGCTACCCAGCAAGATACTGGCTGCTTTGCTATGGCCGCGAGTGCTGATGACGACAAGGTCGGCTTGATAGTTTTCAGCTTCCCTCACAATCTCTTCTGCTACTTGAATGCTTTCTGTGCACAGGAATTTAATACAGATCCCATGCGTATCTATGCTTTGCAAAATTTCTACAAAGTGAGCTTGTTCTTCCCCACGTTTAATAAGTTCGTGCTCCTCATAACGTATAACTGACTCATCGGCATAGGCGTGGATCGCCAAAATTTCAGGCACGTTATATTGGGCGGCGATGGCAACGGCTTGCGACAAACTGTCCACGGATATCGGCGAAAAATCGATAGGAACAATAATGCGTTGGATTCGGCTATCGAAATTTTCCGGTACCGTCCATAATGAACAGCCGCACAGCATTACTAGGCGTTGGGCTAAAGAATTGTGGCCGTTGCAATGATCTCGGTGGCCTAATAGAACCAAATCGATTTTATTTTTAAATACGTAGTCCACCAAGCTATCGAGACGGCTCTGCGCTTTTATAATATTATAGGTGGCTTTTTCAATCGAGCTGAAGGCCTGCCGAACCGATTGTTTCATCTGCTTTTCAGGATCAATCCCTTCTTGCAACTGCGCTCTAGCTTGCGAAGTTTCCACAAAAACAAAATGCGTATGATTCACAACGCCGGATTTGGCCAGTTGCGCCGCGTAACATAGAAGATTGTCATCGTGCTCATTCAATGACAAATGTACAACCATACTGTTAAAGTGACCCGGCTTGGACACTATACTAGGTTGCTCAAAAGCCGAGTCGGCATTTGCTGTTGCTGGCTGACGACCAGCAACAGGCTTATCCAAAAAGCGATGCGCTACAAAGAAAATCACCAGAGCAGACAAAACGCCGGTCAGAAAATCAGTTGCCGGTACCATGATAGCGGTATATATCATTAACAGTGCATGAAACCGGTTGTGACTGATCACTTCCTTGATTTCAGACACCTTGATCATGTTGGAAGCTACCCACAATAAGATACCGCCGATACAAGCCATGGGTACCATTTCTAGATAACTGGAGATGTAATACGCTAAGGACAATTTAAAAATGGCCTTGAAATAGCCCGCCAATGGTGTGACCGCCCCCGCTTTAATACCGGTGGCTGTTCTAGCCAACGCGCCCGTGCAAGGAAAACCGTTTAATAGAGGCGTAAAAACTTGCACCAAACCTTGTCCCCAAAACTCCTTATCCGGATTGAATAGCGTGCCCCGGTTATTGGCCATGCGATCGGCCATCGACGAGCACAATACACTTTCCACTGCTGAAACGAAGACGATGCCGAAGACAAAATAAGCAATATCGAGAATCACGCCAGATGTCATAGTAGGCAGAATCGGCGGGGTAAAGACAAAAAAGTTGTTGGGAATGGAGCCATAAATGTCTTTTACCAAGATGATGCCTTTGTCGGCAAAAACTGTCGCAGCCAAAAGCGTGCTGGTTGCGATTGCAAATAAAGGTGCTGGGATAAAAATAGATATGCGTAACAGGAGTTTGGTTATAAAAAACGTGCCGAACCCCAATCCGACCGACCAAAAATTAACCTTGTCGATGTTGTCATACGCAAGTACCAGATTATGGAGAATCCCCCCTTTGATATCCTCGTCTTCCCCGAGTAAATCCTGATAGCTTTCTACTCCTAATATAGACTCAAAGTTACTTAAGGCAATAGCAACCGCAATGCCGACGGTAAAGCCGACAATAATTGAATTGGGCACCAGTTTTGCATATTTACCGAGTCCAAATACCCCCATCAACATCAGAATAACGCCGGCAATAATAGATACAAACACTAAAAAACCGTGCGCTTCGGCCAAGGTTCCGCCGCTAGCTTCACCGTATTTGGTGATCAAGCCGCCGATGATGGGAATAAAGGCCGCAGTAGGGCCATAAACTTGATATTTCGAACCGCCCCATGTGCGGCCGATGACACAGGCTAACGCGCCGGCAATAATACCTTGTTCCGGCCTAAGGCCCATGGCCATAGCAAACCCCATCGCCATCGGGATTGCGGTTAACGCTACGATAAGGCCGGCACTCATGTCCCGGTAGGTCGTTTTTATCCAGGTTTCACGTTTTAAGTCTTCAAACCGGCTATCGATCACTGTGTTAAACAAAATTAAACGCCTCCAAACTTGAGAGAGCGGACTTTGCCGTGACTCCTTGCGTTCAGCGCCATTGGATTCTAATTCTAATTGGGTGCTCATATAAATAACCTTTAACTGCGTTAAGCCATTAGGCAGGTAAAATGCATAACCACATTGACCGCAAGTCGACTATGGCGCACATAAGGGTTGAAATCGAAATTTCAGGTTGCATGGTTTAATTAAAAATACGGTTGCAGTATGACCGCCTCGGAGATCCGATTGACTAAAACAAATCGTTACAACGCCGCTAGAGTATATCCTGTGAAAATTTTCCAGCGGAATTGAACCTTAACCTGCGAGTATTTTTTACGAAGGGAGTCGCTATTTTTACGAAATATTTTTCCGGGTTTCCTGCTTGAAAAATCGGCAAAACTAACGTGAACCATTTTAATGCCTTCGTCTGCCCCGATTCTCGTTTCGACCCAAAAAGGGGTCGAAACATAGGTTCTAAATGACTTGACGCTGCTTCGTAAAGACTGCATTTTCAATACGCTACGCTTCTTGAAACAGATGCCCTACGACTGTCGTGGACTAAAAACTTCACTTCGCTATCGCTCCGTTTCCAATATTTTCAGCTTAAGCGTCCTTAAAGCTTAAGAACTTCCACCATAAAATTCTGGAACATGGCACGCTATTTCGAAAAATGTTTCTTCACTCGTACCTGATTTTATCGATTGAGCTTCACCTATTATCCTCAAATCTGAAAAAACAATATCGCCATTCTGCATATTTCCTGAATACCCATAAATATCCAGTAGTCGTATTGTCTTTTTTTCACAATCGTATTCATCACGCGTTACCATGGATAACAATTTATTATTCCCATATTTTTCAGCTTTTTTGAAATCTGTCAAAGTCGACATCTTTACTTTGTTATCTTTCT
>CAIVQX010000043.1 GCA_903908165.1 uncultured Methylococcaceae bacterium | reverse complement strand
TTTGGTGGGGCGTCCGAGGCTCGAACTCGGGACCCATGGATTAAGAGTCCACTGCTCTACCAACTGAGCTAACACCCCAAATAATAACGAATCAAAAGACCTGATTTCTGACTGGCACTTAGACTTTGAAACACCCTCTAAGTCTATCCAAAATAGAACTTCCTAGCAATTATATATCATTTAATAGTCTGTTATCTGATCCACAACAACTATTTTACAATTAAATCTCATACTGCTTTGCTTACTAAAATTCAGTAAACAGCGATTGATGAAACTTTTAATTATGTTTTTATATATCTCTTAAAATTTCTGGCAAAAAAAACTCACTCACCAACATCTGCTTGTGGGCAATCGCATAAACGGTCCGCCTACCCCAAATTGGTGAGCTTATCCCTGCTTCTAGTTTGGCTAATGATGACCATGTAGGTAAATTGATCAACGTAACATCCATAGCAATCCGCTCCAGCTTAGGGTATGAAAAAATAATTTCCCCTAAAGGACGATTACCCAATCTCGATAAATTGCTTTTAGCTGCTTTAATAGTCGTTTCTGGAATAATGGTTCTTGCCAGAATTAATGGTCGCCCATTGATATGAAGTAAAACCTCACGCGTCAAGCTGTACTTATGTTCGGGCAACCTAAGCAAACGACGCTCACTTAAAAAAGGGGGCCGCCATTGCTGAAACATGATTTTAACACCCACACCCGCACCATAGAAATTTCGCAAACGTTGCGTTAACGATCCTGACTCAAAAACCCATGACTGAACATTGTTTGAGAGCTTATGGCGCAAACCCAAACCCTGACGATTTTCTAACCATAATGGTTCGTTGATAAATAAAGAACTTTTCATAGTAAAACTAAACTAAACCTCTGCATAATCTGAAAAACCTCCCAACCAGCGATCACAAAGTGGCTGAATAGCTTCAGGTGAATGAATAATAATGTGTTTACTAGTCTGCTGAATATTATCCAACAAATCAGCATCTCTAGCTAAATCAGCAATTTTAAAATGGATTGCTCCAGTTTGACGGGTGCCCATAACATCGCCCGGCCCTCGTAGCTCCAAATCTTTTTCAGCAATGATAAAACCGTCATTGCTATCTCTTAAAATGCCTAATCGTTGCCTAGCAGTATCCGACAAAGGTGATTGATACATTAATAAACAGTAGCTATCGTTATCCCCTCGACCAACTCGCCCACGTAATTGATGCAGTTGAGAAAGCCCCAATCGCTCAGGATTTTCAATAACCATTAGGCCAGCATTTGGTACATCAACGCCCACCTCGATAACAGTGGTAGCGACCAACAAATCAATCTGATGATTTTTGAAGGCCTGCATAACAATATCCTTATCTTTACTTTTCATACGCCCATGAAGCAAAGAAATACGGATCTTGGGCAATGCACTCATTAAATATCCAACCGTTTTTTCAGCAGCTTCGCATTGCAAAACTTCTGACTCTTCTATAAGTGTACACACCCAATAGACTTGACGTTTTTTGGCTACCCAACCACCAATCCTGTCAATAACCTCAGAACGACGATCAGCAGGAATTACACTCGTTACAATCGGTTTTCTGCCGGGCGGTAACTCATCAATAATAGATATATCCAAATCAGAATATTGTAACATCGCTAACGTTCGAGGTATGGGAGTTGCTGTCATTACCAATTGATGGGGCCTAGTCTTTCCTTGCTGACCTTTTTCTCTTAGTGCCATTCGCTGATGCACACCAAAACGATGTTGCTCATCAATAATAACTAATCCCAAACGGTGAAATTTAACACTATCCTGAAATAACGCATGAGTCCCAACAACAATACCCGCAGAACCATCGGCCAAATCTTGTAAAACGGCTTTACGAGCATTACCTTTTAACTGTCCTGTTAAAAATACTATTTTAGTCTGAAAGCCTTTAAACCAATTACTAAAACTACGACTGTGTTGTTCTGCCAGCAATTCTGTGGGCGCCATCACTGCCACTTGATAGCCCGCTACTAAGGCCAATAACGCTGCATAAGCAGAAACAATCGTTTTACCTGAACCAACATCGCCCTGAACTAATCGCATCATCGGATGTTCCAAACCACAATCTGCCTCGATTTCTGCAATTACACGTTGCTGTGCACCTGTTAGTTTAAAAGGCAAAGTCTGAAGAAACTGTTCCGCAATCTCTTTACTTCTAGCCGCATTAAAAACCGGAGATTGCCAAGCCTTAACTTTATTTCGACTTATTTGTAAACTTAAGTGATGCGCAAGTAACTCTTCAAATGCCAATCGCTTTAACGCGGAAACACTACCATTTTGTAAGGCAACAACTGAAACTGAATCATCGGGAGCATGTAACGTTTTTATCGCTTCGGATAATGATGGATAAGCATATTTTTTTAAAGTTGACGGAGGGATCCAATCTATTAATAGCGCAGGCTCATTATTCCAAAAACTTAAAGCTTGTTTGACCACTTTTCTTAAAATGGTTTGACTCAAACCTTCAGTTAATGGATAAACGGGAGTTAAACAAGCTTGAATAACTTCTGCGTCTGAATTTGTAATAATGCGATAATCTGGGTGAATCATTTCCAAACCGGCAAAACCTTGACGCACTTCTGCAAAACAACTGATTAATGTTCCCGGTTTCAATGCATTATGTTGATTAGCACTAAAATGAAAAAATTTTAAGTTAATAAAGCCCGTATTATCGCTAATTCTACACATTAGACTTTTTCGAGCTCTGGGTAAAATATCTATAAACTCAACCTTACCGCAAATAAGCACTGTCATCCCTGGGCTTAATCTACCGATTGGATAAATTCGAGTTCGGTCTTCATAACGAATTGGCAAGTGAAAAATCAGATCCTGAATAACTCGGATACCCAATTTTTCCAAACGACTTAAGGTCTGAGCACCAACGCCTGCCAAATGACTAACGGATTGATTAAGATGGCTCACCCTTAAACTCTATACTACGACTTAGTAAATACTATGAAGCTGGATATTCTTGAACTTTTAAAAACATAATTGCATCCATTTCTACAGCTACGTTTTTAGGTAAAGCTGCAACACCAATAGCTGCACGTGCTGGATAGGGTTCTTGAAAATAATGCCCCATAATTTCATTAACCAAAGGAAAATTTGATAGATCCGTTAAGAAAACATTTAACTTAACAATATCAGAAAAATCACCACCCGCAGCATTTGCAACCGCCTTTAAATTCTCAAATACTTGGGTAATTTGGTCACTAATGTCGCCGTCAATAATAGACATGGTTTCAGGCACTAAAGGAATTTGTCCTGATAAATAAACAGTACGATCAACTTTAACCGCTTGAGAATAAGTTCCAATTGCTTTCGGCGCTTTATCTGTATGAATAATTTCTTTGCTCATTTCTTATCCTGATGGTTCATTTTGTCTGAAGACAAAGTGGTTATAATTGAATGTATTATATCGATGACTACCCTGTAGATAAAAATACCTAACTAAAGGTAAAAGTCCCAAATCTATCCTTGCTATCTATGCTTCTAAATACTTAACTATAAATACTCAATCATGTTATCGGCAAACTCACTGCATTTTACCTCTATAGCATTATCCATCAAACGGGCAAAATCATACGTTACCCGCTTACTGGCAATAGCCGCATCCATCGCATCAAGAATAGCATCAGCTGCTTCCGTCCAACCGATATAACGTAACATCATCTCACCCGATAAAATTAGTGAGCCAGGATTAACTTTATCCAGATTAGCATATTTTGGAGCCGTCCCATGAGTTGCCTCAAAAATGGCGGTTCCGGTTAAATAATTAATATTACCGCCCGGTGCAATACCAATTCCTCCAACTTGAGCCGCTAGCGCATCAGATAAATAATCACCATTTAGATTTAATGTCGCAATTACATCAAAATCTACTGGCCTAGTTAACACTTGTTGTAAGGCAATATCAGCGATAGCATCTTTAATTAAAATACAACCCTTAGCCAAAGCCTCTTGTTGTTCCATATTAGCGACCGCTTCACCTGAATTTGCCCGCGTTTTTTCCCATTGTAACCTTGTATAAGTTTGTTCTGGGTACTCACGTTCAGCAATAGCATAAGCCCAATTACGAAAGGCTCCTTCGGTAAATTTCATTATATTGCCTTTATGGACAATCGTCAGACTTTTACGCTGATTGATCAGGCAATAATTAATAGCCGCTTTAACTAAACGCTCAGTCCCTTCTTTTGAAACCGGCTTAATACCAATTCCAGAGGTTTCAGGAAAACGAATTTTAGCAAACTGAACCGGAAAATTTTCCTGCAACAAGTGCATAAATAATTTATTCTCGTCGCTACCTTGTTCAAATTCAAGACCTGCGTAAATATCTTCTGTATTTTCTCTAAAAATAACCATATCAACGGCTCCAGGATCTTTTACCGGTGAAGGCACACCTTTAAACCAGCGAACAGGACGTAAACAAACATACATATCTAATATTTGTCGTAACGCCACATTTAACGAACGGATACCACCACCAATGGGTGTCTTTAATGGCCCTTTAATGGACACAAGATAATTTCTACACGCATCAACAGTTTCATCTGGTAACCATGTATTGAAGAGTGAGTTGGCTTTTTCTCCGGCATAAACCTCAAGCCAATGAATTTTTCTTTGACCTGAATAAGTCTTTTCAACTGCTGCATCCAAAACACGCACACTAGCCCGCCATATATCTGGACCGATACCATCCCCTTCAATATAAGGAATAATAGGATTATATGGCACAATCAACTGTCCATTTTGCATTGTTATTGGTCGACCATGTTTTGATGTAACGAGATAGGTCATAGCTAATTCCTCAATTAATTTCTAATACAAAAATCTAGGATTAAAAATATAAATAAAAAACATTATTCGTTTATATTCATTTTGTCTGGTCTTATTATGCATCAAACATCCTTACCGACCTGCTTTTAAAATAAAATCATACATAAATGATTATTTAAAAAAACATAGCTAATCCGTTAGACTAAAAATATTCAAAGTTTTATAAAAGTTTTTTGCTCTAATAGTATTTTTAGTGCTAATATTAGAGTGTAGTAAAGTTTGAGTCGGCTTCATTCACTGGAGCTGGTAATTGTAGAGCCAAGCAAAATTGGCGTTATTTTAAGTTAAGAGTGTGATATGTCTGATCAAGTTGTAGGTACCGTTAAGTGGTTCAATGATGAAAAAGGTTTTGGCTTTATTGAACAAGAGGGTGGCAAAGATGTTTTTGTCCATCACAGTGCAATTAACGGCACCGGCCGCAAAACTTTGCGAGAAGGCCAAAAGGTAACTATGGAAGTTACTCAAGGCCAAAAAGGCCCACAAGCTGAGAACGTTAACCCAGCATAAAAAGCTAGAAAAATACCCCCAAATAGGTTCGGCTTTGGGGGTATTCTCATTTTAAAAAACTACTCCAGATGTTACCGCGAGTCATCGGCCTGTATAGAAATAGATGTTTAACTCAGTACAATTGCCTTTAAAATAACAAACTTATTGTTAGCCGCTACAATCGAATGATTACCAAATACTCGATTTAGATTAATTTGATAATTAAGGTGTCGGTTGCCAATTAACCATAACTCACCCCCTTTTCTTAAAACCTTTCTCGATTCTTTAATCATGCTGCTAGCAATTTGATCACCGACAGTATTTTGCTGATGAAAGGGTGGATTACAAATAACCAAATCTACTGATGTCTTTTCAAAATCCTTTAGTCCATCTCCGACATGAAACGTGACCAAACGATCTTTTCCAAAAGCTCTAAAGAAATTTTCTTTTGCAGATGCTACAGCCATAAAAGATTCATCGACAAAATGAATAGTTGCAAACGGATTTCTTTCCGCCGCAATCAACCCTAATAAACCGTTACCACAACCTAAATCGATAATATCAAAACCACCCTGTGTAACAGGCAAATACTGAAGAAAAAAACGTGTACCTATATCAAGATTATCACGCGAAAAAACGTTAGCATGATTACCAATCAAATACTCCGATGCCTCAAGTTTATAATAGACAGGATATGGGTTATTTGGCACGATCAAGCTTGAGTCAAACGATGTAAAAACAAGCCTAGCCTTTTTCCTTGCCAGACTGGTTGTAGTGGGTCCTATATAACGCTCCAGCAACTTCCAAATTGAAGGGGGTAAACCTTTTATCATACCTGCTAAAATAATTTTTGTAGCAGGCATTATATGGGGCCTTAACCGCAGCAACTGATCCTCAAGCAATGCGAGCGTCTTAGGCGCTTTAATTAAAACTATATCAAATATTCCATCTAGCCTTTCAAGGCTATTGATTAATGTAACGCTATCTTCAGGCAATCCATTTGCGACCAAATTAAGGCGTGTCGACTGCTGGGAAAGATAGGAATCTGAAACTGCTTGTGGGCAATATTCACTTAGTGCAACGGCTAACGCTCCAAAACTATCATTAAATATCAATAGTCGTGCTTTATTAAGTGGTTTCAGTTCATCAGTAAGTGTATTGAGCAAGTATTCATCAGCTGCATCCCAAGCACGTAATAACTCCAAAGGTCGCTCAGGCAACCTCTTTAACTCAAATTCACCTTGAATAACCTTTAATAAATTATCCGTTGTTAAAAGATCTTGGCTCAACATAGACCTCCAATCTTATAACCTAAACTCGTGACATAAATTTTCCACTTTCTGTATTGACTTTAATTAATTCGTTAGTCTCTAGATACTCAGGCACTTGAACTTCAAAACCTGTTACTAATCGTGCTGTCTTAGTGCGGCCTGATGCTGTTGCTCCTTTGATGGAAGGTGCTGTTTCTATGATTTCCAATACCACCGAACTCGGCAACTCAATGCCAAATACCTCATCGTCAACTAATAAAGCTACAATACCTTCCAAGCCTTCAGTTAAATAATTAATTTGGTCATCAAGTGCCTCACGACTTAAACTATATTGACTATAATCTTCCATGTTCATAAAAACATAACTATCGCCATCTATATAAGAAAACTGTACTTTTGCTCTTACTAGGTCCGTATCTTTAAAAAAATCATCTCCTTTTAAAGATTCGTCTAATTTTTGACCCGTTTTAAGATTGGTAAAACGGACTTTATACAAGGTAGATGCACCTCGCGATGATGGACTTTTTGCATCAAACTGTTTAACCACATGAGGTACGCCATTAATTTCAACTACCATTCCTCGTTTTAAATCACTCGCTTTTGCCACACAATTCCCCCGCTTATTAATATATAATCGCCCTTAGTGACAACCCCGACTTAACCAAAACAAAACCAACATACCCTTACATGGGTAGTTCGATGCCATTAAGTCTTTAGTATCCTAGAGTTTAATTCTTAAGATTTTAAAAGATCTAAGATAAATGAATCCTGAGAATCTAGTAATGTCATTATATCTTAGAAAGACTGAGCAATAACCTTATGAAACTGTTTGTTTAATTTAAAGCTCTCAAACTTAAACCAAACCACTTATTTTGGTTAAAAAATATTTTCAAGAACTTATAATTACCCCTGAAGCTGTAAACAATAACTTCTTTGACCTAACTACAAGTACATTAAAATTGTAAGCCTTAGCAATAACAGAAAGTCTATCTTGAGGGTTCTATTAATA
>CAIVQX010000042.1 GCA_903908165.1 uncultured Methylococcaceae bacterium | reverse complement strand
TACAGGTAGATCTTGGAAGAGTTCTAGTTTTCCATGCGCTTTTAGTAATTGTTGTTCAAGATCCTTAAGCGATTGCAACATAAATTGCAGTGCCGGTTTACTTTGATAGGGGTGGGTAGATATTTGTCTAGGGTCAAAAATAAAGCAGGTCAGCACCTGTTTGGAAAGTCTTAACGCTTCATTGAGAGCCGTATTGTCATGGATACGAAGATCACGACGAAAAATAAACAAGGAATTTTCATAAAAAGTCACAACTGGATTTAAGGTAATGTTAAGTCTACTTACTGAATCACATTAGCTTTTTGAAGAATCAATCGAAGCGTTTCTATACGTTTCCTATTGACACCAAAGTCACTATGTCCAGTGCGTGAAGCAGAACGAATATTAATTAGCTTTTTTTGACTGTCAAGAATAACGTTTATATCATCAACAAAGCGAAATACCAAACTGGTTGCTTCTGCATGAAGTGTATCGTCAGTTTCATGCGTAATAACCATACGACTTTGGCTCATAAGTGCTTTCTTTAAAGCAATCCAAGCTTCTTCAGGATGACCTTTAATTTTGAAAGGCTCGATAAAATGTTGGGCATCACGGGCTTCACTGGAAACGCAGTTCGGACTGTCACGACAGAGTGGCAAGGTTTTTTCTGATCCAGAAAAGGCCTCATTTGAAGTATTAAAAACCATAAAAATAATATACAAAAAAATTTTGAAAGTCATACGTATCTGCACTTAAATAAGGTGTATGAATATATGATCTTAATTTTCCATGAATTCTAAAAGAGTCAAGTTTTTATAATCTGTAGTTTTGTATTTCCGATTAGTTAGTCAGTTTGAAAAGTTTAGTATTGAAAGTGAAGTAATATTGGTAAATATTTTTAGTCCTAAGTGTTAGCCCTATGGCGTAATTTTTTTAATTACGCCAATACTTGCTCGAATTTACTGTAAATTTAGAATATAGGTCAGTTTTTTCCGAGGCGTGTCCTGATTCCCGCAGGCATTTGCAATGTGGTTTTATCCCATCCTTCTAGGTCTAAAACTTCATCAAGACATTGTTCCATTAATTGATGAGATTGTCTTGTCACTTCGGCGATTAGTTTGTGAACTTGCATTTGCGCATCACTTTCGGTTGGCATATCCATGCAGGTCTTTTGATAGTCGAATAGTTTACGCAAGTTGATAATTTTCATGCTGACATGGATAGGACCAACGCAATTATATAGTTCTGCTTGTTTATTGATGATGTCAAGTTGTAATGCGGTAAATTTATGATCTAGAAACATAGCAATCACCTCTTAATTATTATTGTTGGCACCCATAGTTTGTATTTTTTATAGGTTTTGGTCTGCGAAACTTTTAAAAATTTGTTGACATTAAGATGTTACCACTGTTGATAAGATCTTTACTAGAAGTGTTGGAAAAATTTCAATAATCTACATTTTTGGTGTAAATATAATGTTCATGAAGCTATTAAAAATAGAATCAGATGATGTTCTTCGACCTATGGTTATAGAGTTAGAGTTGCCTAAAAATTTCCCTAATCAAGGGTAAATGAGTCTATTTGGTCAATTTTTTTAACAAAATTGATTTTAATTTGGCGTTCAAGCCAAAGCGTCAAAAATAATAATGGATGATGAAAATGTCTAAGAAATTTTTTTTTTAAAAATACTTGGGCTTTATGTTTATTTAATCAAATTCTCTATATACAATTACGACATAATTAAAACTATAAAAGTAAAATCATCATGAACATTCACCTAATTTTTCGGCGTTTCTGGAAGGCTGTGTTTTTAGTCATTAGCCTAATTGGAATAGTATTTTTTTCCGATATGGTTTTGGCGCATGAACGATGGATTTTGACACCAGAACAAATTGCTCATTGGAATTCGTTAAAGTATCCGGATCTGTTTTCTCGAGTCTCCGCGCTCAATTTAACAATGGTTTCTGTTTTTTTAGTTTTTATTTTGGGTTGGGTACGGTTGGGGTTTACAGGTGCTAGGGAGTTGTTTGCTGATTTACAAGCGAGATTATCCTCGTATGGTGATCATGTTCCGCGTATTCTTCGGGTTTGTTTGGGCTGGATATTATTGTCATCGGCATTTGGCGCAGAGCCTCGTTTTGGTGTTGAACCCTATACAGTGCCAACTTTTTTAGCCCCCGATCTTGATTTAAATCAACTAGGAGCTTCATGGGCTTGGTTGCGCTGGGCAGAAGTCGTTTTAGGTCTTACTATTTTGTTTGGCATCTATGTACGTATATTTGCTTCGTTGTTGATTGTATTAAGTTTACTGGGTGGTTACTTATATGGATCAGCTATCTTTGCATATGCCGGAGCTATAATCGGAGCTTGTATTTATCTGGTATTACAAGGGCCAGGTAGACATTATTTGCCACTACCAACACTGCCAATGTTTCAGGGTATTCAGAGTTGGTTGGCGGAACAGCCTCGTCAGAGAGCTCAGGCAATTATGCGAATTTTAACGGGTACCACCTTGTTGTATTTAGGGGTATTTTTTAAAGTGATGCAGCCTAATTTGTCTATAGGCATTATTAGTCATTATCAATTACCGATTTTGTCATTACATCCCGAGGCTTTCACACTGGTGATGGCTTTGGTTGAAGTTAGCGCTGGGATTTTAATGATAGCGGGCGTGTTATTACGTCCTTTATCTTTATTTTTAATTGCAGCTTTTTCTATTTTTGCTTTATTACTACCAGAAACACCAACTGAACATATTCTTTTTTATGGTGTTGTTTTAACTTGTTTTATTAATTCGGCAGGTCATTTACACAGACCTATAGCCAGAGATAAGCCTGCGCATATTGTTATCGCTGGTGGCGGACTTGCTGCCTTACAAGCCGCAATTAAAATTGAAAGACTTATTGGGCAATACTCCAATGTTAAAATTACTTTGTTGAATGAGCAGGCGAACTTTTTGTTTGCGCCATTTCTTCCTGAGGTAATTGGAGGAACAGTTCAGCCTGGGAATGTGGTCAATCCATTTCGTCGAATTATTCAGCAGACAAATGTGGTTGTTGGACATTTAGATCTTATTGATGAAAAAGCTCAAAAAGTCATAGCAAAACGGAAGAATAACGAAGTTATTGAACTGGATTATGATAGTTTAATAATAGCGCCTACGCTTAAGACTAATACTTCTGATATTTCTGGGATGATGTCTCATGCTTGTCCTATCGATTCAGTGGCTGATGCGCTTCGAATCAGACAGCGTGTACTTGATTTGGTTGAAGAGGCAGAATTTGATGAAGATCCTCGTGAACAAGTTCGCCTCCTGTCCTTTGCCATTGTCGGTTTTGGTGAATGCGCCTCGGGTATTGCTGTTGAAGTCAGCCAAATACTCCGATCAGCAGAATCCTCTTATTCTGTTCTTCGCGATGTGGGTTGGCAGGTTCATCTTTTTGAACAGCAAGGTTTGCTTTGGTCTGATTTTGAAAAGAAAATTCGTTCCAAACGTTCTAAAGCATTGAAAAAGGCTGGTGTTGTAGAGCATTTAGATTCAGAAATTAGTAGTATTACGCAGAGAGAGGTATTTTTTGCTAATGGAAAAAGCAGCCCTATTGGCCTTGTTATAAATGCTTCTTTAAGCTTAGCTCCCATTCCCTTCAAATTTAGGGGGAATCTAAGTTTTCCTTATGAAATCAATGATCAATTGTCTTTGGAAGGCTTTGAAAACATATTGATTACAGAAACAAATCAAGACCATAATTCGCCTCAATTTGAGTTTACAGGTGATTTAGTATCACTTGGTTATACTGCGGGGTTGAATGCTTGGGCTCATTCTCAAGGTTATCCACTACAGGCATTTAAGAAGCGAGGTCAATTATTTCGACCTTACACCATGGGTAAATACTCTTTATGTTGTTTGGGCTGGTTTATATTCAGTGGCAAGCCGGCCTGGTTTGTATCTCGTTGGATTAATTTGTTATCAGTGCCTGGTTTGGAGAGAAATCTACGTATTATTATTGATTGGTTTTTAGTTCTTATATTTCGCAGTGATATTGCAGTGTTATCTCAAGCGGCCACGACACAGCTTCAGCGCTCTCACTTTAAAGCGGGTGATGAAGTATTTAGGCAAGGTGAACCAGGTGAGTTTGCATATGCAGTTGATTCGGGTCATTTAAAGGTCATACAGGATGGTCGTAAAATTAGAGAGCTAGGTCCAGGTGATTTTTTTGGAGAGCTCCTGCCAATGCATCAAAATAGACGCATCGAAACTGTTCGATGTCTTACTGATTGTGAGTTAAAGCTTATTTCTCAAGATGACCTAAAAGCCTTGCTGAAAAGTGGTTGGTTGATGGGTAAAGCGATTCGTAATTTAAAGTCTTATCAATCTGAGCAAACTACTTCTGAAGTCCAGTTAGGTTTGAAGCGACTGACCTATGTCAGTAAACTCAATGCTGTGATGGATGAAGAAGAAATACTTGCTATTGGCAGATTATCAAGTATAAATAATAAGAAGCGAGATGTGACGGGAACCTTGATATCTGTAAGAGACTATTTCTTTCAAATTTTAGAAGGTGAAGAAACAACTGTAGATGCGTTAGTCGAAAAAATAGCTAGGGATCCAAGGCATACAGATATAACTATTTTGAGTGCAGAAACCGGTTGTGAGGAACGCCTCTTTAATGATTGGGGCATGAAAACCGTAGCTCTTTCTGAAAGTAACGATCTAATGTTACTTGCTATTGGGATGATGCTGCAGAATATAGCGGAATCTTACAATACTATCGGTCGTTATACACAACCGGTATTGCTTAAGTATCTAATGGAAGGCATTAATCCTTTAACTATTCCAGTTAGAAGCAAAGAGAAAATAGTAGTTTCAGGTAGCATGACTGATTTTTCATTTTTGGCCAGCCATTATCCTATTGAGCAAGTTGTAGAGGTGGTTAATAAATTTTTAGAAATTTGTACAGCTTCTTATATTGAGTATGGTGGCCAAGTAGCAAAATATTCAGGTGGGTGTGTTGTTGGATATTTTCATAAAAATCAGGTGAATGCAGCTATTGCTGCATCTATTGATGCATTTAGAAAATTTAACTTGATGCCAAAAAATAATGACATTCATCGTATTGTAACTTGTGGCTTTGGTTTGGCTTTTGGAGAGATGATTCAAGGAAACATTGGTTCATCTATTAAAATGGACTACACCGTTCTAGGTAATACTGTAGATCAGGCGGTAAGTTTATCCAATATCGCTAGAAATATGAATAAAACTGTTGCTGTTAACGAATCTATTAAAGTTATAACTAATGAGTCTTGGACTTTTGAGTATTGTGAAGAGCTGAGTGCCAAATATTCTAATGAAATTAAGCAAGTTTATTCAATTGTTGGTGACAGTAATAGTGGATGATGGAATGAATCCATCATATTACTGAGTGAAAAAAATACAAATTGATGAATAGTAGGGGTTGATGAGTTTACAATTCCATTTTTTTAAAAATTAGCCCAATTAGTGATAACAATATGAAAAAAAAACAGTTAGTAATATTCTTTTTTTTGGCTGTATTATTAATTTTGCCAATTTCAAATATGATTGGGTTGTCTGGAGAAAATGAGCCAATAGCTGTTGTGCCCGGTAGCTCTGAAAAATTCGCTAAGGTTTCACCAGTTCTTCAAAATAAATGCGTGGATTGTCATTCACCAGGAATGACGCGTATGCCCATATACGCAAAATTACCTATTGCGAAGCAGTTGATGGCAAAAGATATCGAGAATGCTTCGGGCAGACTGATTTTAACTAAGCAACTATACAGCGGCGAAACAAGCTTTACTCCGTTGATGCTGGCAAGAATAGAAGGTACTGTTAGAAATAATAGTATGCCTCCCCATTTATATCTTTCCATGCATTGGACTGGAAGATTAACCGCTGAAGAGCAGCAAAATATTCTCGATTGGATTGCTGACGAACGTGCCAAATCCTCTCTGAGCTCTGATGCAATAAAGTCTTTGAAAGGTGAGCCGATACAAACACTTCCTTTAAAAGTCTCGCTTGATGAAAGAAAAGTAGCATTAGGTCATAAACTCTTTTTTGAAAAATTACTTTCTGGAGATGAGACTATGAGTTGCGCTTCTTGTCATGACTTAACGAAAGGAGGCACTGATCAAGCCAAAGTTGCCACCGGTATTCGTGGTCAACAAGGCCCAATCAATTCACCTAGTGTTTACAATGCAAGTTATAACCTAGCTCAATTCTGGGATGGTAGAGCAAAAGATTTACAAGAGCAGGCAGCAGGTCCAGTCGCAAATCCAGGTGAAATGGGTGAAGAATGGGATAATGTAGTTAAAAAGCTTAGCCAAGTTAATGAATACAAAAACTCTTTTGATGCGCTATACGCTGGAAAAGGATTAACTAAAACAACAGTCACTGATGCTATCGCTTATTTTGAAAAATCATTGGTAACAGGAAATTCTCGTTTCGATCAATATCTTCGTGGCAATAACGAAACTCTGACAACTAATGAAAAAGCGGGATATGAGTTATTTAAACTTAATTGCGCATCTTGTCATTTTGGACCAACCTTAGGTGGTGGATCTTATGAAAAGATGGGTGAAAAACATAATTATTTTAATCTGCGGGGCGGTGAATTAACTGAAGCAGACAATGGTCGTTTCAATGTGACCAAAGACGAAAAAGATCGTCATTTCTTTAAAGTGCCAAGCTTACGTAATGTTGAGCTAACTTTCCCATATTTTCACGATGGATCAACGGCTAATTTAGCTGATGCAATTAAGATGATGGCTAAGGTGCAGAGAAATAAAGATTTAACAAAAGATGAAATAACACAAATAGAAGATTTCTTAAAGTCTTTGACCGGTGAATATAAGGGCAAGTTGGTGACTAAATTAAATGATAAAGATGTCCAATAAGACAAGATTTGTTTATTCATTAATTGAAGAATGTTAAATAAAATACCGGTTGGTATTAGTAGTTGTTTACTGGGTGAGTTAGTTCGTTTCGATGGTGCTCATAAACGTGATGCTTATCTTGTTGGCACACTCAGTAAATATTTTGAATTTCATTCTTTCTGCCCCGAGGTTGCTATTGGTTTAGGAATACCTAGGCAGCCAATTCATTTAGTAAAAGTCGCTAATGAAGTTCGATGTGTGGGGGTTAAGGAACCCACCATGGATGTGACTGATCGATTAAAGCATTATGCCCATGAGCAAAAGGATATTCATGCGAGTTTGTGTGGCTATATTTTAAAAAAGGACTCCCCAAGTTGTGGAATGGAGCGGGTAAAAGTTTACTCAGGCCATCAACCTCATAGAGAGGGATTTGGTATTTATGCGCAGGAAATGATGAAAAATAATCCCTTGTTGCCCGTTGAAGAAGAAGGTCGATTAGGGGACGCTGGTTTACGTGAAAATTTCATTCAGCGGGTTTATGTTTTCTATCGTTGGAAGTTGCTTTTAGCGGAGGGTATTTCCCCTCAAAAATTGACACATTTTCACGCTCGCCACAAATTAATTATTATGGGTCATGCTGATTATCGAGAAATGGGACAATTGTTGGCAGGATTAACTAAAGATAATCTGTTACAAGTTGCTGACCAGTATATTCTTCAGTTAATGAATACACTCAAAAAAGTGGTTAGTCGATCTAATCATGTCAATGTACTACAACATATCCAAGGCTATTTAAAAAAAGAATTAGCCGCGGATGATAAGACGGAACTTTGCGAGATTATTGAGCGTTATCGACGAGGTGAAGTGCCTTTGATTGTTCCTTTGACTATTCTTAAGCATCATTTCCGTAAATCCCCGGATTCTTATATCGAAGAGTCGTATTACATGTCACCGTATCCTCAGGAATTACAGCTCATTAATCAACTTTAAGAGAGAAAAATTTGCTTTGTAATAGAGTGCTCATTAAAGTGGTGTTTTGGGTTGAAGGTTAAAGTATGGCAAAGGTTTTAATTGTTGGTTGTGGAACTATTGGTACTCAATTGGCTCATAATTTATCTGCAAAGGGCCATCATGTAACTGGGCTAAAAAGAAACCCACCTAAATTTGATATTGAAGACATTGACTACTTCACAGGTGATATATCGTTAGCTCAAGACCTAGTTGAATTACCTTCAGACTTTGAATATGTCTACTTTATATTGTCACCTGATGGTCGATATAAAGAAAGTTATCAAGCTATTTATGAAACAGGCTTGAATAATTTAATAGACATATTTGCTAAAAAGGGCGTTAGTCCTCATTGGTTTTTTATATCGTCTACTAGTGTTTATGGACAAACAGAGGGTGAATGGGTAGATGAAGAATCTATTGCGCAACCTGAGAACATTACCAGCCAATATATTAGGCAAGCAGAACAACAATTGATGGATTTAAATCCTCAAAATATTGTTGTACGTTTTTCCGGAATTTATGGCCCAGGTCGAGAGTATCTCTTAAGAATGGCTAAGCAACAAACTGCTATTCAAAAAATTCCACCTTATTATACTAATCGTATTCATGAGCAGGATTGTATTGGGGTGTTGGTTTTTTTACTGGAGCAAAGTTTAGCAGGCGTGGCGATGGATCAATGTTATCTAGCCAGTGATGATAATCCGGCTTCTATGTGGGATGTAATATCTTGGTTGACTGAGCACATGAATTGTCCGGCTCCTAAAGTTAAGGTTAACGATAAGGATGTTATCATGAATAAACGTTGTAATAATACACGCTTAAAATCTTTAGGCTATCAATTTCAATATGCTGATTTTAAAGCAGGTTATATTGAATTGATCAAATGAAGTATTTACCTATTTCTCTTGTTTTTTTATTAGCAGTATTCGGGCTCAGTATTGAGATTAATCCCAACTCTCAGGCATGGCAACTTTTTTCCGGCTTCCATCTAGCAGGTTTGTCAGCAATAACTTGTGTAACTTTGTGGGGGTATAAACAGTTACCAAGCAATGTAAAACGTTTTAGTTTTATTGCATTGCAATTGATGGCATTTAGGATTGCTTATTTCCCTGTAGTAGTTTTTTCTGCAACCGTGGCCTGTTATTCTGAGTTTTTGTTGCAATACTTGCCCCTAGATTTGCCAATAAAGATATTTCCGGCTTTGTTTGTTAGCGCAGCTTTATTATTTGCTGTTATAAGCTATGTTTTATTTTTGGCATTGAAAGGTAAAATGATGTTTTTTGTGCTAATAATTATTTTAGGCTTTCCAGCAATTTTGATTTCCTTTGCTGACTTCAAAGATGTAACGATTTTACCTGACAATAACTGGGCTGATATAAATCCATTGCCAATGGTAACTCAACCCAAAGCAAATCCATACTCATTGGCTGATTATTCAAGCCACAGTAGTATTGGTCAAAAGATGATTGGCTTAGCAGGTAAACTACTGTATGAGTTTATCCCAAAAGCACCTTGGGCCCAAGCTGTTCAGGGGACACTCGAACAAGAGTTTACAAGTAATCCTTATGCAAACTCTCATGATCAGTTAACCTATCATTATTCCGCTTTTCTTGCCGCTCATGAGGCGCTTAAAGCAGACTATTAGTTAAAAAATCAGTTTTATTGGTCTTGTAGGCTCGCTAAATCAATCACGAATCGATACTTTACCTCACTTTTTAATACTCGTTCATAGGCTTCATTGATTTGTTGTATTGGGATGATCTCAATATCTGAAGTGATAGCGTGTGCGGCACAGAAATCAAGCATTTCCTGGGTTTCTTTTATACCGCCAATCAATGATCCTGCAATATTTCGTCGTTTGAAAATCAGATTGCCAATGGCGGGAGATGGATGAGGCTGATCAGGCACGCCCACCAAGCATAAAGTGCCGTCTCGTTTTAGCAGGGCTGTATAAGCATCCAGATTATGAGGCGCCGCGACAGTATTAAGAATAAAATCAAAGCTGGCAACATGCTGAGCCATCTCTTCAGGATTTTTTGAAATGACAACTTCATTAGCACCTAGTCGTTTGGCGTCGCCAGTTTTATTTGGTGAGGTGGTAAATAGGACGACATGAGCACCAAAAGCATGAGCAAACTTGATAGCCATGTGACCTAAGCCACCCAAACCAACAACTCCAACTTTATCACCTCTACCTACATTCCAATGTTTTAAGGGTGAATAAGTTGTAATGCCAGCGCATAATAAGGGTGCAGCTGCGGCCAAATTCAATTTATTTGAAATATGTAGAACAAAATCTTGGTTAACAACGATACTTTTGGAGTAGCCACCATAGTTAGTGCCACCATTGTGTTTGTCAGGACTGTTATAAGTAAACTCAGCTAAATTACAATATTGTTCTAAATTTTCCTGGCAATCCGGACAAACTTCGCAAGAGCCAACCATACATCCGACGCCAACCTTATCACCAATTTTAAATTTAGTAACTTCGCTACCCACATGAATCACAGTGCCTACAATTTCATGTCCGGGTACCATAGGAAAAGTAGAGTTACCCCATTCGTTTCTTACTTGATGTATGTCGGAGTGACAAACACCACAGAAGAGAATTTCAATTTGAACATCAGTGGGCAATGGGTTACGTCTTTCGAAATGGAAGGGCGCCAATGGTGACTTATTATTTGTAGCCGCGTAGCCAATTGTTTTTTGCATAAAATGCCCCTTAAAGTTGAAGAGTTGTTGGTAATAGTAGAATTGTGGGTCTGGATTAGGCTGCCCCATAATGATACTTTGGTTTGACAAGCAATCAAAATCGGTTATTTTGTATAGTTAAGAGTATAAATAACTATAACAATAAAGTGAGTAATAGCGATGAAGAAACAAAATAATTTCTTATGCATTTTCGTTTTAATGCTGATAGCTCCTAATTGTTGGGCTTATGGCAGTAGTAGTAGTAGTGCAAAATCATGTGTTAAACCAAAATTTACAGACTTTACACCAATTGAGAACTCTGAGGTTACTCCGGGCAGTCAGTTTTCATTTAGTGCATCGCCAAATACAGATCCAAATAGTATTAAGGTTACGGTAAAAGGGATATCGAGCAACATCAAAGTAGAGTCTAAGAACTCTGGCAGCTTATCGGTTAATGGAATGCTTCCTGCGTCTTTAAATGATACCTATGCTAGAGTATCAATTGATGCAAATACTCTTTCTGCATGTAATGGCGGAGGAGGTTGGTTGATTAAAATTAGTAAGTAAAATAAGGACTAAATGACAATAGTATATATTTTATATGACTGATTAATCAGGTGTTGAATTGTTACGGGTAGTAAACAATGGCGGTAGTAGCTTCAACTAATTTAAATAGTTAATCAGTTAAAATATAGTTAAGTTAGATTGTGATGATAACTTTTTTGTTTTGAAACTAAAGACTTCGGTTAAAGAAGGGCGACCTTAGGATCGCCCAAATAATATTCTAAGAATTTTATTTGTACTTTATTGCACTGGTACTATGTTGATAATTCAATCAGTTTTGTAGAGTGGTTTTAAGTAAATTGGGTTTAATAGAAGTTAAAACGGTTAGTGAAATTGTTTCAATTACGTCTGCCATTTTTTCCAGTAGCAGGTTCTTCAAATTTAACTTTTAACGGTTTTCCACAATATAAATTGCCGTCCAGTGCTGCGATAGCTGCTCGAGCTTCGTGACCTTCCATTCCTATAAATCCAAAGCCTCTACATTTTCCGCTAAATATATCGGAAACAAGTTGAATGGAGCGGACTTTGCCATATTCAGAAAATAAAGCTTGAACAGTAGCCTCGGTGGCCTCGCTTGGTAAGTTTCCTACAAAAAGTCGTTTCAAAAGACATATCCTAAATTCAGGGGGTGATTTGATGGACCGGATAATCCGGCAATGACACAACTCTAGTTATATAACGAACAGAGTTGTGTATTGATAAGTAACTAGAGCTTACGCAGTTGTTACATTTGAAGCTTGAGGGCCTTTTGCGCCTGATTCTACTTCATATTTAACAGCTTGGCCTTCGGCAAGCGTACGGTAACCACCATCGCTTGCGATTGCAGAAAAATGTACGAATACATCTGCACTGCCGTCACTAGGAGAAATAAAACCGAAACCTTTAGACTCGTTAAACCACTTAACTGTACCTGCTGCCATGAAACTTCCTCAATAAATGAATGTAAATATTTTATTGCAAATCATACCTGGCAGAAAAAAGAAAAATGGATGGAATTTCTAAAAAGTGCTGATTAACATGCAAAATTTATTAAATAGTAGTGTTGCATGAATAACGTAACACTATCAACTAATAGTCCCATTATAGTAGCTAATTGTTAGTATAGCCATCTAAAACTTTGAATTAGATACTTAACTTTTATCTACTTCCAGATGCTGACAATATTCGTAAAATCATCAGTCCAAGGATTCATGTCGAAATATAATGGCATTTTCCCCCATTTACCCAGTCGGCTTAAGCTTAATGGTGACAGGGCTTCTGAATTATTTGCCATAACGACCCAGTCGGTAGCTACCACTAATGGTATATCTTTTTCAGGTATAAATTCTTGTATGAGCGATGATAAATGTAAATGTTCGCTATGAATTGATAGGACTTTCTTTAATAATAAATGGCGATTTGTAATATGAAATGCCAATATCCCATTGGGCTTCAATTTTTTGAAGTAAATCTTCAAGGCTTCTTGAGTCAGTAAATGTGTAGGTACAGAGTCTGAACTAAAAGCATCTATAACTAATAAATCGAATTTTTTCTCAGGCTCTTGTAGCAATGATAAACGGGCATCACCTAAACGCATTTTGGTTTTATGGGAGCATCGCTTTAGATAGCTGAAATATTCAGGATTACTAGCAATATCAACAACTAAAGGGTCGATTTCGTAAAGTGTCCAGTCTTGTTGATCTTTTGCATAACAGATTAAAGCACCTGCGCCTAATCCAACTATACCGATCGTCCAGTTCTGATTAACGCTGTCAAATTCTTTAAATAGCTGTCCCATAGGCCCGGGTTGGCTGTAATAAGTTAATGGTATTTTTGCCAAGTATTCGACTTGTCTTTGAGCCCCATGTTTAGTAGTTCCATGAAAAAGTTCATGATATTTTTCAGGTTGATTTTGTTCATTAGTTAATACACTTTCACGGACAGCAAGAACACCAAAAAACGATCGCTCTTGATAGAGTGTGTGTGAGGATAAACCATGAAGGCCTAATGAAAGGTATATGATAGCGCCTGTTAAAAATGCAAAGCTAATAGGTTTAGCTCTAAATAGATAATTTACGAAAATTAATGCAATTAAACTGATTACGATGACGTCGAAATACTCAAGTAAATTAGCAATATTTGAATATAGAACATTCCCGATAATAATTAATAAGGCAGGGGCTATTGATTGTAAGATCAGTGATTTTAGGGTTAGCTTCTTTGGCCAAGGGCGAAGTAATAGGGCGGCAACAATCATGAGTGGATACTCATAGATGCCGTTAAAAATAAAAGGTGCGACAAAAGTATTAAACATCCCCCCCAACATACCCCCAAAAGACATAATGAGGTAGAAAGTTGTCAAATACTGCGTATTGGGTCTTCTTTGGGCAAGTTCACCATGGCATACCATTACTGCAAAGAAAAAGGCTAGTAGGTGTAAGATGAGATACGCCCAATAGGGCAAGTCTGCAGGATTAATGAATGCGTAGGCTATAAATGGCAGTAAAAAAATGGGTTGTAATTTCACCATTAATGGATGTATTTTGTCATTCCATTTAGAGAAAACGATAATAAAAGATAGTAAGTAAAGGGTTAACGGAATAATCCATAATAGTGGTACTGAGGCAATATCTGTGCTTATAAAGTTCGTTAACCCTAAAAGTAGGCTAGATGGGACAAATGCCAGAGCCAGCCAGTGTAGTTTTTGATAAAAATTGAGTTTGGTATCTTCAGCTAATTTAATTTGAATAGTTGCTGTTTTTTGTCCCGCTTTCCATAGAATGTAGGCACAACTAGCTATTAATGCACATAATATTAGGTAGCCTAGGCTCCAATAATATTTTTGGTTGATCAATCCTATTGTAGGTTCAAGTAAAAAAGGATAGCTAAGTAATGCAATAAGGCTACCAGAGTTACTGGCAGCATAAAGGTAGTAAGGATCGTCACTAGTCTGATGACCAATGTTTGCAAACCATTTTTGTATGAGTGGTGCTGTGGTTGATACCACAAAAAAGGGTAATCCGATAGCCAGTAATAATGTCCATAGTAGCCAAAAAGTTGGATTTCCATCAGTAGGGGGAACTGTATTTTCGGGTAGAGCCAGAGGTAAAGCGAGAAAGCTCAATAGTATAACGGTTGCATGTATCTTGATTTGATGATGTTGATTAAGGCGTGTGGAAATAGTGTGGGCATAAAGATAACCCAGAAATAAAATTATTTGATAAAACACCATGCAGGTATTCCATACTGCCGGTGAGCCGCCTAATAAAGGTAATAACAGTTTTCCAAACAAGGGTTGAAGGACAAACATTAGCGAGGCGCTAATAAATAATGTTCCGGCAAATAATATAGTTAAGTTCCAATTGTTTTTTAATTTTGAAGGCTGACTCATTTTTATCGTAGCCCTCTTTAGGCTAATTATTTAAATCCGTTAATAATAAAACACTTGATCTTATAAGGTTTGAATTGAATGTTTTTTGTGAAAAAAACGGCAATTTTAATGAGCTCTATTAAAAGTAAAAATTTCTCATGCGCGCGCTCATGAAAAAATTAACTTTCACCCCCCATCTCCAATGTTTTCCCATGAATTACTGCTAGCAATTTCCAAATCGTGTAATTTGTTAGTTGTTATAAACTGTTTAGCCCTCAAATCCTCAAGCTCTTCAATGTTTTTTAAATTCGAATTAATTGTTGATTGCCTTAGTTTTATAACTAACAGATCAATTTCAGCACTTTGTTGAATAAGTTCGTCTATTAGTTTTTTCCTGTATTCATCTTTTACTGACATGAATAATCCTTTAATTTGTAGAGTAATATTTCATTTTGAAATAGTTTTAATGCGTAGATTAAACTTTATAGGATTATTGGGTGGCTTTATTTAAGATTGATCAAGTCTTGATACAGCTACTTTAGCCAAAGCACTTAACTCGCTGCCATCTTCTTTAAGATAAGTAATTATATCGCGGCGCATTCTTGGATCCCATGATCTTAAAATATGCTTTGTTATGCCTTCTGCAGCAACTTCTTTATTACTTTCAGCATTAAAAAAATCGCCGATGTCATTGGCCATTCTGATAAGTGTTTTAATTTTCATTGTTGATCAACGATTGTTGTTATGGGTTAAACGCTGAGGATGAGTATAAATAACATGTTGATCATCCCGAGCAAAACCGATTAAGGTGAGACCTGTTTCATTAGCCAGGCGTATTGCTAATCCAGTAGGGGCGGAAATAGCTGCAAGAAGAGTAATGCCTACCCACGTTGCCTTCTGAACCATTTCATAGCTGGCACGACTGGTAATAATTATAAAACCAGATGATAAGTCTTTGTTGGTGCGTAATAAACAACCGATTAATTTATCAAGTGCATTATGCCGCCCAACATCTTCTCTAATATCTGAAATACCTTGCCCAGGAACTACCCAAGCTGCAGCATGAACTGCTCCGGTAAAATGGTTTAACTTTTGGTGGTTACTGATATCGGTTAATGCAGAGGCTAAATCTTCCGCAGATACCTTTAGTTCACCATTTACAGAATGAGGTTGTCGGATGGCTTGTTTTAAAGTACTTGCACCACAGAGCCCGCAGCCTGTTCGTCCAGTCAAATTTCGCCCTTTATCTGATAGATATTTAAATCGATCTTCCGGAATTGTAAGTTGAACCTCTATCCCATTGGATCGATTATAAACTCGAGTAGATAATAATTCTTGCGGATTTTTAATAATGCCTTCAGTAATACTAAACCCTAAAGCAAACTCCTCGAGATTAGTAGGAGTAGCTAGCATAACAACATGGGGCATTTTATTGTATATTAAAGAAACAGGAACCTCTTCGGCAATAAAATCTTCCTTCCTTTCATATAACTCACCTTTCCAGCGATCAACGGTAAATTGTTGATAGCTGGACCAACCTAGTTCTAATAATGGTGATTCCATATTTCAATTTACTCTCATCCTGTTAATAGGAGAGTTATGTTTGTTTTTGAAAGAAGGCTGTCAATTTTTGCTATTAACAAAAATTGTGGCTTAAATGACTTGTAAGGTTGAAATCCTTACTGTCCTTAGCCATTACTTATACCTTGTTCAAGCAAGTCTAATTGTGTTTCAGTAAATGCCTGGTATTTTTCCTGCCATTCAGAAGGTTGACTAACTTTACTTATTTGTACGGCAGTTACTTTGTATTCAGGACAATTGGTAGCCCAATCGGAGTTGTCTGTAGTGATAACATTTGCACCAGACTCTGGGAAATGGAAAGTGGTATATACAACGCCAGGTTGAACGCGATCGGTAATTAACGCACGTAAGACAGTTTCGCCTGCACGGCTTTTGATGCCTACCCAGTCTTCATTTTTTACACCACGGTCTTCGGCATCATGTGGATGAATTTCTAGGCGGTCTTCTGCATGCCAAGCATTATTTTTTGTACGACGTGTTTGAGCGCCAACATTATATTGCGACAGTATGCGTCCAGTAGTCAAAATTAATGGAAAATTACGACTTGTACGCTCTGCTGATGCGACATACTCAGTTAACATAAATAAACCTTTGCCGTTATCGCGCATAAAGGTTTCTTCGTGCATTATAGGTGTCCCAACTGAATCTTCATCATAGCAGGGCCATTGTACGCTGCCCAGTTGATCAATCTTTTCGTAACTGACGCCTGCAAAAGTGGGTGTTAAGCTCGCAATTTCAGCCATTATTTCTGATGGGTGCTTGTAGTTCATTGGATAACCCATTGCATTTGAAAGCATCTGGGTTACTTCCCAATCCTGATAACCTGTCAATGGTGACATAACTTTACGGACGGGCGAAATACGTCTCTCTGCATTGGTAAAAGTGCCATTTTTTTCCAAAAATGAAGCACCTGGTAAAAAGACATGTGCAAATTTGGCAGTTTCATTTAGGAATATATCCTGCACAATAACACATTCCATGCTACGTAAAGCAGCATGAACGTGTTGAATGTCGGGATCAGATTGAGCAATATCTTCACCTTCACAGTACAGTCCCATAAAGCTTTTATCAAAAGCGGCATCAAACATATTAGGAATACGTAAGCCAGGCTCATTACTTAATTCAGCCTGCCATGCAGTCTCAAATAGTTTGTGGGTATCAGGATCAGAGACATGGCGATAGCCAGGAAACTCATGTGGAAATGAGCCCATGTCACAAGAGCCCTGAACATTATTTTGTCCCCGAAGAGGATTAACTCCAACACCATCACGGCCTAAATTACCAGTGGCCATGGCTATATTAGCTATGCCGATAACCATTGTGGAGCCTTGGCTGTGCTCTGTAACACCTAGGCCATAATAAATGGCGCCATTGTTAGCCCTAGCATAAAGTCTTGCAGCTTCCCTTAGGGTAGATGCGGTAACACCGGTAATAGCTTCTGTTGCTTCTGGAGAGTTATGTTCCTGAGCAATAAAGGTTTCCCATTTAGCAAAGGATGCAATGTCACAACGATCGTTGACAAATACTTCATCCATTAGTTTTTCAGTCACGATGACATGTCCGATGGCATTGATTAAAGCCACATTGGTGCCAGGGCGAAGTTTTAAATGGTAATTAGCCGTAACATGAGGAGAGTTTTTGACGAGATCGATTTCACGAGGATCAATTACAATCAATTTAGCACCTTGTCGCAGGCGCTTTTTCATTTGTGAGCCAAATACTGGATGACCATCAGTCGGATTGGCGCCAATAACCATAATAACATCGGCTTTCATTACGGAATCGAAGTCTTGAGTTCCTGAAGATTCACCAAACGTTTGTTTAAGACCATAACCAGTAGGTGAATGACAAACTCGTGCACAGGTATCAACATTGTTATTACCGAAACCTGCACGAATAAGTTTTTGCATGATATATACCTCTTCATTTGTACAGCGTGAAGAGGTAATGCCACCGATCGAGCCCTTACCGTACTTTGCTTGAATACGCATCAATTCTGATGCTGCATAATTAATGGCTTCTTCCCAGCTGACTTCCTGCCATGGATCTTTGATATTGGCACGTATCATGGGTTTGGTCATGCGATCTTTATGAGTGGCATAACCGAATGCAAAACGTCCCTTGACACAGGAGTGGCCATGATTAGCCTTGCCATCTTTATTAGGCACCATGCGGATGACTTGCTCGCCTTTCATTTCTGCTCTAAATGAGCAACCAACACCACAGTAAGCACAGGTAGTAATAATAGAATGTTCGGGTTGACCGTGGTCAATCACTGATTTTTCCATTAAGGTTGCTGTTGGACAAGCTTGAACACAGGCGCCACAAGAAACACATTCAGAGTCCATAAAAGATTGGTTCTGACTGGGTGATACTTTGGAATCAAAGCCTCTACCATCAATAGTTAAGGCAAATGTACCTTGAGTTTCCTCACAGGCTCTTACGCAACGTGAGCAGACAATACATTTGCTTGGATCAAAGCTGAAGTAAGGATTGCTTTCATCTTTTACGGCATCAAGATGGGTTTCAATCGGGTTATAACGGACTTCGCGCAAGCCTACAGCGCCTGCCATATCTTGCAATTCGCAATCACCGTTTGCTGAACAGGTTAAACAATCCAGTGGATGGTCAGAAATATAAAGTTCCATAACACCACGACGAACTTCTGCCAGCTTTTGATTTTGGGTAACGACTTTTAGACCTTCTGCTGCAGGTGTTGTGCAGGATGCCGGCATGCCACGTCCGCCTTCAATTTGTACAACACAAAGTCGACAAGAACCAAAAGGCTCAATACTATCAGTTGCACATAATTTCGGTATATCAATGCCGATAGTTGCTGCTGCACGCATAATTGATGTCCCTTCAGGAACAGTGACTTTAAAGCCATCTATTTCTAAGGTTACCAACTGGGCTGCGGAGCTTGCTGGAGTGCCAAAATCTTGTTCTTTATTGATGCTCATAAGTGATTCCTCAGGTCGTAATCAGGCTGCGTCAGCGTTATCATCAATGCCAAAGTCTTTCGGAAAATGATTTAGAGCACTTAGGACAGGATAAGGAGTCATTCCACCTAATGCACAAAGCGAGCCGTTAAGTAAGGTGTTGCAAAGATCACGTAACAGGGGGATGTTTTTTTCGAGATCTTGGCCAGCCATAATAGTATCGATGACTTCATAGCCTCGAGTAGATCCAATACGACAGGGCGTACATTTTCCGCAAGATTCAATTGCGCAGAACTCCATGTTGTATCTGGCTAATTCAGCCATATTCGCAGTGTCATCAAAAGCGACCACGCCGCCATGCCCCAACACCGTCCAGTTTGCAGCGAAAGCCTCGTAATCTAAAGGTGTATCAAATTGAGATTCGGGTAAATAAGCACCTAAAGGACCGCCTACTTGAACTGCTTTAATCGGTCTTCCTGAGGCAGAACCACCGCCGAAATCATACAATAACTCTCGAAGAGTCACCCCAAAAGCCACTTCAACTAGGCCAGTGTGTTTTATATTTCCTGCCAGTTGTAGTGGTAAAGTTCCACGCGAACGACCCATACCAAAATCACGGTAATAATCTCCCCCTTTATCCAAGATTACAGGCACTGAGGCTAATGAAATGACGTTGTTAACAACAGTAGGCTTCCCAAATAAACCACTAATAGCAGGTAAAGGTGGTTTAAAGCGAACTAGTCCCCGTTTGCCTTCAAGACTTTCCATTAAAGAGGTTTCTTCGCCACAAATATAAGCTCCTGCTCCTAGTCTTACCTCAAGATGAAAGGTCTTTCCGCTACCTAGAATATTATTGCCAAGGTAGCCCGCTTGATATGCTTTTTCAATGGCGGTATCTAATGCTTTGTGTGCGTGAGGATATTCTACTCTAAGATAGATATAGCCTTGGGTCGCACCAACCGCGATCCCAGCGATGGTCATGCCTTCAATTAGAACGAAGGGATCACCTTCCATAACCATGCGATCAGAAAATGTTCCTGAATCGCCTTCGTCGGCATTACAGATGATGTATTTTTGTTCAGAGGGAGTATTAAGTACCGTATTCCATTTGATTCCAGTAGGAAAAGCAGCGCCACCACGTCCACGTAAACCAGAATCGGTCACTGTTTTTACGATGTCGGCTTGAGATTGATTTAAGGCATTCTTTAATCCCTTAAAACCCTCATGATTCAAATAGTCATCTAAGCTGATTGGATCCGTTTTGCCAATTCGAGCAAAAGTTAAACGTTGTTGTTTTTTTAAATAATCAAGCTCTTCAATAAGCCCTAAAAACAAGGGATGTTCGCCACCCTGAATAAAATTGGCATCAAATAAGCTCGATATATCATTAAGTTGTACCGGTCCATAAGCTTTTCGACCTTCTGGGGTGTCCACTTCCACCAGTGGTTCTAGCCAGAATAAACCTCTAGATCCATTACGAATCAATTTAATGGTAATGTTTCTCTTTTTAGCTTCGTTAAGAATAGTTGTTGCAATGCGATCTGCTCCCAGTGAAATAGCGCTTGAATCACAAGGTACATATAGGGTGACACTCATGCTAGCTCCTTTTTTTCATTGATAATTGCATCAAAACTATCTGCTGAAACACGACCATAAACGTCTGTTCCGATTTGAATGGCAGGAGAGCAGGCGCAATTACCCAAGCAATAGACTGGCTCAAGGGAATATTGACCATCTGATGTTGTTTCATGAAAATCAATGCCCAAGCGATTTTTTACATGTGCTTCTAAGTGTTTTCCACCCATCGCTTGACAAGATTCGGCGCGACAAAGATGAATAATTTGTTTGCCTGGTTTGCTGTCCCGAAAATAATGGTAAAAGCTAATTACACCGTGAACTTCAGCACGAGAAAGGTTGAGTGTTTTGGCGATAGTTGGAACGCTTTCTTCTGGGATATAGCCTAAAGTATCTTGAACGGCATGTAAAATAGGTAAAAGTGCGCCGGGTTTATTCTTAAGTGCAGTGGCTATATTTTGCACGGTTGTTTGTATAAGGCTTGATTCGGTCATGCTTATTTCTCAGTGGTGATCCCGTTTATTAAGACAACACCCGTCCGGTGTGGCAGCTTAAAAATTTAGGTTAGCATAGCACAAGTAGTTTTATGTGTAAAAGGCACAGTATGTAGGTTTATTAAGTCTAAAAAGTAATAAAGGGAGTGCTAAAAATTGTAGTTATCTTAGCAATTTTGAGGGAAACTCTAATATTAAGCACATAGAAATTGCTTAAGACTAATTAAAAATAAAATTTTGGATGAATAGGATATTAAAACGGAGTATTAAATAGCGTGTTTGTATCTAATAATAAAGATTCGCTAACATGAAAGATATACTGAACCGACGTGTGATATAAACTGTAGCCTATTTTTAGTGTAGGCTACAGTCTAAAAAGGGATTAGATCAAGGTTACTTCTTCTGCTTGCGGCCCTTTTTCACCCTGGGTCACATTAAATTGAACTTTTTGACCTTCATCAAGTGATTTAAATCCTGAGCTGTTAATGTTACGGAAGTGAACAAAAACATCAGGTCCATTTTCTTGTTGAATGAAGCCAAAACCTTTTTCTGCGTTAAACCACTTTACTATACCAGTAGCCATTTTAGTCCTAATAAAAATAAATAAATAAAGCCTCATGAGGCTGACATTGCTGAGAAATTTGAGAGTTACTTATGATAAACAGGACGAGCAGTATAGGAAAAACTTCGTAACTATAAGCATAATGGTAAAACAATTTTCAAGCTGATTAAATTTTATAGTGATGGTTTGACGTTGTCAATAATTATAGATAGGGTGCATTTTTGAATTAAAGTGGGTGTATTTTATAACTAAAGTTTCGGAGTTCAAAAATAGATGCAACATACTGATTAATATATAAAAAAGCGTCATACAGGAGTATAATTACGGTTAGTTGAAGACCCCATCAAACTCAAGTAGGACGCAT
>CAIVQX010000041.1 GCA_903908165.1 uncultured Methylococcaceae bacterium | reverse complement strand
TCAAAGCTATAGCAATTAACTGCCCTGTTCGCCCAGGAACTACAAAAAAAAGGTTATGTATAGAAATAACTACTAGCATCACATACAACTTTTGAAAACTAGTATCTTCATAAGCATTATGTGCACAAAAAAAAGCAAAAAAGGATATAAAAACACTATGGCTAATACGATTTTTAAAAGAAGGGTCTCCTTGGATACTAAGCCCAATAAAACCGAAATACATGAGATAAGATATTAATAATGTTACTAAGCTGGCAAAAAAGAAAGCTCTCCAAACCCAATCAATATAACGGGCTGTTGTTAAAATTGAAATAAAAACAGGAATAAATAATAACTCCCTATATTTCATTATCATGGAAAAAGCTTCGCTATTGGTTGCACTGGTGTAGCTTGCTCCCAATACAAACCAGAAGAACAAAAGCATAGCCGAGGCAGCAACTGGATTTCTTTTTAATGCCCCAGGTAACTCTACAAATTGCGTAGAAAGCAACCAAATCGCTCCAACTAAAGCAGATAAAATTATTGCTAAAGCTGTTGAAAAATAAATCGCAACTACTAATAAAGCAATAAAAAAACTTTCATATTTATGCGCGTGTATCTGTAAGCGCCGAGCTAATGGAATATTAATTTCCATACTTGATAGTATTCATTATTTATATTATTCGACCAATTAAGATCTACCAAACCTAATAAATGATTAAATAGTTTAATTGGGCTTTGGGGCTAAACGCATCTGACTATTTATTTTATTTAAAGCTATTCCACTTAATAAAAATTTTTTGCCTTAAACTTCAACTTCATTCAGCCATAAATCATGCTTATTACACATGCTCAATACGTAAAGCTTTCCACTATAGTATTCTAATGTAAATGTTGATATGGCGACTTTATCATTGATTGGATCAAAAAGATGTTCTTCCAAGAACTTATGGTTGCTGTCTAATAGTACATGCTTGACTATATAGTGCTCGTAACCTTTCATTTCATGTGGGGTCACAACTTTTATGGTTGTTTTTTCACCTGATTTTTTTATGTCTATATTAGGCAAATGTGTTGCAACTTTTGCACTCCAGCGACCAGCGTCTTCCTTGGTATAATAAATATCACTACTTCCCTTTACCTGTTTTTCAGCAGCAGCCAAAGCCATCGCGGGAGCTACAATACTTAAGCCAACACTGGCTACACTTAGACCAATAAAATTTCGACGTTCCATAAAATCACCTCATTGTTAATAATTAATTATTGATTCCATTTGGACTAGCAGAGTCCGTTTACTACCGCTTATTTTTTAGCTTTAAGTTAAGGAGCTCTTCTGTACATAAAAATACCATATATGAGGCTTTGCAAAGCAACTATTATCTATCGACTCGACTACACAAAAACGCTTATCTATAAAGAAGAAGTGAACTCAAATTCACACAACCTTTATATGGATCAATCTGCGGTTCGATAACGCAACACTCTTATTTTTAAATAATTAAATATTTTTGCAAAACCCTGAAGCACAAAAGGAGCACCACCGATGGCTACTGCATCAACCAAGCAATACCAGGCAGCCACGCCACTAGGTGGATTTCCTTGTGGCAAACCTAAAACTGGATCAATTGCAGCCCATTTCCATGTCCCTACCGCAGTACCTATCAACTCCAACCACGTAGTTATAAAAAAGGCTGCAAGATAAACCATAGGGGAGCGACCTTTAAATAAGTAAACCAAGAACACACAAAATAATAAAGCGCCTACAGCATCACCTTGCTGAGCGAAACCACTAATCCCCCAAAGTGACCATAAGCCACAAAACGCTATCACCAAAGTTGTAATTTCTCTTGCATGTCTTAGAAACAATCCGGAACGCGCCAAGGCTACCGCTGTTAGATAAACCATACCATGCCCCGGTGGCACATAAGCCGGCACATTACTAAAACGATAAGTGTACCCACCCATGAAAGGAGAGGCAAAATGTTCGCCAATGGTCGCAAAAATAACGGCAATAACAACCTGCATTCTTACTTCTCTATTTTCACCCAGCAACAAACCAATCAAAAATACCCAACCACTTACACCTAACGCATTTTGTTTTTCTATACTGGCATTGGCATCACTGATTAAACAGATAGCTACGCACAAAAAAGTAAACGCCGCTATAAAATAATCGCGTTTTTTATGTTGATATTCAATATTTCTAACTGGAAAATGGCTTAAGACAAATAACTCGTTAAGCTTTGATTTTAAAAAATTAGTTTCTATCATTTACTAGGACTACTTTCAATACTCATATTAATACCCATGCTATTACAGCATATCGACCCAGTTTTCCTAGCAAAATAATTAAGCATGCTGGCACTAATGGGAGCTTTAACCATCCACCCGCAAAACATAGCGCATCGCCAACTATAGGTAACCATGAAAAAAACAATACCCAGATACCTCTTTTTTTTACGATATTTAGTGCATTTTGTTTCTTTTCTGACAAAAGGTTGGCTATTGGAAATTTTTTCGCCGTAAACATTCCTAAACCCCATGTTGTCATGGCGCCTAGAGTATTCCCTAACGTTGCTACGATAACTAGGTTTTGAGTTTGAAAATGTCCTTGTGAAACCATATAAGCCAACACTGCTTCAGAACCACCTGGTGCAACTGTTGATGATATAAAAGCGCTTAAAAACAATCCCCAGATACTCATCAATGTTTCTTGCATTTATTTATCCAAAAAAAAACCCTGCGATTATAGATCGCAAGGTTTTAAATTTTCCAATATTTACTTTTTAGGCAATATCTTGTTTTTCTTATTGTTAAGAAATTTAATTAATCGTGAAAACGGGCTTACCAAAATGCCAACCAATTTTTTTAACACCTCAACACTATAAGCAACCGCCTCTGCTGCGGTCATGCCTTTAAATGTTCTACCCAGCAATGGAGCAGCAAGCAAGCCTATAGCTAAACCTATCACTGTGATTCCCGAAAATATCGAGTCCTCTTGCTTTACAACTTTTCCAGTGGCCGGACTTACCGATGCAACCACAGCAGGTGCATTCTTGGCATCAATTTCTGCTTTAGCGGCTAATTCAGGCAAGGTTGCATTATAATCATCAGCTAGTGTATAAGCTGTTACACCAGGAATACTGGGTAAGTCACCATCTCCATCACCAACCTTTAACTGAGCTTTCATCCCCTTTTCCATATGCTGGGCAAT
>CAIVQX010000040.1 GCA_903908165.1 uncultured Methylococcaceae bacterium | reverse complement strand
GGATACGCCTCCGGTACTTAACTTTTACAGTCAATCAGCTTTAATAGCGGCAGAGAAATGTCTGATTCCTTTTGATTGCGATACATTTGCCAGAGAAGCTTTGTATACCTTGATGCAGTCAGTAACTGAAGTTAAAGCTGATCACAATCAAGCTCTTGAAATAGAGGGTATTATTGTTAATCAATTCCAAAAACAAGCCAATTTACCCCGGCAGTTGGTTGATGAGCTTATTGCAGAAGGACTTCCTGTTCTTGCTGCAATGATTTCTCCCTCTGTAAAGGTTAGAGAATCTCATTCTGCCTCTCAACCGTTAATTCATTACGTACCCAATCATAAGTTAAGTGATGAATACAGAGCACTCTATGCAGAAATACACAACGATTAAATACGTGCCCTGAAATAAATATGCCTATAACCTTCTCGTTTTTTAATGGGAAGGTTAACCTCATAAAAACCATAGACGTTTTTATGTTTTAAAAAAACCATCGCTAAAAATTAAGTTTATCCATCCAATGTTTAGCAAAACCGTCATCACCCCGTAAAGAAAAAAATGTAATTTGACAGTAAGGTTCTACAATTTTTTTAAAAGCCAGTTTAGCCTGCAAAGTAGTTTATTTAATTACCTGACAGCATTCCCATAACACATTCACAAAACCAATTACGCTATATGAACAATTTTTTGAGCGGCTCTCGCAAAATTTGGTTACTCCCTGTTATGTCTGGTTTTTTTATAGGTACCAGTTACATTCCCTTCCCACCCTGGGCTTCGCTATTCTGTTTTGTCCCTTTATGGCTTTTCTGGAGCCGACAATCCACTTTAAAAGACGTCATCTTAGGCGGCATGATGACGGCCTTTGTATTTACCTTAATTGGTTTTAACTGGGTGACCTATTTACTTCATGAGTTTGCTCATCTTGACTGGTCATTTTCCGTTCTAGGGATGCTGATCTATGGCTTAATAGCGCACCTATACGTGCCTTTAGCGGGCATATTATGGTTTGTCGGCTATCGAAAATTTAAATGGTCAGATCAATTATCACTGGCTATGATGGCTATCATCACAACGCTCTGCGAGCGCTATTCTTTTACACTATTTGATTGGAATTTTGGTTACTCTTGGTTTGGCGCAAATCTCCCAATCTTCCAATGGGCTGAAATTATTGGTTTCAGCGGTCTTAGTGCGGCAACAATACTTTGCAATATTCCCCTTTTTATAGCTTGGCAAACACGTAAGCAAAACAAAGGAAAAATTTTATTTGCTACCGTTATTACCGGATTTATTGTGTTAAATATTGGCGGTTTATGGCTTAAAGAAAGACTACAAAAACCGGACGCTTCTTTTACCACCTTAATGGTTCAAGTCAGTACTGAAAACTCAGAAAAGATGGCCGCTGAATTAGGAAAAGGCTATAGCAAAGAAATACTTAATCGCTATACCACTTTGACTGATAGTGGACTTAATAGCCATAAAGATAAAAAAATTGACTTTGTCTTATGGCCAGAAACTGCCTTTCCTGCTTTATTAGGCGATCAATTTAAAAACAATGCCTTACCTTTAGCATTGTCTGAATTCCTGCAGACTAGACAACTGCCCCTGATTACAGGCGCATACAGTGTTGATGATAAGGCCCAATTAATTACCAACTCTCTGTTTGTGCTCAATAAAGATGGAGAAATTATTTCACCCCATTACAGCAAAACTATTTTGTTAGCTTTTGGCGAATATATACCTGGTGAACAGTTTTTTCCAGCAATCCGAGACTGGTTACCGGCAACGGGTCATTTCGCAAGAGGGTTAGGGCCTACCGAACTTTTGACGCTAAACAATTATAAAATGGGTGCACAAATATGTTATGAAAGCTTATTTCCAGTGTTCTCCAGATCACTGGCTAACTTGGGCGCACAATTCATCGTCAATGTAACCAATGATTCATGGTACGGTAGTTGGCAAGAACCCTATCAGCATATGTACATGACTTTAGCCAGAGGCATAGAGTTTCGAAGACCGGTCTTACGCGTTACTAATACCGGCATTTCCACAGTATCATTAGCTTCGGGAGAAATATTAGAAAGATCACCTATTCACCAACCATGGTCAGGGGTATATGAAGTGCCTTATCTTAAACACCCTACCGAAACTTTTTACCAACACTGGTTTTGGCTTGTACCTTTTGTACTTTGGGGGGCTTTGATTTTATTATTTACTCTAGGAGTAAAAAACGCTAAAAATTAGTTTTATCAACGCAAAATCTAAACAAAATTAATGTCGGTTATCCCATAGTTTTTCCATTCGGTTTGCAGAAATGGGATAAGCTGTTTTTAATTGTTGGGCAAACAAGGACACTCTATATTCTTCAAGCGCCCATCGAAATTCATCTTGTTCAGGAATAATAAAATCTTTTTTTGCTTTTTTCTCTATCTCATTCCAAAAACGGGTTGAATAACGACTGACTTCTTGAGTTTTTTGTTGATTGTTATCATATTTATCTAGACGATACTGTATGGCTTTAAGGTAGCGCGGCATGGCTTTAAGCGACAGATAAGGCGTATTACGAATGAAACCAACATAAACTAATAAATCCAGTTGTTCATTAATTTCCTTAGCCAAGGGATCCGTTATCTTTAAAGTACGCTCAATGCTCTTTTTTATATCACCATAATAAGCCATAATTTCCAAAACCAATTTTCCCGCATCATTGGCAACAATCATCAACTCTGGCTTGTATTCACGTAAATTTTGTTCAAAAACCGCTTGAGTACGTATATTTTTACCTGCAATAAATACACTATAAAAAATCAAAAAAAGCATGTCTTCTTTATAAGAGGCGGTTACTCCCAAGTTACCATTGGATAAAGATGGAATAAGCGGATGTTTAGACAATCGATTATAGGTTAGCTCTGCCGAAGCAGTTTGTGGCATGTTTTTAAGGATGTAAGTACATTCTTTTCGCAACTGTAGTTGAAATAACCGCATTAAACCAGACTGGTGTTGAAGTGCAGCTTTTTTCTCGGTATCAAAAATACGAACACCAACTGCATCACCTTCATCGATAATAGCAGGGAAGCCTACAACTGTTTGTCCTTTTTGGCTAAATTGATAAGTTTCTGGCAAATCATCAAATGCCCATTGAATACAGCCGGTATAACTTAATGCATCGGTCGCTATCTGATCAAAACTGTCTTCTGCTTTAACCGCGTACTTATTCTGTAATTTTTTTAAATCTCTACCGTAATCCAGTAAGTTATCTTGATCATCTATGACTCTAAAATTCATTTTCAAATGATCAGTCAAATTATCTGTAACCCAAGCATTTAATGGAATCGCTTCACCTGTTAATTTTCTTAACCTATTACCCAACCATTCTTGTAACAGCCCTTTAAAATCAGGCTCAATTTCCAAACACTGCTTAACTGTTTGCGGGACGGGCACAAAATGTTTTCTGATCTGTTTTGGCAAAGATTTGATTAAAGCAATACATTTTTCTTCCAACAAACCCGGCACTAACCAATCAAATGCAGCTTGTGAAAGCTGGTTTAATTGATGGACATGAATAATTGCCGTAACACCATCTTCATTATGGCCGGGTTCAAAGCGGTATTGCAGTGGAATAGTTAAATTACCAATCTTCTTGTTATCAGGAAAATCCCACTCATTAACATAATC
>CAIVQX010000039.1 GCA_903908165.1 uncultured Methylococcaceae bacterium | reverse complement strand
TAATGAAGTCAACTCAGATGAAATTATTTTTTTGCTCCCGAAAGGGGGCAAAAATGTGTAAATCGTAATCTAGATGAACACCGTCGCACAGGCAATATCCTCTTGAATATAAAATTATTATCCAGGTGGCAATTATTCAGCATAATGAGAGTAAAAATTAATCTCAATCAACCTAGAGGAAGAAAAATGTGCTGACCGGCAGGGAAGCACAAGTGAGCTTTAGCTCACTCTCTATTGATCACTTCATTATGTTGACAAAATCACTAGAGATCCTAATAGCCATAATGAATACCTACGCTTAAAATTCAAGTTATTAACCAAAATTGATAAATACTCTGTCATACGAAGGAGTTTTATTATGAAGAGAAAAAATAACAAACAACTAACCGCCATGAGAGCCTATCGCTTCACACCAACGCTCGCACATATAATTTATGCCAGAGCAAGAAGTTTAAATATGAATGAATCTGAATTCGTAAGAAGGGTGTTGATGGATGCTATTGACCGGATACAGGAAAATTGAAATTAAGATTGATTACTTATCATCCTTATTTGACTTCGAAACATCTAAGCCCCATTCTTGAGACTATCAAGATAATCTGACCAAGATTGCATCATACGCCGACGCTCATCTAAGTATTGCGCCCTGTTATAAGCCGCCCTCACTTGATCTCTAGGTGAATGAGCTAATTGTCTTTCGATAGCATCAGGACTCCAGCCTTGTTCATTGAGTAGCGTTGATGCTGTTGTTCTAAAACCATGTGCGGTCATCGTGTCAGAATCATAGCCCAATGACTTTAAAGCCGTTCTGATTGTATTATCTGACATTGGCCGACTATCACCTCGACTAGATGGAAAAACATATTGGCCAGCCCCCGTAAGTGGTTTTATTGCCTCCAATATGGATATAGCTTGGGTTGATAGCGGTACAATATGATGGAAATCTGTTTTAGATATATATGGTCGCCACTCTTTAGCATCCAATTCAATATCTGACCAAAGTAATTGTCGTATTTCTCCTGGTCTTTGAAAGAGTAGCGGTGATATTCTGAAAGCGGATTGCACAACAAAAGTACCTCTATAATTACCAATATCTCTAAGTAATTGTCCTACTTGACTAGGATCTATTATTGCTGCCCTATGCTTTACTTTTTGAGCCGGTATTTGTTTGGCTACTGGCTGTGAAGGGTCATATTCCGCACAATCATGAACAATAGCATAAGCAAAAACAGAGCTAATCTCAGCGTGGAGCCGATGCGCTGTTTCTAACTGCATTTTATGAATCAAGGGTTTTATCGCGGCTAATACATCGGATGATTTTATTTCTTTAATAGGCATATCTCCCAACACTGGAAACGCCAATCTTTCAAGCCTTGAAGTTTTCTTAATTTGTGTTGTTTGAGATGTTAAATGAGCTATTGATGCTAACCATTGCCTTGTTAAGTCTGCAAAACTGTTTAGTATTGGCAAACCATCGGCAACACGATCATTATTGGAAAGTGATAACTGTTGTGCTTTTTTCTTCTCAATTCTTAATGTATTGGGGTCAATACTGTTAGCAATGTTCTCGCTAGCATCTTCTGTTTTGCGTCTTGCCGCATCTAATGTTACATTTGGATAAATGCCAAATGCCAATTTTTTCTGCTTTTTATTAAATGTGTAAATATACCGCCAAGACTTAGTGCCGTTTTTACTAACAAACAAAAACAGGCCTCCTCCATCATTAATCATGTAATCTTTTTCTTTCGACTTAGCCGTTCTATAAACCACGTCTTTATTGATATTCTTAGCCATTTTATGTCCTTGATTATGTCCTTTTTTCTTACACTATACCAAAGGACATAAAAAAGGACATACTTTTGATTGGATGTCCGTGTATTTGACTACATTTCGCTGGACAATAAAAAACCCGCTAAGCCATATAACTTGCGGGTTCTTGTGCTTCTTTGGCTCTCTTAAAACCTTTGTATGGTACCGGCGGCCGGATTTGAACCGGCACGACTTTCGTCACCACCCCCTCAAGATGGCGTGTCTACCAATTTCACCACGTCGGCTTAAACTTGATTACTTCTTTATAAAAATACTTAACCACCAACTTCAGAAGAAGCTTTTTAGCTATTTTACTGTCTTCATTTCTTCAGCTTTAGGCACTTGAGTATCTTTTATCTCGGCACCTTTCACTGGCTCAACAACCTTTACTTCAGGGATATCTTCAGCCTTAATAGCAGGTACTGTAGACACTGAATCAACGGCTGCTTGACCCTGTAGCTGGGGAACACCGGCCGTTTCTTCTTTAACATCTGATGAACTCATTAAATCAAAAGCAACACCCTTATGACCATTTATGATCGCAAGACCCAAGCTGGTTATAAAAAATAACGTCGCTAGAATGGCTGTAGCTCTAGACAAAAAAGAAGCTGCGCCCTGTGCACCAAAAACAGAGCCCGCTGATCCAGTTCCAAAAGCGGCGCCGGCATCGGCCCCTTTACCTTGCTGCATTAATATTAAACCAATAATACCTAAACCCAGCAACACATGAATAACAATAATTACCTGATACATGAATGTCTAAACTGCTCTAAATCGAGTTAAAAATCTTTAAAAAGGATTCCGCATCCAACGAAGCCCCACCTATTAAGCCGCCATCTATATCCGGCATTGCAAACAAACCTTTTGCATTCTCCGGTTTTGCACTTCCGCCGTATAAAATTTGTATTTTATCTGCAATAGCTTGATCTTTAGCTGCAATGTACTGGCGTATATAAAAATGAACTTCCTGAGCCTGTTCATCACTTGCTGTTTTTCCAGTACCTATCGCCCAAACAGGCTCATATGCAATAACTGCAGAATTAAAAGCTGTTATACCTACCAAATTAATGACAGCATCAAGCTGCTCATTGATCACTTCAAACGTTTGATCTTGTTCGCGCTGCTCTAGCGTTTCTCCCACACATAAAATTGGGGTAATATTTTGCTCTAGTGCTTGACTAAAACGTGCAGCAACCGATTCGTTGGTGTCTCCGTAAAAACTACGTCTTTCTGAATGCCCTACAAGAGCATATTTGCAATTGAACTCTTTCAGCATAGATGCGGATATTTCTCCAGTAAAAGCACCTGAAGATTTATCTGCAATATTTTGCGAGCCCAATGCTAATGCGGTACCTTTAACCAATTCACTAACACTTGGTAAGTAAACATAGGGAACACAGATTGCAATATCTGCTTTGTTTGAATCTAACCCAGAAATAATGCCTTTTGCAAGTAACTCAGAACTTGCAAGAGTTCCATTCATTTTCCAATTTCCGACCACCAGAGACCGACGCATTAACATAACTCCCACATAGAACCAAACTGCACATGATATAGCCAAATAACCACTAATTCAAGCACCTATTACTTTCTTAACATCTTCAGCCAATTGCTGTGCGTAATTATTAACCAAGCCTGCATCTTCTCCTTCAACCATAACGCGGATTAAGGGTTCCGTTCCTGATGCCCTTAGTAATACCCTTCCTTTATTACCTAGTTTTTCTTCAACCGCACGCACTGACTTTACAATATTTTCATTGCCATCCAGGTTAACCGTTTTAATTGTTTTAATATTAATCAAAACCTGAGGATATTTTTGCATTCCTGACTTTAATTCATGTAGAGTTTTTCCACTGTCATGCATTTCAGCCATTACCTGCAAAGCAGCAATTATTCCGTCGCCGGTCGTGGTTCTATCTAAACAAATAATATGTCCTGAGTTTTCTCCCCCCAATATTCCTTTATGATCATTCATCATTTCCATAACATAACGATCACCCACTTTAGCTCTCAATAAACTAAGCCCCATCTCTTTAAGGCCATGCTCCATGCCCAAGTTAGTCATTAAAGTGCCAACAACTGGGCCCGACATCTGCCCTGCATCTAATCTGGATTTTGCAATAATATAGATCAGTTCATCGCCATCAACAATTTCACCTTTATGATCAACCATAACAAGTCGATCACCATCACCATCCAATGCAATTCCAAAATCTGCCTGATTTGCCATTACTGCCGCAACCAACTGTTCAGGCTTAGTCGCACCACACTGATCATTTATATTAAGGCCATTAGGCTCGGCGCCTATTACAATTACCTGGGCTCCTACTTCCCTGAAAACATGAGGGGCAATGTGATAAGTCGCTCCATGAGCACAGTCAACAACTATCTTCATGCCGCTAAATTCAAAACGTGTCGGAATACTAGCCTTACAAAACTCAATATAACGTCCTGATGCATCAACCAAGCGCTTTGCCTTACCCAATTTAGCTGACTCAGCCGTAGTCATTGGTGAATCAATATAGCTTTCAATCTTACCCTCTATATCATCAGGTAACTTAGTGCCTTGTACCGAAAAAAACTTTATGCCATTGTCATAATAGGGGTTGTGGGAGGCACTTATAACGATACCCGCTTTTGCTCTTAATGTTCGTGTTAAATAAGCAACACCCGGTGTAGGCATAGGACCGAGTAAGCGAGTATCCACGCCAGCTGCTGAAAGCCCCGCTTCTAAAGCCGATTCGAACATATAGCCCGATATACGCGTATCTTTACCCACCAACACAAAACCATGTCCTTCATTGGCGAACACCTTTCCTGCCGCCCAGCCCAATTTTAATAAAAAATCTGCCGTGATGGGCGCTTCACCTACTTTTCCCCTGATACCATCTGTTCCAAAATACTTTCTTGACATACTAATAACTCTCGTCTTCTGGATATTAATAAAGCTTTTTCGCAATTTTTTACATTAAACTTTGCAAAAAAAAGGAGAGGTATTAGCCTCTCCTTTAAAATCTATCGTTACAATTTTTAGCCTTGCTCAGCAGTATTTCCAATTGGTTTATCTGCTTTTTTGTCATCCATGGCTTTTATTTCATCAACCTTAATATTACCACTTGAGGGCTTATCATCATCCCAGCCTTTAGGATCTCTTACGGGCTTACGAGCCATCAGATCATCAATTTGATATTTGTCGATGGTCTCGTATTTCATCAATGCTGCAGCCATAGCATGAAGAATATCAATATTTTCTTTTAACAGTCTCTCTGCACGCTCGTAATTTCTATCTATGAAAGAACGAATTTCTTCATCAATGGTATGCGAGGTTTCTTCAGCTACTTTTTTATGCTGAGTCACTGAACGACCGAGAAATACCTCACCTTCTTCTTCACTATAAGATAATGGACCAAGACGTTGCGACAATCCCCACTTAGTCACCATGTTTCTCGCCAACTCAGTAGCTCGTTCAATATCATTAGAAGCACCTGTACTTACTTGCTCCCAACCAAAAACTACTTCTTCGGCAATTCGTCCACCATATAGGCTAGAAATCATACTATCCAGTTTTTGTTTACTGGCGCTATACTGATCTCTCTCAGGTAAAAACATGGTAACACCTAAAGCTCGACCTCTAGGCATAATACTGACTTTGTAAACAGGATCATGTTCAGGCACCAATTTGCCAACAATCGCATGGCCTGCTTCATGATAAGCCGTCATGGTTTTTTCTTTTTCATCCATCACCATGGTGTGTCTTTCAGCACCCATGATCAATTTATCTTTAGCTTTTTCCAAATCAGACATATTGACAACGCGCTTATTCATTCTTGCGGCAAACAAAGCGGCTTCATTGATTAAATTAGCCAAATCTGCTCCAGAAAATCCTGGAGTTCCTTGAGCTATATATTTAATAATGACATCATCATCGGATGGAACCTTTTTCATATGGACCGCAAGTATTTGCTCACGTCCTTTAACATCAGGCAAACCTACGGTTACCTGACGATCAAATCTTCCTGGACGCAACAGCGCTTTATCCAATACATCTGGACGATTTGTCGCCGCTATAACGATAATACCTTCATTACCTTCAAAACCATCCATTTCAACCAATAACTGATTTAATGTCTGTTCGCGTTCATCATTTCCGCCACCTAAACCAGCACCACGTTGGCGCCCAACAGCATCAATTTCATCAATAAAAATAATACAAGGCGCATGTTTTTTAGCTTGCTCAAACATATCACGAACACGAGATGCACCAACACCTACAAACATTTCTACAAAATCTGAGCCCGAAATAGTAAAAAAAGGCACCTTAGCTTCACCGGCAATTGCTCTAGCTAACAACGTTTTTCCTGTTCCAGGAGGACCAATCATCAAAGCGCCTCGTGGAATCTTACCACCTAATTTTTGATATTTAGCTGGGTCTCTAAGAAAATCAACCATTTCCACAACTTCTTCTTTAGCCTCATCACAACCAGCCACATCAGCGAATGTTACCTTAATCTGATCTTCTTCAAGCATTCTTGCTTTACTTTTACCAAAGCTCATAGCACCTCGACCTCCAGCACCACCGCCTTGCATTTGACGCATAAAGAACACCCAAACAGCAATCAGTAATAACATCGGACCAAACGATATTAATAATTGCATAAGCATGGAGGGTTGCTCAGGTGGAACCGCTTTTATATCGACGCCATTCGCCAATAAGTCGTCAATCAAATGTGGGTCGTTAGGTGCATACGTCTTAAACAACTGGCCGACTTGCGTCTTACCCTTGATGATATGCTCATCAATCATTACCTGTTGAATTTGACCGGCCTTCACCGACTCTAGGAATTGTGAATAGGATAAAGCTGAGTCAGCTCTATCTCCTTGTGAGCCAAAATTATTAAAAAGGGACATCAATACTATTGCAATGACCACCCACAGGATTATATTTTTCATCATATCATTCACAGAAACACCCTAGGCCCAAAAGGCTCCCGGTTTAAAAAAACTGATTAATTATATCAGAAGTTGCCTTACCTGACTGTCGTTATTTATCTGGAAAACACTAAACGGTTAGCAATTTCCTCATATTGGCAATATAAGGACTGCATAACGCTATTTAAACCCTTTAGCTAAAATATAAACTTCATTACTTCGTGGCCTTGATGCTTTTGGCTTTCTGATAATTACTTTTGTAAAGTTATGCTCAATCTCTGAGTATAGCGTTTCAAAACCTTCACCATGAAATAACTTAACCAAAAAGCTTCCATCTTTTGTTAGAACAGTTTTTGCAGTATCTAAAGCCAACTCACCCAAATAAATAGCACGCGGTTGATCTACACCTTTGTTGCCACTCATATTTGGCGCCATATCAGACATAACCAGATTAACAGGTAGCCCTTGCAAAGTGCTATAAAGTCGCTCCATGACCGATTCTTCTCGAAAATCACCTTGAATAAAATCTACTCCCTCCAAGGAATCCATCGGCAAAATATCTAGTGCAATAAGTTTATTTTTTTTACCCAACAACTGCCTAGCAAACTGTGACCAACCACCCGGCGCAGCACCTAAATCAACTATATTCATACCAGGCTTAATAAGCTGATCTTTTTCTTGAATTTCTTTTAATTTAAAAACTGCTCGAGACCGATAGCCTTGTGCTTGAGCCATTTTGACATACTCATCCTCAAAATGTTCTGCCATCCAACGACTGCTGCTTTTACTTCGACCCATAATCTGTTGTATAGTGTGTTGTGATTTTTTAATTTAGGAATAATGCGTGAACGCTGCAAATAAGAAAAAACTTCGAGCTGAAGCTCATAGTCTAAAACCCGTAGTTATGATTGGACAATCAGGACTTACAGATGCTGTTTTAGCAGAGCTTGAGCTAGCACTGAATACACACGAATTGCTAAAAGTAAAAATCCGCGCAGAACGTGAGGATCGCAAATTAATTACTGAAAAAATATGCGCGAACTCAGGTGCGGAGCTGATTCAATCGATTGGACAAATAGCTGTTATTTATCGACTAAACCCCAATAAATAAAACATTAATTAACAAGGGGGAGGAAAATAACTACTTTTCTTTCGCCTGAGTTAAATGTATTTAATGGCGATAATTTCATAATCAACATCACCACCCGGCGCTTTAACTGTAACAACGTCCTCAACCTCTTTACCAATTAATGCCCGCGCAATCGGTGATCCGACCGAAATTCGACCTTCTTTTATACTCGCCTCATCTTCACCTACGATCTGATATATAACTCTTTTTTCAGACTCAACGTCTTCAATTTCTACCGTTGCGCCAAATACCACTCTACCATTGGCATCAACTTTAGTAATATCGATTATTTGCGCATTTGCAAGCTTACTTTCAATTTCAGCTATTCGTCCTTCGGCAAAACTCTGTTGCTCCTTCGCGGCATGATATTCCGCATTTTCCTTTAAATCACCATGGGCACGTGCAGTTGCAATGGATGCAATAATACGCGGACGTACGACTGACCTTAACTCATCCAACTCTACACGTAATTTTTCCGCGCCTGTAACAGTAAGAGGCACCTTGTTCATATTCTAAGCTCCATTAATAAATTTCTGAACTAAGGTCACTCCGGACAAAGAATAATTTAATCAATGCGGAGCACCTTAATTTCTTCAAATCAAGTTTTGTGTAGATCTTGCAAGCAATTCACATCACCTGCATCTAATTTACCTAATGCGAAACAAGCAGCACGTGCACCAGCCATAGTAGTGTAATAAGCCACCCTATGTTGCAAAGCCTCTCTTCGCATAGTAAAAGAATCTGAAATTGCTTTTTTTCCCTCGGTCGTATTGATAATAAACTGTATCTGATCATTTTTAATCATATCAACAGTATTAGGTCGACCTTCATTAACCTTATAGACCACCTCACAAGGAATACCTGCCTCCTTAAGAAACTTTGCAGTACCTCCTGTTGCGACAATCTCATACTTTTTATCTACCAACATTCTGGCAATATCTGGCGCCTTGGCTTTATCAGCATCACGAATACTGATAAGTACTTTTCCACTATCATTCAAATTCACACCAGCGGCCCGCTGTGACTTGGCAAAAGCTTCTCCAAAAGTATTGCCAACTCCCATCACTTCACCCGTTGATTTCATTTCAGGACCTAATAAAGGATCAACGCCTGGAAACTTTACAAAAGGAAAAACGGCTTCCTTAACCGAATAATAACTTGGAATACGTTCTTCAGTAACACCTTGCTGCGCTAAAGTTTGTCCAACCATGACACGTGCTGCAATTTTTGCCAAAGCGTAACCAGTTGCTTTGGAGACAAAAGGTGCCGTTCGCGAAGCTCTTGGATTAACCTCTAAAACATAAATATCTTCGCCTTGAATCGCAAACTGCGTATTCATTAACCCTCTTACGCCTAAAGCCTCTGCCATTTTTGCTACTTGAACACGTAACTTATCTTGTATTTCTGGCGCCAAGTCATATGGCGGCAATGAACAGGCAGAATCACCTGAATGAACGCCAGCTTGCTCGATATGCTCCATCAAACCGCCAATTAAAACACGTTCGCCGTCATAAATAGCATCAACATCCATTTCCACCGCATCATCAAGAAAGCGATCAAGCAATACGGGCGCATCATTAGAAACACTGACAGCTTCTTTCATATATCGCTGTAAGCCTTCTTCATTGAACACAATCTCCATACCACGCCCTCCGAGAACATATGAAGGCCTTACAACCAAAGGATAACCTAGTTCTTTTGCAGCAGTCACAGCTTGTTCAACTGATCGGGCTGTAGCATTTGGCGGTTGTTTTAAGTCAAGTCTTTCCAACAATTTCTGGAATCGCTCACGATCCTCGGCTAAATCAATCGAATCTGGCGATGTTCCAATAATTGGCACCCCCGCAGCTTCCAGAGCGCGAGCAAGTTTCAATGGCGTTTGTCCACCGTATTGAACAATAACACCCTTAGGCTTTTCAATATGGACAATTTCCAACACATCTTCCAGAGTTAATGACTCAAAATATAAACGGTCTGAAGTATCAAAGTCGGTTGAAACAGTTTCAGGATTACAATTAATCATGATAGTTTCATAGCCATCTTCACGTAACGCCAAGGCTGCATGAACACAACAATAATCAAACTCTATACCCTGACCGATTCGATTAGGACCGCCACCAAGAATTATAATTTTTTCTTTATCTGAAACCCTTGCCTCACATTCTTCTTCATATGTTGAATACAAATAAGCGGTATCAGATGAAAATTCAGCTGCGCAAGAGTCAATGCGCTTATACACTGGACGTATGTTTTGCTTATGCCTCACATTACGTACTTCAATTTCAGAGGCATCCAGCAATTTTGCTATACGTAAATCTGAAAACCCTTTACGCTTTAACTTATAAAGCTCACCATCCTTCAATGTTGATAAGGTTTTAGTCGCCAATGATTGTTCAGTAATAATTAGATCTTCAATTTGCGCTAAAAACCATGGATCAATTTTGGAAGCCTCATGAACCTCACTTAATGTCATCCCGCTTCTAAAGGCATCGGCAACATATAACAACCGATCGGGTCCTGGATGACGCATTTCCCTTTGCATTTTTTCTTTAGCGTCATCTGCATTCAAATCAACTATTTCATCAAGACCGCTAATACCTATTTCCAAACCGCGCAACGCTTTTTGAAGTGATTCTTGAAAAGTACGGCCAATCGCCATAATTTCACCGACCGACTTCATTTGTGTCGTTAACCGATCATCAGCTTGTGGGAATTTTTCAAAAGTAAAACGAGGTACTTTAGTAACCACATAATCAATTGTCGGCTCAAATGATGCGGGAGTCGCTCCACCCGTAATTTCATTTTTCAACTCATCTAACGTATAACCAACCGCTAATTTAGCTGCTACTTTGGCAATTGGAAAACCTGTGGCTTTAGAGGCTAACGCAGAAGATCGAGAGACCCTAGGGTTCATTTCAATAACAATCATACGTCCATCAACTGGATTAATTGCTACTTGAACATTAGATCCCCCCGTATCAACACCAATCTCACGGAGCACCGCCAAAGACACATTTCGTAAAATTTGATATTCTTTGTCAGTTAATGTCTGAGCCGGTGCTACTGTAATTGAATCACCGGTATGCACACCCATTGGATCAAAATTTTCAATTGAACAAACAATAATGCAATTATCCTTAGAATCTCGAACCACTTCCATTTCATATTCTTTCCAACCCAATACGGACTCTTCAATCAATAACTCATTAGTCGGCGATAAATATAATCCACGCTCGCAAATTTCAACAAACTCTTCCTTATTATAAGCAATACCTCCTCCACTTCCGCCCATGGTAAAAGAAGGACGAATGACAGTCGGATAGCCAACTTCTTTCTGCGCAGCCATCGCCTCTTCCATAGAGTGGGCCGTTTTTGATTTTGCGACTTCGTATCCAATTCGTCTCATGGCATCATTGAATAACTGACGGTCCTCAGCTTTATTAATAGCTTCTTTCGTCGCGCCAATCATTTCAACATTATATTTTGCCAAAATACCATGCGCATCAAGATCTAGCGCACAGTTCAATGCTGTTTGCCCACCCATGGTTGGCAATAATGCATCGGGGCGTTCTTTTGCAATAATTTTTTCTACTGTTTGCCAATCAATAGGCTCGATATAAACAGCATCTGACATATCAGGATCAGTCATAATAGTAGCGGGATTGGAGTTTACCAGAATAACGCGATAACCTTCTTCCCTTAGGGCCTTGCAGGCTTGAGTGCCTGAGTAATCGAACTCACAGGCTTGACCAATAACGATTGGCCCAGCACCCAATAATAAAATAGATTTTATGTCGGTTCTTTTTGGCATTTTATGATTTTCTAGTCTATTTATTGTTTGCTTGCATCATTCATCATAAGGATGAAGTCATCAAATAAAGATTCCACATCATTTGGACCGGGGCTGGCCTCAGGATGTCCTTGAAAACTCATGGCTTGGCAATCTGTTCGCTTAATACCCTGCAAACTGCCATCGAATAAAGACCGATATGTCGCGATTAAATTATCTGGCAAACTAGCCTCATTAACAGAGAAACCATGGTTTTGACTACTAATCATTACACGCCCGGTAGCAATTTCCAGTACAGGGTGATTAGCACCATGATGACCAAACTTCATCTTTTCAGTTTTTGCACCACTCGCTAAAGCTAATAATTGATGACCTAGGCAAATGCCAAATACTGGCATTTTACTATCCAGAATTGTTTTAATGGCTTCTATCGCATAAACACAAGGCTCTGGATCTCCTGGTCCATTTGATAAAAATACACCATCGGGCTTCAGGGCCATTACAACTGCTGCTGATGTAGTTGCTGGCACAACCGTTACTCGACAACCCCGACTCACAAGCAATCTGAGAATATTTCTTTTGATACCAAAATCGTAGGCGACTACATGCTTAGATAAATTCTCACCTTGTTTATAGCCATTTTGTAAAGTCCAAGTACTTTCTGTCCATTCATACGATTCTGAAACCGTTACTTCCTTGGCCAAATCCATGCCCTTTAATCCGGGAAAACTTTCAATTGCTCTTTTTGCGGTATCTTCAGAAATAGACTCGCCGGCCATAATGCAACCTCGCTGCGCGCCCTTATCACGCAACAGACGAGTTAATTTTCTGGTATCTATGTCAGCTATAGCGACCACTTTATTATCTAACAAATACTGTTGCAGCGTTTTTTCACTGCGCCAGTTACTCGCCAATAGTGGCAAATCCCTTATCACTAAACCACTAACAAAAACCCCGGCAGATTCATTATCTTCGCTATTGGCTCCAACATTGCCAATATGCGGATAGGTTAAAGTAACAATTTGACGTGCGTAAGAAGGATCACTAAGAATTTCCTGATACCCCGTCATAGCGGTATTAAAAACCACTTCACCTACAGAACAGCCGTCAGCACCTATTGAGACACCATGGAATACCGTCCCATCTTCTAACACCAATATTGCAGACTTAGCCAAACACGTTACCTCATATGTACAAAACGGAATGGGTTCCTAAAGAACTCATTCCGTCATAGAAAATTAAACATTACCACTATACAAAATTATACCACTTTGGTCATTAACAATTTTTAAAACTCCTAACAATATCTCTTGGCTTATTTTCAAATTGCCCACCTAGATTCCGCATCAATTTCGCCCTAAATATCAATTTATCTGACACAAAACCCAAGCTCTAAAATTACCGTTAGTCGTTTAACTTAATCACCAACGTTTTATTTTTTCTTAAATAATGTCTATCAAATTCATCTGTACCTTAAATGAATTGATGACTATAGATTTAATTCTATCCAACTTAGTTAAAATATTTAGTTAAGGCTCATTTTTTTCACTTTCAATATAACCACTTACATTGAGTATCTGACCTTCCGGTTTTAGCAAGGCATAAGCCAATGGCATAAACACTGTCAATTGAGGTATCACCGGTATTTGTATAGCTTTTCCTACCACTAATGCCAGTGCATTATTCAACCAAGGTTTGTTCGAACTTGCTTGTTGCAAAATAAATTTATAAGCATCTTCATCGATAATAATTGCAAAATTGTCCATCCATACCTCAATTGATTCTGCCTCACCAAATAATTGTGTATGCACATAGACTTTTCGCGCATCGAGATCTAAATCAAAATCTTTTAATTCTGCAATCCCCTTGAGTTTGTAATTAACGACCCATAAAATGATTGCCTTGGGCGTCCACTTAATTGCTATTTTTATTAAACTCGTTAAGAAATTCATTATTATTAACCTTTATTCGTTACGTTATGGCTTTATCACCATCATTAGACAATAAAAAACCCGCTAGACCATGTAGTCTGCAGGCTTATTGTACTTCTATGAACCTTAATAAATAGATAGGTGGCGGAGAGAGAGGGGTTCGAACCCTCGATACGTTACCGTATACACACTTTCCAGGCGTGCGCCTTCGACCACTCGGCCATCTCTCCTACTTATCCTTTCCACTTAAAAATGTGGAACCGTTAAGAATAAACCAGATTAACTTTTGAAGCAATGACTTTAGCTAACGCCCTCATCCATCAGTGCTTCCAAATCATTCCAACGGGCATAAACATGCTCGAGCTTTGTCTCTATCATCTTTAATTCATCCAAAGTCTTTGCTATAGCCAATGGTTCTTTTTTATAGAACGCCGATGAACTGATTTGTAACGTTAAAGCAGCCTGTTTAACCTCTAAATCCTCAATCACTTGTGGTAGATCATTGAGTTCTTGCTGGTCTTTGTAACTCAATTTCTTTTTTTTAACAGCTGACTTGTCCTGTTTAGAAGCTTCTTGATTTTTTTTTGCGACAATCACTGGCTTAATCTGTTCTGCCTGATTCACGTAACCCATCCAATCAGTATAACCGCCCACAAATTCGTCAACGTCACCTACCCCATTCAACACAAAAACACTGGTGACTACATTATCCAGAAAAGCCCGATCATGACTCACCAATAATAAGGTGCCGTCATAATTCACAAGCTTTTCTTCCAATAACTCCAGTGTTTCCAAATCCAAATCATTCGTTGGCTCATCCATCACGATAAGATTAGCTGGCTTAGTAAATAAACGCGCTAATAAAAGACGATTCTTTTCTCCACCCGACAAACTTTTTACTGGTGATCGAGCCCTTGCAGGTGCAAATAAAAAGTCACCTAAATAAGACATAACATGACGTTTATTACCTCCTATCTCAACAAAATCATTACCATCAGCAACGGTATCAGCGACCGTCATATTAGGATCCAGTTGATCACGTAATTGATCAAAATAAGCTATTTCTAGCTTGGTACCCTGCTCTACTTTGCCGCTATTGGGCTCTATTTGTTGTAGCAATAATTTTAATAAAGTCGATTTACCAGCGCCATTAGCTCCGATTAATCCAATTTTGTCACCCCGTTGAATCAGGGTAGAAAATTTCTTAATAATTTGCCTATCCCCATAACCGAAAGAAATATCATCCACCTGAATTACTTTCTTACCGGAAGCATCACCTTTTTCCAGCGCCAATCTAGCTGTACCTTGCTGCAAACGTCTTTGCGCACGCTCGTTACGTAATTTTTCCAAAGCTCTAACACGTCCTTCATTTCGTGTACGCCGCGCCTTTACTCCCTGTCTTATCCACACTTCTTCATCTGCGAGCTTTTTATCAAACTCGGCATTTTGATTAGCTTCATCTTCAAGAGCGGCTGCTTTTCGAACCAGATAGTCATCGTAATTACCGGCCCAAGAAACTAGGTTACCACGATCCAAATCGACAATCCGAGTAGCCAGTTTTTGTAAGAATGATCGATCATGCGTTACAAATAATACGGCACCTTGAAAGTTAAGCAATTGTTCTTCAAGCCAAAGAATACTTTCAAAATCAAGATGGTTAGTCGGCTCATCCAGTAATAACACTTCAGGATCAATGACCAGAGCCCTAGCTAATGCCACACGGCGTTTCCAACCTCCCGACAAACCATTAATTTTCAAGTCGCCCGGCAAATCGAGCTTTGTTAAAGTGGTTTCAACCCGTTGCTGAAAGTGCCAGCCATTATGCGACTCAAGTTTATGCTGCAAATCACCCATTTCATTTAGTGCTTTTTCATCATCATAATCCATGGACAAGGTCAGCGCATGATAACGGGTAATCCATTCCCCCAATTCACCCAAACCACCAGCAACGGCATCATAAATAGTGGCGTCATCGGGTAATTCAGGCGATTGTTCCAACCAAGCCAGTCTTAATTCAGGTTGACGCCAAATATCACCATTATCAGGTAGAACATTTCCGGCAATAATTTTCATTAAGGTAGATTTACCTTCCCCATTTCGACCTAACAGACCAACTCTTTCACCCGCATCCAATTGGAAGTCAGAATTTTTCAATAAGGCATGTGTTCCATAAGCAATGGAAATATTTGATAAACGTAATAAGGGCATTTTAGAGTTTCGTTAGATGGCAAGTAGAAATCGTTATAGGAACATTATATAGAATGTAGAGACTGATGATTAGAACAAAAGTTAATACTCTTGTTAATAGGTAAGCTAGAACCAACAATACCCCATAGCAAGGTAGTTGATTCTGCTGGGCTATTTATTCATCCAAAAAAGGGTAGTCTGTATAACCTTTTTCGGTTCCTCCGTAAAACGTAGTGACATCAGGCTCATTCAAAGGCGCATTTAACTTAAAACGCTTAACCAAATCGGGATTGGCTATATACAATTGACCAAAAGCAACCGCATCAGCTAAGCCATGTTCAATTGCATCTTCAGCACGCGATTGATTATACCCACCACATGCAATAAGTGTCCCATTGTAAGCTTTACGAAGAACTGCAAGATTAACAACATTTGCGCCATGCCTAATATCTCCTTCTAGCGCATCAACGATATGCACATAGGCCAGCCCAAGACGATTCAGTTGAAATAGCAGATAAACAAATAATGTTTCTGGATCAGAGTCCGTCATATCATTAAAGGTGCCACTGGGAGAAAGGCGAATACCAACCCGCTCTGCACCCCAGACCGATATAACTGCTTTTGTAACTTCAAGCAATAATCTTGTCCTGTTTTCGAAACTACCACCATAATGGTCTGTTCGCTTATTACTACCATCACGTAAAAACTGATCCAGCAAATAACCATTTGCGCTATGAATTTCAACACCATCAAAACCGGCTTCCAAGGCATTTTTTGCTGCTTTTCTATAATCTTCCACAATACCCTGAACCTCATCTGCTTCTAAAGCGCGAGGTGTAAGAAAAGCTTGCATCCCATTAGGTGTTACTGCCTGGCCCTTTGGTGCGATTGCGGAAGGCGCCACAGGCAAAGCACCCTCATGGAAATCAGGATGAGAAATACGACCCACATGCCAAAGTTGTAGAAATATGTGGCCATTTTTTGCATGCACAGTCTCGGTAATTTTTTTCCAACCGGCGACTTGTAGATCATTATAAATGCATGGTGTTGCTGGATAACCAACCCCTTGCGGTGATATTGGTGATGCTTCAGAAATAATCAATCCCGCACTGGCCCGTTGCCCATAATACTCAACCATAAGATCAGTAGGTATGTTTTGAGGAGCACGCATGCGAGTTAAAGGTGCCATCACTATGCGATTTGATATTTGGTAAGGTCCAATTTTAATCGATGTTTGAAGTTGTATTTTCATAAATTATTAAAGCTTTCGAATGAAACAAAAAAATGGATAGGTTTTTTGCTATATTTTAAATTTATTTTAGCCATACAAAATATTTATAACATCAAAAATCAATTTCTCTTACCTATCATTCAAATATATAACAGAACAATTTTAGGATACTAGTCTTATGAAATAGTCATCTTTTCATACTGCTAAAGAAAAATACCATTCATATTTGATGCGTATTTGACTAAAAAGCAATGTGCTATTTTAACTTTTACATCATAGCTACAATAAAAACACAAGCAGGTCACTTTGATCAAAAATGTTTCTTTGTCTATCATTAGCTAGTATCTATATACGTATTATTTTTACTGATAGGTAAGAAAAATATTTTCATTACCCTTTAAAATTAGGATAGAAACGATTGTTTTACTATCTTGCCTCCTATCTTTAATTACTAACCTCTGCCGGCTTTTATTTATCAGTTTTTTAGATCGAAGGTTCTACCCCCCCCAAAAAATGCAAGTAGCTCCATTATTATTAATAATAAAAAATACTTATGATCTTCAACCTTAAAGACAAACTAAACAGATACCGTTTTTCGAAAGCATGCAAACAAATATTCTTTACCCCCCCTATTGCTGCAACAACGGATAAGCCTGTCGCTTTACTAACACAGCTACAACATAAGGATGTCATATTGTTTCTGATAGCTATTAAAACATTTGCCATACAAGTACCTTTATCCAAAGTATTCATCATAAATGACGGCAGTCTAAATAACGATGACCTTATCATTTTAAGGCAACATATTCCTATTGCAGACTTTTATGATGCTGATCAATTTTCTGATCCATTTTGCCCCACAGGTGGATGTTGGGAAAGGTTGCTTGCTATAGCAAGCTTTATTAATCAGTATTATATTATTCAACTTGATAGCGATACACTTACCTTATCTGCTCTGGATGAAGTTAATGACCATATTAAAACCAATACCGGTTTTGTAATAGGTACATGGGATAACCAAAAAATTGAGCCCATGAACGTTACATCTGAACGGGCACAAAAAAATAACAACCATGTGCAAATGCTTGCTGAGATCCATTTTTCAAAACTGGAGGGCAGCGAAAATATGAAATATATTCGTGGGTGCGCAGGTTTTTCAGGTTTTCCAAAAGGATCTTTCAACAAACAGTTTATTATTGATTTTTCTCAAAAAATGGAAAAAGAAATTGGCTCCAAATGGCACGAATGGGGTAGTGAACAAGTTATGTCTAATGTCGTAGTTGCTAATCTGAAAAAAGCTAAGGGCTTACCACATCCTAAATACAGTGATTGCAACAATATGAAACCACTTGTTACCCACTTTATCCATTTTATAGGCGACTGTCGATTTAAACGTTCTATTTATGCAAAATTAGCCAAAAATGAAATAATAAAACTTATTTCTGAAGCAACACAAATCTTGTTGCCGTAATTTTGCTTTGCTAACTCGTGCCTCAGCTTGCAATACTTTTCCAAACTATCTGAGATAGTTCATTTTAAACCGTGAAAATACGATTCGTCGGTCGGGCAAGATTTAAGTTGCAATAGTAAAGAACTGACGATAAAGTTCAGGTCTTAGTTTTTATTCCTGATCAATTTCATTAATCTACTTGATGGTGTGCATATGAAAATTCATTTTTACTGGCAAGGAATGTTGGTAGTGTTGTTTTGTATGTCAGCAACGGCCGCTGATCTTGATCGATTGGAAGTAGAAAAGAGACTCGCCAAAGCAGATAAAAATCATCCTGCAGACCTACGTAGAAAAGAATTAACTGATCTAGATTTATCTGGTTTAGATTTTAAAATAGCTGATTTATGGGGGTCAGATTTACGCCGCTCCAATTTTAGCAATAGTGATTTATCAGGATTGAATCTAGATTTGTCAGTGCTCTCAAAAGTCAACTTTTCTAATAGTAATCTATCCAATACCAGTATTTTTGGTGTTCATGTGGGCGGCGCAAATTTGTCTAACGCAAATTTGAGTAATAGCCGCTTTATAGGTGTCATGGATCGCGCTAATTTATCCCATGCCAACCTATCACATGCCAACTGGGGCGCCGATATGAAAAATCAATCTATGGGGTTAATGCGAGCCAGCTTAAATAATGTCAATTTATCAGGAGCTAATCTTTCTTATGCTAATTTTGATAGAGCTTTGATGCGCTATGCCAACTTCTCAAAGGCTAATCTACGCAACACCGTGTTATTTGGAGTTGATCTTTCTGGTGCTGATTTCACAGAAGCAGATTTGTCAGGTGCCGACCTAACTGGCACCACGCTTGAAGATACTAATTTTACGGGTGCTAATTTGGCAGGAACCCGATTTGCCGGCATAAAAGACAAATCAAAACTAAAAGGTTTAAGTTCCAGTAAAAATATAGATAGTGCACTTATCGACTAAAAAAAGCATGATGAAAAACAAAATACACTCGTTTTATATTGCACCTGACTTATCTCATTTCAATAATTTCTGGTGCTAGTCTTGTTTCACCCTTGCCTATTGTTAATAAATCCCAAACTAACAACACAAATCCTGCAAAAGTAACACCTCCAAAAAACAAACGCCACACCATCGCACTTTGAAATGATGGATGATTTTGCGCTGTAAAATAACCACCCCAGGTTGATCCCTCCACGGCACGCTCAATAAATGACTGTTCGTAACCGGCTATCAATAAAGCAATTGTCATGCCGAGAACCCCACCATTAAGTAAACCTAATGCCCATTTCCAGCGCCAAGTATTTTGACTATCACTCCCCATCCACACATCACCACGCCAATGCTGTATAGCCAGATAAAAGAAAGCAATATTAATTGTTGCATAGGCCCCAAAAAATGCCAAATGGCCATGAGAAGCAGACCATTGAGTACCATGAGTAAACATATTAATTTGTGGCAGAGTATGCATAAAGCCCCATACACCGGCACCAAAAAAGTTACCGAAGGCTTGCGCAATAATCCAAGCTAACGCTGGGTGATTACTATTTTTAAATGCGTTTGCTCCAGTGTCATAAACCGCATGAACCACCATTGCAACCAGTGGAATAGGCTCAAGAGCAGAGAAAAAGCCACCTATGGTCAGCCAGTATTCAGGTGTACCAATCCAAAAGTAATGATGTCCTAAACCTAAAATACCTGAACCAAACATCAAGGCAACTTCAATATATAACCAAGTTTGAATGATTTTACGCCTTACACCCAGTAGCTTCATTAATGACCAGGCCATAATGACACCGACCAGTACCTCCCAAGTCGCTTCCACCCACAAATGAATAACCCACCACCACCAGTATTGTTCATGGGTAATGTTAGTCATATAAAACATGCCAGCAACATATAAACCAGCCAAGGCCACCAAATCCAATGTTAAAACTCCAGCAATACCAGACCATTTCCCTTTAATGAAAGTAGCTACTACGTTATAGAAAAAGATCAGCATAACAATCACAATGCCAATGTCAGCCCAACGAGGCGCTTCTATATATTCTCGGCCTTCATTAATAAACCAAAGACTGGAATCCTTACCGGGACCAATTTGTACTAACAAATAAACCAAGACAACTAAAGTAACTGCACCTGTTAACACCCAAAATGCAATATTACCTAATTTTAAACCAACAATCTCAGTGCCACTTTCATCTTCAAGAAACCAATAAACACAACCTATAAAACCATACAACATCCACACAATCATTGCATTAATGTGAATCATGCGATTGACACTAAAATCCAAAATTTCGTAAAGAAAACCCGGAAATATAAATTGTGTCGCCGCCAACAGTCCAAATAAAATTTGCGCGAAGAATAAAATAACAGCGACTATAAAGTATTTAACAGCCAATCGCTGTCCATCAGACAAATGACTACTATCTAATTGCACCCACGACTTAAAGTCATTCATACAGACCTGTGATGTCTCATATAAAGCCGTCGCTTTTTGTATAACTCCATTTATGCCGCTAGTATTCATGCTCATTCCTCTGCATTAATGGTTTTAAAATTATAGGGAAAGCCATTAGTATCAATGCTGGACATCCATTTTAGAAAAGCAATGATGCCTTTTGCTTCCTGTTCAGTTATGTTTAAATTTGGCATTTTTCGATTACTACCAAAAGTACGTGCATTCTTTTCAGGATCCATCAAAAACCTCATCATCATATCTTCCCTCACTTCCTTGGACACCCAACCCTTATCCAGCCAAGCCTTAGTTAAATCAGGGGCATAATAAGCACCATTACCCAGCAACGTATGGCAATTCATACAGTTTTTAGCTTGCGTAGTTTTTTTGCCTAAATCAACCAATTGTAGCGCTTCTTGTTCGGTGTATTCTTTCCCGAATAAAAGCTCATTTTCACTAATAACCGGCATGAATTTATGCAGTTCTTTGTTGTATTGGTAGTCGATTTTTTTGTTAATGACACTATAAGCAGGGACTCGCTTGCTCCCCGCACTGGTTTTACTTAAAGAATCCATCGTCAATACGACTAAAACCAGAAATGATCCCGCCGTCACCCAGATTGCCGTTTTTTTCCAAAATGTTTCCGAAGCCCATAAGGGTATTTCGTTCATAACGTATCCTCTTCTGTTGTTATGGTTAGGTCGCTATGTGTTTTAACGCACAAATACCAGATACCTATGGGTGCAAAAAAATAGCCTATCACCATTACTAAAGAAATGATCAGCCAATAGCCTTGAAATTGTGCGGCTCTTGTTAATTCCATGACGGATAAGATCAATATAGAGTAAGAGCAATAAGCAGCAATTTTAATCCATAAATTTGTATTCACTTTAGACCAAGCAAATAACAAAGCATAACTGGCACCTGCCATGATAATCAGAGCAGATGAAAAAAAAGTGATAAAAAAATCTTGTAAAGCGACAGGTTCAATCATGATTATTAAGAAATAAGACTTTTATTAAACAACCAAAAATGCATAAAAGTAATAAAAGTAATAAAACATAACCTAATATACCACATTAAAATAAAGTCTATTAGGTAAAAAACTTAGTTGCATTAATCAAGGTTTTATAAACCCCCCATGACAAGGGTATTAAAACCAGAACCCAAGCTAACCAAACCCTTGCCGGATGGGTGGATTTAACATTTCTAGTATGCCTTTTATCTTCTAAAGAATGCACCTCATCCTCGGGCACCACTTCATGAGCATGTTGTTTTTCTGTAGCCAACTCATCAACTGTCATAAACCACTTTTCGGCTACTGGATGGATCAACAGATTGCACACCAAACCAATCATCAACAAGCCTGCCAGAATCATCATAGTTTGGTTATAAACCTGTTCACGCGGCAAACCCAAACTTAATTGATAATCACGCATATAATTAACGATTACCGGACCTAAAATTCCAGCCGTTGCCCAAGCAGTCAGTAATCTACCATGAATAGCACCCACCATTTGGGTGCCAAATAAATCCGCTAGATAAGCAGGCACAGTCGAAAAGCCACCACCATACATACTTAAGATTATGCAAAAGGCAGCGACAAAAAATAGCTTGTTTCCGGCATTTGCACTACTGGGAATACTAATATACAACAAGCCACCCAGTACAAAAAAAATGACAAAAGTCGTTTTACGACCAAAAAAGTCTGATAAACTCGCCCAAAAGAATCGCCCACCAATATTGAATAAACTTAATAAAGCTGTAAAACCAGCAGCAATAGTTGCAATGCCGACAAGTTGCGATTTATCGAGTTCACTATAAATTTTTTCAACGCCAATTAACTGCCCACCAAAAACCTCCTGTAACATGGGTGAAGACATACCAATTATACCGATACCTGCACTCACATTCATACACAAAGCACCCCACAACAACCAAAACTGTTTAATCTTAAAGACATTTTTCACATGTACGTGATGTGGCGTAATCATGCCATTATTTTCTTTAGAGATAGAGGGCACCCAACCCTTAGGCTTCCAATCTCCAGCAGGAATACGATAACTCAAGGCACCTGACATCATAAAAACAAAGTAAATACAAGCCATGACTACAAAGGTTTGCATAACACCAACATTATTTGGAGTTGAAAAGTATTTCATTAGTGCTGTAGCCAACGGTGAACCAATCATGGCTCCCCCACCAAAACCCATAATAGCCATGCCCGTTGCCATACCACGACGGTCTGGAAACCATTTAATTAAAGTAGACACCGGGGAAATATATCCTAACCCTAAACCTATGCCGCCTATAACGCCTGAACCCAAAAGCATTATCCAAAACTGATGCAGATAAATGCCTAATGCCGAAAGCAACATACCTCCACACCAACAGAATGCACTGATTACAGCAGCTTTTCGTGGCCCAACATGTTCCAGCCAGCCACCCCATAGTGCAGCAGATGAACCTAAAAATACAAAAAATAAAGTATACATCCAGCCCAATGTTGAAATTTTCCAATCACAACTTGTTATAAAGAGCTCCTGAAAGAAATGAACCTCCGGACCACAAACTAGACTGTCTTTAATGCCTACTGCTTTTGAAAGAGGTAACCAAAACACTGAAAACCCATAAGCCATTCCAATACATAAATGTATTGCTAATGCTGCAGGTGGAACTAACCAGCGATTGAATCCGACATCTGCAACGGTACATTCTTTATTTAGAAAGTCGGACAATGTTTTAGCCATCATATTTACCTATTTTCATTTTAAAAATTAACGGTGATTATACTATCTATATCAACCAGTTAATTTACTCTCTGAATTAATTCAGCATTAAATATGAGCGTTGCAACATAATTAATACTTAAACCCACAACAATCTTCTTTAAGTTTTTTTACAAAGACTGCGAAACTCTTGTAGAATCTTGATGTCTGTATGGTTAGTTGGTATTTCAGCTTATAGGCTTTATAACTTAAGAGCCTAGCCTTAATACTTACCTCAACTACCACAAAGTTTTTATTAAACCTTAACTAAGGAATCTAAACACAATGAGATTAAATACTGCTATTTCACGTCCAGAGTCAAGTATTCTGGCAAGCAATAAAGTACTGAAGAATACTTATATGTTGTTATCAATGACATTAATTTTTAGTGCGATGACTGCAGGTCTATCCATGTACATGAATCTTCCACCCTTTGGAATGATTGTAACTTTGGTAGGTTTTTATGGATTATTTTTTTTAACAGCAAAATTTAGCGACAGTTCATTAGGTCTACTTTTTGTCTTCGCTTTAACCGGTTTTATGGGTTTAACACTAGGCCCTATTTTAACAATGTATGTTACAGCTTTCAGTAATGGTCATGAACTTGTGATGATGGCCTTGGGTGGAACTGGCGTTATATTTTTGGGACTTTCAGGTTATGCCTTAACTACTCGCAAAGACTTCAGCTACATGGGTGGCTTTCTCATGGTCGGCGTTTTGGTGGCATTTCTAGCAAGTATCGGTGCAATTGTTTTTGCAATACCTGCACTCTCGCTGGCAGTATCAGCAATGTTTATTTTACTGATGTCAGGCATGATATTGTTTCAAACCAGTCAAATCATTAACGGTGGTGAGACTAATTATATCTTAGCAACCATTTCTTTGTATGTGTCTATATACAACTTATTTTTAAGCCTATTGCAGTTACTAGGTGCGTTCAACGGTAGAGATTAATCTACAAAAGCTTTTAAATAAAAGGGTGCTATTTCAGCACCCTTTTTTATGCCTTATTAAATTAAAAGCCAACCTTTTCAGCTAAGGCAATAATTCCCAATTACCACCATAAGTAGTTTCCTGATTAAAATTTTGCCAAACAAAGTTAGGACGAACAATAGGCTTAGTGGGAATCATAAAAGTTATTAAATCGGTTGCCCCACATAATGTGCGTCCCAGCATATGCAATAGCCCAGTCATAACCCCTGCAGTTGCGGCATAGGCTGGCCCATCAGTCTTATTTGCTATCATGATATTTTTGGGTATTTCAGCCATACCAGTCACCATATTAGTGATACCATTTCCCAACTTTACTCCCATTTTAGCTGGATAACTTGATGCATTTGCAACGTAAGGCGTAAGAAAGAAAAGTGTCGCTATTATCAATAACAACTTAAATGCTTTTTTCATTGAAAACTCCATAAAAACAAAATAATTAAAAAATAGGACATAATATTTATATCAATCAAACTAATACAAAAATCATCTTTAGTGTAAATATCCATTAATGATGACACTCATTAAACCTTCCGAACTTCAATAAAATAGCTGGTAATAACAGCAAATTCAATACTGTTGATGAAGCCAGCCCGCCGACAATAATTGCTGCCATAGGCCCCATAATTTCACGCCCCGAATTGTCACTATTAAAAGCAATTGGAAGCATTGCTAATGCAGTGACCAGGGCTGTCATTAAGATAGATGGCAAGCGCTCCTGAGCACCTTGTATGGCCGTTTCCAAATTCCAATAATTACCTTTCACCTCAACTAAATATCTGTAATGAGACAACAACATAATACTATTACGCACAGTAATACCAAATAATGTCACAAAACCTACAATAGAACCTACCGACAAACTAGCATCAGTTACTACAACAGCTAGCACACCTCCAATTAAAGCAAATGGCAAGTTTATAAGCGCTAAAATAGCGTTTCTTACGCTACCAATAGCGATATAGATAAAAATCATCACACCCACTCCAGCCAATAATGAATGGATAACCAATTCATTACGAGCCTGAGCCTGTTCTACAGCAGCACCCGTAAACTCTGGATAACTGGCGGCTGATACTGGAATCTCTTTTAACACACGACTTTTTAGCTCCCCCATAAATGCATCCATGTCCCGATCAATCACATTACAAGTGACCGCTTGCCGTCTCTGTGACCCATAATGCAATATATTATAACGACTTGCCGTATGCCTGATTTCTGCAACCTGCTCAAGCCTGACCAATGCTCCATCCCGAGATCTAATTGGAAGATGAGCGATGGACTCTGGTTGCTGCCTTAATTCTGGTGCCAATGCTACTGCAATATTGATCGTTTTATTTCCCTGCAGATTTTTTCCTACTACGCGAGTTTCATAAGCTGCTTGTAAAGCATTAACTATATCTGCCGGCATAATACCCCAAAAATTAAGCTGATCCATATTCAAGTGAACTTGTAATAATGGCGTAGCAGGTGGAGATCTTAACTGCACATCGGTCGCACCAGCAGTTTCACGCATAATCCGGGCAAGTATTTGTGCTTGAGAATCGAGTAGATTTAAATCATTACCGTAAAGATTTACCACCACAGGCGCTGTGTAACCAGAAATCGTTTCATCGACTCGTTCTGTTAGGAACGTATTAACTTCAAAAACGATGCCTGGGAAGTTACTCAAAATCTCACGCAATCGATTCATTACGTGTTGTTGCTCTTTGCCTGACAAAGGCTCAAGGTGCACTTCATATTCACTATAATGACTTCCGTAAGTATCTGCACCCCGTTCGGCACGCCCTGCCCATTGCGATACCGACTGCACTCCTGGAACAGTCATAAACTGTTCACTCAGTTTACTCCCAATTCTTAAAGATTCCTGTAAAGAAGTCCCAGGAATACTAGTGGTATGAACAATATAATGGCCTTCACGTAATTCAGGCAAAAATTTGCTACTGAGATTAGAAAAAGTCAGCACTCCTGATAGACATAAAATAACACTACCAACAACTAACCACTTTAAATGCCTAAACACAAAAGCCAGTAACCTACTATATACTGGTTTGATGCGTCTAATGAGTGGCGGATCATTCGTATGACCGAGCGAACTCCCCAATAAGATAAAACACAACGCAGGTGTTAAAGTAAGAGCGACTAGCAAAGATACTAGAATCGCCAAAATATACGAATAACCTAACGGGGAAAATAAGCGCCCTGCCACCCCATTCAAGGTTAACAAAGGCACAAAAACCAGTGCAACAATAAAGCTGGCATAGACTACCGAACTACGAACCTCCATTGAAGCGTCATATACAACTGTTGCGATAGGTAAAGGTTGATTTAGTAAACGATTCTCCCTCAAACGCCGAAAAATATTTTCCGTATCGATAATAGCATCATCAACCACTTCCCCTAAAGCAATAGCCAATCCACCCAGCACCATAATATTAAGGTTAACCCCCATTTCCAACAAAACAATCACCGCACCGATTAAAGAAACAGGAATAGCCAGTGCAGAAATGAAAGCAGTACGAACGTTAAATAAAAACAGATACAAAATAATCAGTACAAATAAGCCACCTATCAATAAATGCCCTGATAAATTCGCAATTGATTTTTCGATATAGTCAGCGGGTCGGAATAAATGCTCATAGAAAGTAACCGCCTCATTCTTGAAAACTGGTTCAAATTCTTTCAGGGTTCGCTCAACCTCTTTGGAGACGGTCAAGGTATTAGCTCCATATTGCCCTATCACCATCATAACAATACTAGGCTTACCAGCGATTTGAGCCGCACCAATAGCTGGTTCAGGTGCATAAAGAATAGAAGCAACCTCACCTAAGGAAATATTTCGCCCCTGAGCACGCTTCACAATAGTTTTTGCAAATTGTTCGGGGCTAACTGGCTGTCCAGTCACTTGCAGATTAATACGCTGATTTTGATTTTCTATAAACCCGCCACCCTGAATAGTTGCCACCTGTGATGTAGCTTGGATAATATCGTCCAACGCTAGATTAAATCGATGTAATTGATCCGGATTAACCTGAATCTGCAACTGCTTAACCTCGCCCCCAAAGACATTAACATCAGCAACGCCTGGAATGGCTAATAAGCGCGGCACAATAGTCCAATCAACCAGACTACGGAGGGTCATTAAATCTTTCGTTTCCGAACTTAATCCAACGGTTAGTAGTGTCGCAGAAGACGAAGACAGTGGTATGGCAAGCGGCACAATACCCATCGGTAATTGTGCCGATAAACTAGCTAGACGCTCACTAATAAGCTGACGATTTCGATAAACCTCACTTCTTTCTACAAATGTTGCCGTAATTATCGATAAGCCCTGTATGGATTCGGAGCGAACCGATTCCATTCCAACCAAACCACTAATCGACATTTCAATCGGCTTGGTCACTAGCAATTCAACCTGCTCAGCAGATAATCCTGGCGCTTCACTTTGAATAATTACCCGCTTGGGGGCAAATTCAGGAAAAATATCAAGGCCGGCAACAGTGAGTCGATAACTTCCATAGAGCAGTATCAATACCGCCAACGTTATAACAATACCGTAATATCGAATAGAAAATCGGACAAGTGTACTTAGCATTTTTTGTCGATACCCTGACCATTATTTCAGTAAAGATCTAAATTATGTCCTACACATTGAGAAAGAGAGATAAAGAAACTGATTACTTCTATTTTTTTTCAAAGCCAAAATCTGATAGACACTGATGACCCGTATCTACCAGATTGTTTGGTTTATTAGCAGAAATACCGCTAATACTCTAGGTCAAAAAGAAACATATCTCTTCAACAAGCTATTTTCAGCAATTAAAGTCCATTTGGATAATCGTAACTGTAATGCTTACGTAATGGTTTAATTACTTCCCATTGACTGTCCAAACCAGCATGAAATGCTACTAAATCACCTGGCAGAATACGTACTGGCTCACCTTCAGCTGGTGTTACCAGTATTTCACCTTCCAAAACATAAGCACATTCAGTTTCATCAAAATCTATTGGAAACTTAGAAATTTCTTTTTCCCAGATCGCCCAATTAGAAACGCCCAACTCTTTTAATCTTTCTTCACTGGGGTTATGTTCAATGGTAATTTTGCTCATATTCTTCCTAAGGTTAAACTTATTTAAAATTTCATTTTACCATCAGATCTGTTTTTGTACTATTTGTAGACCTGAAAAATCCTTTTCATAGTATTTACATATTTTATTGTTGCAAAATATCGAAAAATACCACAAACCACTCTCAGAATTGAGCCTACCTTACAAAAAATTTTCAATCTTTACTTTTTAGAGAAACATTCCTTAGCTTATAACTTAGTCTGATATAATTACTTACCAAAGTGGGCAAAATCACCTTAAGAAATAACACCTCAAAACCTATCATCAGTTAAAACACAGTGGATCTAAAACATATCAGAAATTTCTCCATTATCGCTCATATCGATCATGGTAAATCAACCCTAGCAGATCGTTTTATTCAAATCTGTGGCGGCTTAAGTGCTCGTGAAATGTCTGCCCAAGTGCTCGACACCATGGATATTGAGAAAGAACGCGGCATAACTATAAAAGCTCAAAGTGTTACCTTGGACTTTAAAGCCCAAGACGGTGAAACCTATCAACTTAATTTCATTGATACACCTGGGCATGTCGATTTTTCATATGAAGTATCCCGATCTTTAGCGGCTTGTGAAGGGGCTCTTTTAGTTGTTGATGCGGCACAAGGTGTAGAGGCTCAAAGCGTAGCTAACTGCTATACAGCAATAGAGCAAGGTTTGGAAGTTGTTCCAGTACTGAATAAAATTGATTTACCATCTGCTGAACCCGAGCGTGTAATGGCCGAAATTGAAGAAGTAATCGGTATTCCAGCGGATGAAGCACTAATGATTAGCGCTAAAACAGGACTAGGGGTTCTGGATGTTCTGGAACAACTCGTTATTAAGGTACCTCCTCCTGAGGGCAATATAGACGGACCTTTACAAGCATTAATCATTGACTCTTGGTTTGACAGTTACTTGGGCGTAGTCTCTTTAGTCAGAATTATGCATGGCAGTATCCGTAAAAAACAAAAGATTACAATTATGTCTACCGGCAAATCATTCATAGCCGAAAAAGTGGGGGTTTTTACACCAAAACGCCTTGAAAAGGACATATTAAATACCGGTGAAGTAGGTTACGTCGTTGCTGGCATTAAGGATATTTTCGGTGCGCCGGTGGGAGACACCATTACTTGGACAGATAATCCTGCAGAGGAACAGCTAACCGGCTTTCAACGTGTTCAACCGCGAGTATTCGCTGGTTTATATCCCGTCAGTTCAGATGATTATGAGGCTTTACGTGAATCGCTTAATAAGTTAAACCTTAACGATGCTGCTTTGCAATTCGAACCTGAAACATCTCAAGCTCTTGGTTTTGGTTTCCGTTGTGGTTTTCTTGGTATGTTACACATGGAGATCGTGCAAGAACGCTTGGAAAGAGAGTATAACGTTGATTTAATTACCACAGCGCCGACCGTTATTTATGAAGTAATCACCCAAACCGAACAAGTTTTAATGGTAGATAATCCAGCCAAATTGCCTGAGGGCGGTACCGTTAAAGAAATTAGAGAACCTATAATTAGAGCTAACATTCTGGTGCCACAAACTTACCTTGGCGGCGTCATTACCTTATGTATTGAAAAACGTGGTGTACAGAAAGATATGCAGTACGTTGGCAGGCAAGTTTCACTTCATTATGAATTACCGCTAAGTGAAGTAGTACTAGATTTCTTTGATCGATTAAAGTCAGTTAGTAGAGGCTTTGCATCTTTTGATTATGAGTTTTTACGTTTTCAGCAAGCCGATTTGGTTAAATTAGATGTACTGATTAACGCCGAAAAGGTTGATGCCCTATCAATTATTGTACATCGTGATTTAAGTAATAATCGTGGCCGTGATTTGGTTGAGAAAATGAAAGATCTTATTCCGCGACAAATGTATGAAGTTGCTATTCAAGCAGCCATAGGCTCAAAAATTATCGCCAGATCAACTGTTAAAGCCATGCGAAAAAACGTAATCGCAAAATGTTATGGTGGGGATATTAGCCGTAAGAAAAAATTATTGGAAAAACAAAAGGCCGGTAAAAAACGAATGAAACAAGTCGGCAACATTGAAATACCTCAAGAGGCATTTCTCGCTGTTTTACAAATAAACAAAGAATAGCATCTTAATATCAATCACTTTAAATTAGAGCATCTAAAAATTATTGCTCTCCATACTACTCTAAAAAATTTAAATTATGGACTTTGATTTTTCTTTTTATTTATTTGCGGCCTCAGTAGTTACAGGAGTAATTTGGGGAAGTTACCTACTGATACTAAAATCAAAAGGGCTAGTTTTTGACGAAAAAAACGAGCCTATTCTTGTAGAATACGCCCGCTCTTTCTTTCCAATAGTATTAATAGTACTACTACTTCGTTCATTTATTGCTGAACCTTTTCGGATCCCTTCGGGATCAATGATGCCTACTTTACTGGTAGGTGATTTTATTTTGGTTAATAAATTTACCTACGGAATAAGGCTCCCAGTAATCAATAAAAAAATAATTGAACTAAACGAACCAAAACGGGGTGACATTGTTGTTTTTCGTTACCCTAAGGACCCCACCGTTGACTATATCAAACGTATTATTGGCCTACCTGGCGACAAAGTTGTTTACAGTAACAAAAAACTAACTATCAATGACCTACCTGTTCAACAAGTTTCATTAGGTCGCTACCAAGGTTTGGGGCAAGGAGAAGAAATGTCCGGAGCTGAAGACTTATTGGAAAACTTAACCGGTGTTGAACATCGCATTCTAATAAGAAATGGTACGCCAACTGTTGAATTTGTATATATAGTTCCAGAAGACAACTACTTTGCTATGGGTGATAACCGTGACAACAGCAATGATAGCCGCTACTGGGGGCCCGTTCCTGAGGCAAACTTGGTCGGCAAAGCTTTTTTTATATGGATGAGCTGGGATTGGCAAAACAAAGGTATAGGTTTTGATCGAATTGGTACTGTATTAAAATAATGTAAAAAAGGGGAATACCTGTCAGGTCGACAATGCCACATCAATAAACTCTCTCTTTTATACTTGGCAATTAATAGATTGGACACTTAAGTGATTGTATATACAAAACGGCAACAAGGTTTTACTTTTATTTCCCTTAGTTTTATTCTTGGTCTGATTGTATTCTTTGTTCTTTTGGGCCTTAAAATAGGCCCCATTTACCTTGATCACAGTAAAGTAGTGAGCACCTTATCAGAACTCAAAAGAACGCCTGGCATTGAAGAACAAAGTGAATCTGAGATTAGAAAAAGCCTAAGCAAACACTTCGACATGAATTATGTTAATGATGTAACTCAAGAAAACATCACCATCTCTCGTCACGAGAATTATCTAAAAGTGGTTATTGAATACGAAGTTGTTAAAAATATTGTTGGCAATCTAAGTGTCTTAGTTGCGTTTAATGACGTAATGGAGATCAATAAGCAGTGATAAAAAAGCACTCGACATTATGTAAAAAACTAGGCTTAAACTTCAATAACCCAGAAATCTTTACAATGGCGTTAACCCATCGCAGTGCCGGAGCCAACAATAATGAACGATTAGAGTTTTTAGGCGACTCCATACTCGGCTTTGTTATTGCGCAAAAATTATATGAACTTTTTCCGGACGCAAGTGAGGGCATTTTAAGCAGGCTAAGGGCTAGCTTAGTCAATCAAAGCTCATTGGCAGAATTGGCTAGGCATTATCAACTCGGTGACTATTTATTGTTGGGATCCGGAGAATTAAAAAGCGGTGGATTTCGTCGTGACTCGATTTTATCAGATGCGCTTGAAGCAATAATGGGCGCTTTATTTAAAGATCAAGGCATAAAGGCTTGCCAAGCATGGATAGAGTTTTTGTTTGCGGAAAAACTGAATAGCTTATCTTTAGAAAATTGGCAAAAAGATCCAAAAACCCAATTGCAGGAATTAATGCAGTCAAAAAAACAGATATTACCCGAATATACCTTACTCACTATGTCAGGGCTTGCGCATGAACAAATGTTTAAAGTCAAATGTAGTATCCCCATAATTACAGACACTTGTGTTGGCACAGGCATCTCCAGAAAAAGAGCCGAACAAGCGGCAGCAGAGCTTATGCTCGAATTACTGAATAAGGATAATAAATGAATTGTGGATTCGTAGCGCTTATTGGGCGTCCTAATGTCGGCAAATCTACGCTGATGAATCATTTGTTGAAACAAAAAATCAGCATTACCTCACGCAAACCCCAAACAACCCGACATCGAATTCTAGGCATTAATACCACTGAAGCTGGTCAGGCTATTTATATGGACACGCCAGGCATGCACAATAGTGAAAAAAGAGCCTTAAATCGATACCTAAACAGGACGGCTGATACAACACTACTAGGAGTTGATGTTATTGTTTGGTTGATTGACGGTTTATCTTGGCATGAATACGACGAGGTTATCTTCAAAAAGCTGGAACAAGTCGGTTTACCGGTTATTCTCGCGGTCAATAAAGTTGATAAGGTAAAAGACAAAGATGAAATATTAGCATTTTTTTCTCAAGCCCAACATCGCTTCCCCTTTAAGCATTTGATTCCTATCTCGGCATTAAAGAGAACTAATCTTGATCAACTTGAAAGCCTGATCATGGAAATGCTACCGATAAATGATTTAATCTATCCCGAAGACCAAATTACTGACCGACCTGAGCGCTTTTTGGCTGCTGAGATTATCAGAGAAAAACTGACTCGACGATTAGGTGATGAATTACCTTACGCCTTAACGGTTGAAATAGAACGTTACGAAGAACACCCCAATATTACTAAAATATATGCCATCATTTGGGTGGAGCGACTCACGCAAAAAAACATCGTCATTGGTAAGGAAGGCGATATGCTAAAAAAAGTCGGTACAGATGCACGCTTCGATATAGAAAAACTAATCGGCCAAAAAGTCTATTTACAACTTTGGGTTAAAGTTAAAAAGAACTGGTCAGATAATGAGCGCGCTATGCAAAGCCTAGGATTTAATGACTAGTAACGCTGTTTTTTTGCAACCAGCATTTATACTGCAACAGCGAAAATATAGAGAGACTAGTTTTATTATTGATGCATTAACACGAGACTTTGGTCGAGTTTCCTTACTAGCAAAAGGAGTAAGAAAAACCAAATCACAGACTGCCGGGCTTCTACAACCGTTTAGACCTTTAAATTTATCCTATTTTGGTAAATCTGAATTAAAAACCTTATCGAATGTTGAAATGATCAAACCATACGATCAATTACAAGGACTTGCACTTTATTGTGGTTTTTATGTTAACGAACTAATAACTTGTTTCTTACATAAATACGACCCCCACCCTGAAGTATTTGAACTTTATGAAACCTGTCTATCGTGTCTTTTGGAGCCTTCAAAGATTGAAATGAGTTTACGTATTTTTGAGCTGGATTTAATGGCTACTGTAGGTTATGGACTGCAACTGGACTATGATTGCTTCAACAATAAAGCTGTCCACTCATTAGCTAACTATCACTATAATGAAGAACAAGGGCCAATTGAGTCACAAGAAGGACTCTACTCAGGTAAAACTTTGTTGGCATTAAAATCAAGAGCTTTAAATGACTCTCAAACTCTCCACGAGGCAAAAATACTAATGAGAGCCGTTATTTCGGTTTATTTGCAAGGTAAGCCACTAAAAAGTCGAACTGTCATTAACCAAATTATGCATCACCTATAGAAATGAACAACAAACCTATGTTATTGGGCGTAAATATTGACCACGTTGCTACTCTGAGACAAGCCAGAGGCACACTTTATCCAGAACCTGTTCAAGCTGCATTAGTTGCTGAACAAGCAGGTGCAGATGGGATCACCGCCCATTTGCGAGAAGACCGCCGACACATCCAGGATAGGGATATTTTTCAATTAAAAGATATGCTGCATACACGGCTTAATATGGAAATGGCAGTAACTGATGAGATGATTGCTCTCGCTGTCAAAGTGTCTCCTTATGCTTGCTGCCTGGTACCTGAAAAACGTGAAGAATTAACAACTGAAGGTGGACTGGACATAGCTATCAATCCTAATCGTATACAATGGGCTTGTGATGCCTTAAAAAGCGCAGGTATTACGGTATCTCTTTTTATTGATCCTGATGAAAGACAAATCGATGCGGCTGTAAAAGCCGGAGCACCTGTTATTGAATTGCACACAGGTTGTTATGCCGAAGCAAAAAATTCTGAACAACAGGCCAAAGAACTGTTTCGCATCCGGCAAGCAGCCTATTATGCTAATAGTGCTGGATTACAAGTCAACGCAGGCCACGGCTTGCATTTCTATAATGTTGAAAAAATATGTGCCATACCAGAAATAATAGAACTTAATATCGGCCACTCCATTATTGCTCAAGCCTTATTTTCAGGTTTAGCGCAGACTGTTAAAGATTTAAAGCACCTTATGAGACAAGCTCGGCAAAGGGTTACTTGATTAGAAAATAAGATTATTCACTTTCCCCATCGAGGAGTTTGTCTTTCGCATTAAACCCGTACTTTTGCATTCGGTACAGCAAAGTATCTCTAGAGAGGCCTAATAATTTAGCTGACTTACTACGATTCCCTTTGGTTCGACTCAGAGCTTGATTAATCAAATCTGCTTCTAACCTATCTAGTTGCAAACCATTTTCTGGCAAAGTGAACGTTGCGACCTTAATTCCTTGGTCTTGATTAAAGAACTCACTAGGAAGATCAAGCGAATCAATCATTCTTCCCGAGAATAAAATGCTGAGTCTTTCACACAAATTACGTAACTCTCTTATATTCCCTGGCCATGAATAGCCCTTAAGAACAGTTATCGCTTGTTTGCTAAATTTTGGCAACTCAATTGAATGTGTTTCTACCATCATATTCAAAAAGTGAGCAATGAGATGTTCGATATCCTCTGTTCGCTGTGCCAATGGTGGGAGCTCTAAAGGCACTACATCAAGTCGATAGTATAAGTCCCGTCTAAATTGTCCTAATTCAACTTGCTTAGTAAGATCAGCGTTAGTCGCTGCGATAATACGAACATTAACAGTATAAGGCTTAGTTTCCCCAACAGAAAGGCACTCTCCAGACTCCAAGAAACGTAATAATTTTGCCTGAATAGAAACGGGAAGAGAATTAATTTCATCAAGGAATAAAGTACCCCCATCAGCTGCTTGAAAAATTCCCGGTTTATTTGAAGTTGCTCCCGTAAAAGAACCTTTTTTATGACCAAATAATTCAGATTCGATTAAATGCTCTGGTAATGCTGCACAGTTCAAGGTAATAAAAACTTTATCTGCACGTGCACTCCCTTTTTGAATGGCTTTGGCAAATACCTCTTTTCCGGTACCCGTTTCACCTTTAAGCAACACCGTTACATCTGTGGCGGCAACCATACTAGCACTGCGAATTAAAGAATCCAATGAAGGGGACTGTCCAATAATTGACGAAAAATGGGTCATAGGAACTATTTAATGAACTACCATGTGGGAAGTTACAGCCATCGGATTGAGCCAAGGTAAAGCCGCAAATAGTGCAAGAACAATCATAAGCAAACCAACAGCCTCTTTGAAACGTTTTATTCTTGATAACCGTGTTAGTAATTGAGTCATGATACCTACGCCAATAACGGCGGGTAACGTACCCAAACCAAATGCAAGCATAGTCAACCCACTTTTACTTACATCACCTGCTGTTGCAGCAAGTGCCAAAGCAGAATAGACAAGCCCGCAAGGCAACCAGCCCCAGATCATCCCAAAAAAATAAGCTTGTTTCAGGTTTTTTACAGGAATAAGTTTGCGACCGTATGGTTCTATTTTTTTCCACAAAAACATTCCAGTTTTTTCAATATATGCAAAGCGAGGAAACCAGCCCGCTATGTATAAACCCGCACTGGCCATGATAACGGCTGAAAGTATCTGTAAAAACCTGTGCCCATGAGTTTCACCCAAATGCATAGTCAATAAAGCCTCAATAGTACCTGCTAATAAACCCGCAATTGTATAACTGGTAATCCGACCAAAATTATAATTAAACACAAAAGGTAATAGTCTTTTTTTACTATTGCGTATATCCGGACTAAGACTTAGCGTTAATGTTCCAATAATTGAACCACACATCCCTATGCAGTGCATACTACTGAACAAACCCATTACAAAAGCAACTAGATAAGAAGATGTAAAAGCAGGATCAAATGTCATAAATAGATAAAAAGCTCAAGGGAGAAAAGACAATCAGGGGGGGGTAGGCTTTATGCCTTATAACTTATATAACTAATTAAAGATGTGTAAATTGCGCCAAAATCTGTCCCTGAATTTTTTCAGCCATCTCCTTACGATTATCAGCATCACGAATTGGTCGCCCTACAACAATATAATCAGCACCATTCTGAAAAGCCATTTCTACGCTTACTACTCGCTTTTGATCATCATCTTCACGATTATCAACGGGCCTAATACCCGGAGTAATTACCAACAATTTATTGCCAAGCTCCTCCCTAAGCATAGAAACCTCAAGTCCTGAGGAAACAATCCCATCACATCCTATTTGTAAAGCTCGTTTCGCTCGAGATAATACCAATTCGCGTACGTCGCACATAAAACCAAGATCATCAAGATCACCACGATCCAAACTGGTTAAAGCTGTAACAGCTAATATTTTAAGATCACCTTTTTCTTTAACTGCAGCCTCCATAATGGCATCATTGCCATGGATAGTCGCAAGATCAACACCTTTATTACTTAATGCTTTTATAGCTCGACCCACAGTTGCAGGAACATCAAAAAATTTTAGATCAACAAATACTTTTTTATTATGTTGCTTAAGCCATTCAATAAAACCAAAATAGTCCCCCGACATAAATAACTCCATGCCAACCTTATAAAAGACTACTGACTCACCCAGTTCATCTACCAAAGCCTGTGCTTCGGGAATACTAGGAACATCCAATGCCATAATCAAACGCTCGCGGACAGGAATGGTTTTGATAGATTGAAGTAACATAAGATTTTGAAATTAAAGTGAAAAATATTTTTTAAAACTACTAGGGATATTATTGTGTTTGTAAACCTGCTTTTTCCCAAGCCATTATTCCTCCATCCATATTATAAACTTTAGAGAATCCTGCTAACTTTAAAACATCAAAAGCTTTTGCAGAACGCCCACCCGCTTTACATTGTGTTATAACAGGACTCTGTTTATATTGCTCAAGCTCCAATAAACGATCATTTAACTGTGCTAAAGGAATATGAATTGCTCCAGGAATATGCTGCTCATTCCATTCACTATCTTCACGAACATCAATAATGACTGCTTTTTGCTCAGAGGTCATCACAGAAGCTTCTTTGGGAGAAATGGAATCGATTGATTCAACATCAGCATTAGCACATCCCAACAATATGGCTACAAAGCCTAACTGCAAATACCGCAAAAATGAACGCATACGATAACTCCTAAATTAATACGCTTAACCAATATTCACAAAAAATTTAATCAATACTCTGTAAAAGCCAGATATTATAATCAACGAGAATATACAGTTATCTCTTTTATCAGGCATATATTACCGTAACTTGTTTTAACAGTGAATGTTAAAATCAGCGAATCGTCTATAAAATTTAATTTATGAACTCTACGTTAATCCAAATGACTTTAATAATGACCTGCGGAGTTGCTTGGCAATTTATAAAACCTGCAGGACAAACAGCGGCGCAAACCAGATTGGCATTAACCACTTTAGTCTACTATTTATTATTACCCGCCATGATTTTAGATGTATTGTGGGTAGCTAATATAGGCCTAATTTCATTTCATTATATGCTATTAGGTGTTAGTTGCATTTTGCTTGCTATGCTATGCACTTGGTCGGTCGGCAGGCTTTTTAATTTCGAAGAAAAACGCTTGGGGGCAATAGTACTAGCAGCAATACCCAATGTCACTTATTTAGGCCTGCCCATTTTAGATCAAACTTTTGGGGACTGGACGCGCTCTGTCGTTATTCAGTTAGACCTGTTTGCCGCCGCATCGATTGTGTTTACTTTGGGCATAATGATTGCCCGCCATTATGGTGAAGATAACTCAGCAAACCCGAAATCGGCACTATCATTTCTTAATGCCCCACCGTTTTGGGCTGCTGCTATTGCTATCATCTTAAACTTAAATGCAATTGCTGCTCCAACATGGCTCTTAGGTGTACTACAAAAGCTATCCGCTGCCGTCTCACCATTAATGCTATTCTCGATAGGATTGGCATTAAATTGGAGAGCCGTTATTACAAGCAACATACCTTATGTTTTACCTGTTATTGTAATAAAAATGATTTTAATGCCTTTGTGCGCAACTTTTCTAGTGAGTTATTTAGCTATGGATGATAAGTATAAAGCTGCAGCTGTGCTGGATCTAGCAATGCCAAGTATGATTTTAGGCATTGTTTTTTGTGATCGCTATCGACTGGATAGCGCTCTTTATGCCATGGCCGTCATAACAACAACCTTAATAAGTATAATCACCTTACCATTTTGGTATGGCGTACTAATTAATGAGTTTTTAAAATGAATCCAAGATTGGAAATATTTTCTCAAGGTGAAGAAATAGTATCCGGACAATCCGTTGATACTAATGCCGCCTGGTTGTCACAACGTGCTGTTAATTGTGGCTTCACAGTAACCCGCCATACCGCTGTAGGCGATAAAATTAATGACCTTGTCGAATTACTACAAAACATATCAATACGCGCCGATTGTTGTATTTGCACCGGTGGCTTAGGCCCCACCATTGATGACTTAACCGCAGAAGCAGTATCCCTCGCCTTTAATATTCCATTAGAATTTGATGAGATTGCGTATAAACAAATTAGTCTTTACTTTTCGCGTAGAAACAAAGCGATGCCGGAAACAAACAAAAAGCAAGCCATGCTTCCAAAGGGTGCTGAACGCATAAATAACGAATGGGGAACTGCGCCCGGCTTTAGTTTAGTTATACATCACTGTTGGTTTGTTTTTTTACCCGGTGTACCCAACGAAATGATGAACTTATTTCAAGAAAGTGTTCTCCCCGCTATTTATAATCGCTTTTTATTACACCCCAAGCAACTGGTCTCCATAAAAACCTTTGGTTTGGGCGAATCAGTCATTCAAGAACGTATTAACTCAATCGAAATACCAACAGAGATTGAATTAGGCTTTCGAGCAGGAATAGAGGATGTACAGACCAAGCTATTATTTCCCTATACGTATCCAAAAACATCAATGACAACATTATTATCACAATTTATCGACAAATTAGGTGATTATGTTTTTGCTATTGATGGCTTAGATGAAATAACAGGTGATCTGGTTTTTGAAATTGATAAATTGATGACAGATAGAAATTTTACTTTAGCTGTTATAGAAACAGCGAGTCATGGACTACTTGCTTCTAAATGCGTGAGTTACGAATGGCTACTAAGGGCAAGCTACGACAAATTAATAGCTAAATTAGGACAAAACACTTTGCTTACAGTCGATACTAATTATTTAACAGCTCTAGCGAAACAAATGGCTGTGAATTTACAAAACTCCAGTCAAGCAGATCATGTTCTTATTCAACTCTATACTGGTGACATTGAAACCTTACATAATAAAAACAAGCCCATCATGATCTATAATTTCCTACTCAATAAAGATGGTTTTTATCAAGCAAGTCATTCTATTGGTGGACCCATTAAGCGAAAACAAAATCATGCGGCCTTATTTACATTAGACTTATTAAGACGTTATTTACAAAAAAAATCCCTGCGTTTTTAAAACTCAAAGTCTATTAGAGATTATCCTTCCACCAACGCTTTATAGTGGGAACAAGTGATTTTATAATCGGCTTCTTATCAATCGGTATAGGTTCAATGACTAAAGCACGATCTTCATCGTTCAGCGCTAATTCATTCATTTCAACCCTTGACTTATCTAAGACAGATAATAAACGATAACCACTACTGATGTGTCCAGCCTCTTGCTGTAAGATAGCTATTTGATCATATGTGAGTAACTTCACTACAATGTCGCGAAGTGAAACTGCTTTTTCTATACCCTGTGCTGCCGCCAGATTAAACCATAGATAAGCCAGTTGAATATCTTTATTAATGGAAATGCCCGAATAATACATGTCGCCAAGATCAAACTGAGCTTTTGCACTTCCTTGCCGAGCAGCCTTTTCCAACCAATAAAAAGCGGCCTTATAATCCTGAACCACGCCTTGTCCATTTAACAATGCCGATCCAAAACGATACTGCGCTTCAAAGTGGTCATGGCGAGCCGCTTTTTCGAACCACTTAACTGCAATCCTATCGTTCTTTACTCCTCTGACAATGGAGGTGTGACGTAAACCCATTTTAAACTCGGCATCAGGATCACCTTTTTCAGCGAGATCCTTAACTGTATCCTGAGAACTAGTTTCAGTAAAACTCACAGTTCTTGGTTGCTCATTAGAAGCGACCCAAATGGCACCAAAAACCGGAATAAAAAAAACAGCTAAACCGGCAAACCAAATCACACGTAGAGAATTTAATTGCTTAAAACGGAAACGACATGCCTGACAACGATAGAACTTGTAAAAGAAAATCTTTAACACTCCATCAATCGTCTTTGTTGATGACCTTCTGGTATGGCCAACGCCACATCGCGGGCAAACACCTATCAAACTAGATGGTGATATGATATTTTTATTTTTCTGATCAGTCTCTGATTTTTGCATATACCCCCCTGTTCTGAAACAGGATAGTACGAGACCAGGATTGCTACAAGGTTAAACGAAAAGTCATTTAACCTTATATTTAAACTGATACCAATGCACTAAATCTTTGCTAAAACAGCAGCGACAGTTTCACCCATTGCTGCTGGAGTCGGACAGATAGTTACCCCCAATTCCCGTAGCATCGCAACTTTCTCAGCGGCACCTTCACCCGCTGAAGAAATAATTGCACCGGCATGACCCATGCGTCGACCTTCAGGTGCAGTTAAGCCAGCAATATAAGCAATAACAGGTTTACTCATATACTCCTTAGAAAAAAATCCAGCTTCAACTTCTTGAGGACCACCAATTTCGCCTATCATTAAGACAACTTTGGTTTCAGAGTCTTGTTCAAATTTCTCCAAAATATCCCTATGAGAACTGCCATTGATAGGGTCTCCACCAATACCCACTGATGTAGAAACACCAATACCCAAGCGCTTCATTTGATCAGCAGCTTCATAACCTAATGTACCGGATCGACCTACGATTCCAACATTGCCTTGCTTGTAAATATGTCCCGGCATAATACCAAGCATAGCCCGACCAGGACTAATTGTACCAGCACAATTTGGACCGGTAAGTACCATGCGTTCTTTTTCCGAAAAACGACGTAAGAAATTTTTTACCGTCATCATATCCTGAGTAGGAATGCCATCGGTGATCGCCACACAATATTTTATGCCAGCATCTGCTGCTTCCATGATTGAATCAGCTGCGAAAGCAGGCGGTACAAAGATGATACTAGCTTCTGCTCCAGCTTGTTGTACAGCTTCTTTTACAGTATTAAAGACCGGCAGACCCAAATGGATCTGACCACCTTTACCAGGGGTAATTCCACCAACCACTTTTGATCCATAATTGATCATATCCTGAGCGTGAAATGAACCAATTTTTCCGGTAAAACCTTGAACGATAATTCGCGTAGTTTCGTTAATAAAAATAGCCATCTATTTCTCCAAGGCTGCTTCTTTTGCAACCACTTCATTGCGGGCTTGAACCGCTTTTTCAGCTGCTTCCGCCAAGGTATCAGCAGTAATGATTGGCAACCCGCTTTCTGCGATGATACGACGACCTTCTTCTACGTTAGTCCCCGACAAACGAACAATTAAAGGCACCTTCATGTCAATTTTTCTAACCGCCTGAACCACACCTTCAGCAATCCAATCGCACCGATTGATACCTGCAAAAATATTAACCAACATTGCCTTAACACCCTTATCGGCTAATACCAACCGAAAAGCCTTTTCGGTACGTTCAGCTGAAGCACCACCACCAACATCCAAAAAATTAGCAGGCTCTCCTCCCGCTAATTTAATCATGTCCATCGTGGCCATTGCCAAACCTGCGCCATTAATCATACAGCCAATATCGCCATCCAAACCAACATAACTTAAACCGCGATCTGCGGCTGCCATTTCGCGGGGATCTTCTTGTGTTTTATCTCGCAATTCTGATATTTTTAATTGTCGAAACAGAGCGTTATCATCAAACCCCATTTTTGCATCCAATGCAACCAACTCTCCACTACGGGTAACAACCAAAGGATTTATTTCTAACATGCTAACATCTAAAGCACGTAAAGCCCGATAACAGCCTTTAATGGTTTTAACGGCATGGCTCATTATTTCAGCATCCAAACCCAAGGCAAAAGCCATCTCGCGAGCCTGATAATCTTGCAAACCAACAGCAGGTTCAATATAAATCTTGGTAATGGCATCTGGATTATTGACCGCTAACTCCTCAATCTCCATACCGCCTTGAGCAGATCCAACCATCACAATCCGTTCAGAGCTTCGATCAACCAAAAAACAAAAATACAACTCCTTGACAATATCAGTACCAGCCTCAATATATAACCTTGAGCAAACCTTACCTACTGGGCCAGTTTGATGAGTAACCAGTCTTCTACCCAACAAATAGTCAGCAGCTGCTTCAACTTCATCATGCGTTTTACAGATTTTAATGCCACCTGCCTTTCCTCTTGCACCTGAATGAATTTGTGCTTTTACTGCCCAAACATGCCCACCAATTTCACGCGCTCTCTGCACCGCATCTTCTGGACTATAAGCCAGACCACCTTCTGCGATTTTAATCCCATAACCGCTTAATATGTCTTTTGCTTGATACTCATGAATATCCATAGCATCTCCCTTGTTAGTTTTTAAATCAAAATGATAAAGCAAATGTGTTCAAAACAATTGCTTGTATTGCACCTGCTAGCCTCATTTAGTTTTTGCGGCAATTGCCTCAGCCGCTTTTACTACATTAGTAGCCATTTTTTCTGAAGCCGCATCTATTAGTCGACCATCTAAAGCTGCAGCACCTTTCCCTTGTGCCGCAGCTTCTTTTAATGCTATTAAAATACGCTTTGCTTTTTCAACTTCAGCAGCAGGTGGGGTAAAGATTTCGTTGGCTAATTCAACTTGCGAAGGATGAATGGCCCATTTTCCCTCGCAACCTAAAGCCGCCGCGCGTCTTGCTGCTAACTTGTAACCATCAGGGTCTTTAAAATCTCCGAAAGGTCCGTCGATTGGACGTAACCCAAAAGCACGGCAAGCGACTGTCATACGACTAATAGCTGCATGCCATTGATCTCCTGGATAATCTGGATTTAGACCACCGATATTAGTCGTTCTTGCGCGATTACTTGCTGCATAATCAGCAACCCCAAAATGCATGGCCTCAAGACGACCTGACGCACCGCAACGCGCAATATCTTCAACATTTGCCATGCCTAATGCAGTCTCAATTAATGCCTCTATACCTATTTTATTTTTCAGACCTTGTTGCATTTCCAATTGATTAAGCATCGCTTCAACCATATACACATCAGCATAAACACCGACCTTAGGAATCAAAACCGTATCCAGTTTTGCACCACATTGTTCAACCAGATCAACTACGTCCCTGACCATATATTGTGTGTCCAACCCATTAATTCGAACGGAAATGGTAACGCCATGGCCTTTCCAATCCATATCATTAATAGCTTCAATAATATTTTTTCGTGCCCGTAATTTATCGTCTGGCGCGACTGCATCTTCAAGATCAAGAAAAATAAAGTCTGCGCCACTTTTCATCGCCTTCTCAAACATCTCCGGACTAGATCCGGGAACCGCTAACTCACAACGCTGAACACGTTGAACTGACGCTGTATATAAAGTGTGGCTCATTTAATCATTCCTAATTCAATTACTGTAAAGTATCAATACATTATTGTTTCCTCTATTTCGCACCAAAGGTGCTCCCAGAAACAAATAAATCACCCATTCTACTTTTAGCGCAACCAAAGTCAATTATTAACGCATACTTTTTAGCTTAAAATCATAATCAAATCTTGCTGATTACTGTTGCCTATGTCATCATTGCCAGTTTTTTGGGTATTTAACGTAACCCACTAAGTCCAGATTTATAATTCAACCACCTAAATCAAGAGGCAATAACATGGCTGGTCGTAACCACCTATATATTCCAGGCCCTACCAACGTGCCTAACGAAATCCTGAATGCGATGCACATTACTATGGAAGATCATCGCTCACCTATTTTTCCAAAGCTACTAACCCCCTTATTGCAAGACCTGAAAAAAATATTCAGAACCGAGTCCGGTCAAGCTTTTGTATTTCCTGCTACAGGAACGGCCGGCTGGGAAATTGCCCTCACAAACACGTTAAATCCAGGTGATAAAGTACTGATATACCGCTTCGGTCAATTCAGTCATTTATGGGCTGAAATGTGCAAACGACTCGGTTTTGATGTCGAAATTCACCAAGAAACCTGGGGCAAAGGAATTCCACTCGACAAATTAGAAGCACGCTTAAAAGAAGATACGCATCACGAAATTAAAGCTGTTTTAGCAACGCACAATGAAACCGCAACCGGTGTTAGAAGTGACATTGGCGGTGTTCGTAAAGCAATGAATGCAGCAAACCACCCTGCACTATTGTTTGTTGATGGTGTAAGCTCTATTGCCAGCCTTGATTTTCGCATGGAGGAATGGGCTGTTGATGGTGCCATTAGTGGCTCTCAAAAAGGCTTTATGATGCCTGCCGGCGGTGCATTTTTAGCATTTAGCCAAAAAGCATTAAAAGCAACTGAAACCTCGACCTATCCTCGTTGCTTCCTAGATCTAAGAGATCAAATAGCAACCAACAAAGATGGCTATACACCCTATACACCAGCCCTACCGATTTTATATGGTCTACGCAAAGCATTGGATATGCTCCTGGAAGAAGGTCTAGAAAATGTTTACGCACGCCACTTTCGTTTGGCCGAAGGCACTCGTAAAGCGGTAGCAGCATGGGGCTTAACAATATGTGCAGAACCAGGCTTTGAATCAGATACCGTCACAGCTATTATTGTCCCCGAAGACAAAGACGCTCGTACTGTTATCAGCACGGCCTTTAGCAAATACAATATTTCTTTAGGTGCAGGCCTTTCTGAACTTGCTGGCAAAGCCTTCCGTATTGGCCATGTTGGTGATATGAACGACGTTTCTATGCTGGGAGCTATTGCTGGCGTTGAAATGGCTTTACTAGACTGTGGTTTTGATATAAAACCTGGCAGTGGTGTCGCTGCGGCTATCGAATATTATCGAGCAACTGCAAAATAAACTGTACGGGCTATAAGCAACCCAGATAATCTACCTGGGTTGCCATACAGCGCCAATACAGCCAATAAATATCTTTAAGTTAAAATTAGGATGGGGATACTCTATGAGCAAACCTAAAGTCATCGTCACTCG
>CAIVQX010000038.1 GCA_903908165.1 uncultured Methylococcaceae bacterium | reverse complement strand
GTCAAAAAAACTGACGAAACTGATTGCCGAAGCAGAATTAAAGAGAACGCAACAGGTGGCCGGTATTAAAAATCGATCGGCATTTCTGGCATTAAGAGAAGATATCAAAGAAGCGATGATAGATGGTTGGGCTCTAAAGCAAATTTATCGCACGCTACATAGCCAAAACAAAATAGCCTTTAGTTACCAGACCTTCGTTAACTATGCGAATGAATTAATTTTAAAACCAAAATCCTTAGCGAGCACGTCTATTCAAAATGCCACGTCACCTCTAGAACAAAAAGTGACCAACCCTAACGCAAAAATCACCAATAATAACTCCCACGAGTTACCAGGTTTTATATTCAACCCCATCGCAAACAAAGAGGATTTAATCTAATGGCAAAAATACACATGATTTTGCAAGGCAAAGGCGGTGTCGGTAAGTCCCTAATAGCTGCCCTACTTGCCCAATACAAGAAGAATGCTGGCCAACATCCACTTTGTATAGACACAGATCCGGTTAATGCGACCTTTCATGGTTTCGAGAAGTTACAGGTTAAACGTCTACAAATTATGGAGAACGAGGAAATCAACCCCAGGAATTTTGATGCACTAGTGGAATTAATTGCACCAGCAATTAATGATGTCATCATCGATAACGGTGCCAGTTCATTTGTCCCGTTATCTCACTACCTCAATAGCAATCATGTCCCCTCCTTGTTACAAGAACTGGGTCATGAATTAGTCATACATACCGTTATCACCGGTAGCCAAGCGTTAACAGACACCCTGAACGGCTTCTCCCAACTCGTTACACAATTCTCCCAAGCAACCACTTTTATTGTTTGGCTTAATCCTTATTGGGGGGCTATTGAAAGCGATGGCAAAAGCTTTGAACAAATGAAGGCCTACACGACCCATAAAAATAGAGTCTCAGCGATTATAAAAATGCCTACGCTGAAAAAAGAAACTTATGGCCGTGACTTAGCCGATATGTTGCAAGAGCGCTTAACATTTGATGAAGCCATTGCTAATCCTGCGCTCACTATTATGACCCGGCAACGACTGACTATCATAAAAAAACAGTTATTTGAACAAATGGACAATGCTGTCGTACTCTAATGAACGATGATCATGCGCTCGGTGAATTAATTAAAGAAATTGCTGCAAAGCACGGTATAGCCTTAGGCCGAGACGATCCCATATTAATACTGCAAACACTCAATAACAGATTGCTACAAGACAACCAAAAAGCCCAACAAGCTATGTTGGACCAGTATAAAGAAGAACTCGAAACTATATCAATCCGATGGAGCGCTGACACCAAGGAAAAAGCAGAACGCATTCTAAATCTCTCTCTCGAGAGCAGTAAAGTAGCGATGGATCAATTGATGCAGGCGGGTACAAAAGAACTGCTTTTAAGGTTTACATCCCAAGTGGACGAATCATTAAATCTCATGCGCTACTTAATTAAAAATAGCCAGCGTATAGGCACCATGAACATTATGGCTTCCTGCATCACTCTTTTCGCAGTATTGGCATTAATAGGGTCAAGGATATACCACTAATGAGTTTAACCGTCTTAATACCAGGAGTCATTTATCAGGCTCAAACAACACTCAACAGATAAATGAAAATAGTTTAAATAGACCAAAAACAAACAACTTATTTGTTCTCTTTTTGTTCTCTTTTTTCTTGCATTCCAGATTATTTGCGATAAACTTACCAAAACTAAAAAAAGGAGATCCAAATGAAACATAGAGTACACATGAGAGATCAAGCGTTTAACCAGGTTCAAGAAATCATGAACGC
>CAIVQX010000037.1 GCA_903908165.1 uncultured Methylococcaceae bacterium | reverse complement strand
TCAAGATGTAGAGAGCTGGTTTGCTGAAAAAGCGAAGCTTAAGGGTGTTAATTTACAATCATTGATTAATGAGTTATTACGAAAAGATATTTCATTAATACAAGAGGTTACCGGTAAAGGATAGTCTAAGATTAATTCTCTACTGCAAACAAGGGAGATTAATCACCTCAGTTAATATTTAAGAGACTTACCGGCTTAAATCAACTTAATTGGACCTCATTGATTACCAACCCTTTCTAATCGTGGTACGTCCCCTATTATTGGTTAAATATTTCAGGATGATTTATATCTGAAAAGAACAGCTTTATCCAGAACTAGTTATATTTCATTGATCTACAACGTAAAATTATAGAGAACTGTTTTGCCGTGGCAATACAAACAGGAATAGGAACAGTGTTTCGGCTGTATATTATTAATACCCAAACTGCGCCCCAGACGTCTTGACGGTACCGGTCCAAATACAAGCATACTCCCCCTCCTTTCAGATTCTTATGTTGGTGTATTGATTATCCGGTTTTTGGAACAAAAAACCGGATAAAGTCTTTCTAAACCGCAAACGACAGCCATTCGGGTTTGAATAACAACATGAGGCCAATGATGATCAAAACTGCACCGCCGATCGCGTGGGCATGGCGCACATAAGCGCCGGTGAGTCCTGTGACCTGCAAAGTTTTCATCGCGACAAAAAATACGAACAGGTCGTCCAGCATGAACACCAGAATATACAGACCAACACCTGGGTATAAACGGCGGGTATCCCGGCGGAACAGATCAGTTCCACCAGATTGACCACAAAGGCGAGCAGCACAATGCCTGAGGCAGCCAGCACAAAACTGCGCTCGCCAGCCAAGGATCGCAATTGTTCCATGACCCGCCGCCGGGCACTAGGCGCTGTAACTTTGCAAATTGCTTCGGGATTGACAAAATATTCATGCAGGTAATAACCGCCACCACCTAGCGCCAGAAACCCGACCAAAAGGCGTATCCCAAATAGCATACCGAGAAATAGCAGCACATTAAGCCAGGCAGCCATAAACAAGTAATACACGGCCGCTGAAGCGCCGATAAAAATACTGCCCAACACCCACATGCGAAAACGGTCGCGCAAACCAACCAGCAGGCTAATAAGAAATACCAATGTCCACATTGCACAGGGATTAAAGCCGTCTATAGCCGCCAGCATAATCGTCAGCACCGGCAGCGATACGTGAGCAAGCGACATTTCGCCAACTACCGGCAGGTTCAATACTTTCGGCACTTCGGACACTCGGTTGCGAGGTTGAGGCAACGCCTCCTCCTCAACAGTTAGCAGAGGAAGCACTACGTCACGGCAGGAAAACTGCAAGCACCCTCCCACGGCTTTTTTGATTTCGGCACCGGTCGTCGCTTCATTATGATAGCCTTCAAAAAAGTGTTCTCCGACCACCGTCAATGGAACTCCCGGCCGTTGTATGCCGAAATGCCGGATCACGGCAGCAAAAACTTTCCGGTTCGCGGGTGTTCGGGTCACTTCCAAATACTTTATACGCACTTGTGGTTCTTTGCCTGTCCATTGCCGAATAAAGTCAATTTCATTTGAGCAATGCGGGCACCCCTCTGCCCAAAAAAGATAAACGTCAAGCGGGCGTTCAGCGCCCTCGGCAAGACCGCAGAAGGTAGCGGCAAAAACCAGCCAGAACGCCAATACTAAACGTGGAAGTTTGATTTTAATCGATCGCATCGATATCCCTCTACAGATTATTATTGCGTCAGATTTTTCACGACCACAAACGCACCGCGCAAGTCACCTTCCTTATAGCCAACAGTTTGGTCTTGCGGGTAGAGTTCAGTCAGCTTGGCAGTCAAAGCCGGGGGCAGATTAGTGCCGTGGCACCCAAGGCAGACTGCTGCCGTCGGGATGGCTTTCATGAACCTGAATTCGTGATCCACCACTTCGGCATAAGCCAGAGTTGCAGGGTCTTCACCGTTAGTCTTGCGGGTCTCGAAGTCATTGAGAACTATGGTCTGCCATTCATTTGCCGCACCCATTACCGGGTTGCGGTTTTTCAGGCTAACACGCTTGACTGCCATGCCTTGTTCGTCGGATATAGCTTTAGCGAGTTCCGGGGCTTTGATCTGGCAGATGCTCAAGGCTGCCAATGGACCACCCGTCCTCATGGCCGCTTCGAGCTTGGCTTTCAACGCACCACCCAAGGCTTGCACAGCGGCCTTGGCTTGTTCAGCCAGTGCCGCCTTGTCAACCGGGGGAACAGGTTCGGCTGCCAGGGTGGTTCGAGCCTGTTCTGCCGCTTTAGGGACTTTTTTCGGAACCTGGGCCTGTGCGCTTTTTTCGCCGCACATCGCCAGCACTGCTGTAAGGCTAACCATCACTAAATACTTGTTCATCTTGATACCTCAATAATCTACAAAATATGACCTAATGCTTGAGATGATAGATTGTTTAGGGGGCATCACCGCATGATGGCGGAATCTTCGGCATGCGGCGTGGAAAAGCGTTCAACAATAGCCTCGAAGTTATAACCGGACTGTGTCATCTTTAGTCCGCGGTCTGTCATCATCAGCCCCATCAGAATAACCAGAATACCGGACACGGCCATTAATTGATTTTGGGTCTTGCCGCTCAAGGCGCTGGCGAATATACCGAAGGTCACCAAAGGAATCAGGGTACCGGTGCCAAAGCACAGCAGTAACAGTGCTCCTTTTAGTGGATCGGCGACACCGAGCGCCATCATATACATGGCCTGTAACGGGCCGCATCCGAGTAAAAAGCCGCTCAAAAAACCGACACTGAAGGGATTGCGCCTGGGTTTGATATCCCGATAGATACGTTGCGTGATCGATCCTGATTTGGTACGCAGAGATGGAAGCCGAAATTTTGGAAACAGTTTGAGCATATTCAAGCCAAACAGCACTAAAAAAACACCTGCCACGAGCGCGGCAATGCCACGCATATGGGGCGTAATAGTGAGAACGGCGCCTAAAGCGCCGAATCCCGCACCGAGCAAGGCATAGGAGATATTTTTGCCAAGCGCGTAGGACAAATGGGCAAAAAATACTGCTTTCCGTCCGCGTCCTTGCACGCCCTGGGTGTAATTCATCACAAAACCGCCGCACATGCCGATACAATGGAATCCGGTAAGAAATCCCACGGTGAAGATTACCCCATAGCCTAAACGGGCATCGAATTGCTTCATCAATCCAGGCATCAGGCTTTTTCCCCAGAACGCGACTGTGCCCACCAAAGCAAGCAGCACCAAAAATACCGCGATTTGTTTTAAGCGTGGGCCCCATGAAACTTTTTCGATTTGGGTTCCATAGCTATAGCCTTTGCTTTCTATACAGGCAAGGATTGCAGACGGTGAGGTGAGGGACTCATCGAAACGAACCTGCACTTTTTTTGCTATGTGATCGGCTTTAACTACCTCGACTCCCTGCAGTTCCTGTACAGTAGTTTCGATAGTCGCCTCACAGCCTGAACAGTGCATTCCATTAATAGGGAAAGAAAGAGTACGTTTAGTCATAATAAATCTCCTAAGAATAAGTGTTTATTTACCAACTTAAGCCTTACCAAGTCCACGATATAAGTTTTTTGTAATCCAATTATAACAAGCACTAATACTATTAAAGCTTACTCAAAACACCTTGCTCCATACTATAAACATAAACAACATCCACCAACCCCAAACCTGCTTCACGGTGAGTCACCATGATGACGGTTTTATCTCCTGCAAAATTTGCCAGGGCTATAAAAACATCCAGTTCGGTATCACTATCTAGGCCTTCAGTGACCTCATCGCACTGATGTGCAGTTAAATATCCCGGTTTACTTAGATCAAGATGTAGAGAGCTGGTTTGCTGAAAAAGCGAAGCTTAAGGGTGTTAATTTACAATCATTGATTAATGAGTTATTACGAAAAGATATTTCATTAATACAAGAGGTTACCGGTAAAGGATAGTCTAAGATTAATT
>CAIVQX010000036.1 GCA_903908165.1 uncultured Methylococcaceae bacterium | reverse complement strand
TAATTGATTGCGACGAGCTGAGACCATCTCCCGGGTAATTTTATTAATAGGCTTATCCAGCCAGTCAGAAAAACCTTGTTTAATTTTTTGCTTGTAATCAAAGATAGAGGCTTCCCTTAAGTCGGTTTTATCCTCTAGATATCTGTTTAATAATTCTTGCAAGGTCATGCCTCTGAGTTTTTGTTTACGCTTCTCCTCGGCGTGATTAATGCCTTGTGCTAACTCAGGAATAATTTTCTCAGCCTCTTTTTGAGCCTCATCAACTGACCAGTCGGGGAACCTACCTAAAGTAATGCGCTGAACTGATCCAGATGTGTTTTTCTTTAGTACAACAAATGATTTATTGCCAGTACTACTTACTCGACATGTTAACTTTGGAACCTTGGTATCATAATAATCGACGCGGCCTGATTCAGGAGTGGGTAGATTTCTGATCCGCCCTTGGGTGAACTTTATTTTTTCTGCCATTTTTGTGCTCCGTGAAATAGAACGGATGATTAAAATCCGGGTCAACCCCGGGTCAACCTTTAAGTTGTGTTTTGAGTATTTTAGAGAAAACTATAGCATTGTCAAGAAACGTGGCTATGTCATTAAATACGTGGCATTGGAGAGGTTATAGTAGACAGTTTATAGGCTTCAAAATAGATAGAGCGGATGACTGTTAATCATTAGGTCGGCGGTTCGAGCCCGTCCGGGGGAGCCATATAAATGAAAGCCTTAGAGTTAAATCTAGGGCTTTTTTTATGCCTGAAAGAAAATTTACAGCGATTTAGTCCCAGTAAGCATTCTGGTTGTAATAGGAAATGCTTGGACTTCTTTAGATAATAAATCAAAAAATAATCAAAATTCTCTAATGGTCTCTCTACCATTAATTCATTTACTTTAACGCCAAATATAGGGATTCGTATTTTGGCTGAGTTATCGTCAATCCCCCTGAATTCGATCGATCACTTCCTTTAAAGCCATCTTGACAAATTCAGACTCATTGAGGTTTAAACTTCTTGCAGTGATATAAAGTGAATGAGCCAAAGTAGGGGGAGACGATAAGCCCTCATGGCAGTTAAGTTTTATGACCGAAGGGAAGTCAAAAGATTAATTATTTTATAATATATTGGTGGCCACCATGAGTAATATAGAGTTAAAATGAGAAAGAAATTTTAAGTGGCAGATATACTTGTTTCATTGACGTAGCAAGCTAAATGTATAGGATTTTTATATGAAAATACAAGAGACTGAAGCTTTCAAAGCAGCCATGGAAAAAGGGCACTTGGTTGAGGATCCAAATACTCAAGTGATGTTTCATCTGACATATATGACTTTAATTGATATGGAAGAAAGATTGGATTTCTTAACAGATCGTTTAAAGGAAGCTAACAGATTAATCGCCCACAATATGATGGCTATTGTACGCCTAGAAGTGGCCAGTAGCTGTGATGCAATAACTAATACTATTATAGAGATAAAACGCGAAATTACTGGATCAGGTAGTGCTCAATTAGCAGTTAACTTTACGGCCACATTGGTGATGATAGCAGGTAATGTTCTTACTGGGGGTGGGATGACTGTACTAGGAGCAGTGTTGGTCGCTGGAGGCGGTGTATTGATGGAAGCATCCAAAAGTGATGCATTGGGTATGTTGCGCAAAGCGATTCCAATGACAACAGCTGCAGTAGCAGGTAGTAGAGACGGTAACTTAACCAGTGAGTCATTCAGCCTAAGAAAAGACTCAGGGCCATACAGCTCGGATTCGGCGGATAAAAAGTCAGGGAATGTCATTAACTCAGGGGCAGAAGGAGTTGGTAATTTATATGATACTTTGATGCCTTCTGCACAGGGAACTTCATCCGTCGCAGGAAGCTATGAACCTAAAAAGAAGCGTACTTTGTTCATCAAACATGGTGCAGGAGGGACAGCTGCGATAACAGATGATGTTCAGACAGCAATTGTCAAAGCTTACTATGATGTTTGCAACACATTGTCAAATGAAACAAGTATGGTTAGAGATCCCACCAAGCCGGCGGCTGGTAGCCTATTAAAAGAAATAGTTGATGCAGTAGTGCCTCCCCAAGGAGCTACTACAAGTTTAGACGGATTGAAATTACATCCCCTGACTAAACGTGTCTTATGTAATGCTTTAAACGAATTAAAAGGTGGGGGTGGACAAAGATATCAAGAGGCTATTAGAGCTGAAGGTTCCACTAAAGGAAATAAAGCAATTTTAGCAGTTAAAGATGCCTATAGAATCATGTCAGAGTCTCTTGAAACTGATGCCGGGCTTCCCACAGCAGCTGATTTAAAAGGGAATTCCGTGATAAGCAATCATTTTAAAAGTGGATGGTTTTGACATTGTATCATTTGTTACAGGAATTGATGTCGTCAGTTTCGATTGATTTTAAATTGAGCTGACTTTTCCTTGCTGTAAACTATGTATTTGATTAAATTTATGTATTTCCTAAAAAATTGTGGATGAAGAACTAAATAGTACTAAGGGAAAATTGAAAATTGCGAACCGGCAGAAATGATTGTTTTTTTACGCCGGTGTGAAAGACGGCATAAATTCAATAGTTAAACCTATGGAGAATAAAAATCATTAAAATTCGAGCCCGTCTGGGGGAGCCATATAAATGAAAGCCTTGCATGAAAGTGTGAGGCTTTTTTTATGTCTGAAAGAAAATGAAGTGTAATTGCCCCGAATCATCCCCTGTTCTTAATTTGAGTCTTCTTTTATATTTTCATCGTTGATGTTAATCAGCGTTGAATATTTGTCAGGTTCTTTTGAAAAACAGCGATTGGATTTACCAGTATAAAATTTTATCCTATTGTTATTCACATTATTTTATAAATTAATGGGCTGGAAGTATGAATGCTGAACTGGAAAGAATTAGATGCTGATTAACAGGTCAAATGTATGCCTGTATACCTCCTTACTACACTACCTTCAAGATCATCAAGAATATCATTTTTATCTGCATCCAAACAGATAATCTGTAGAACGAACGTCGCCAAATAACTAGAACTTAATCTTCAAAACCTGAAACTTACAAGTATTGATCCACTCTGCATCAGTTTCCCTGACAACCTTACATACGCCTTTTGCTCCAGCATATTTTCCTGTGCCACCTGTAATCGCGTAGTAATAAGGGGTATCTTTTGTCTGTAACCCGGTATCAGACTGCTGTTCTGCAATACCTTGTATGATGATCGAGTCAAGGCCATCTCTGAAATTGTACTGCACATTCAACCACCTATTTTCGGAAATGGCTTTAATATTTGTCAAAACGGACTGAAAATCCATTGTGCCAATTGGATTCCCTTTGAGATCTAGAAGGATCCCGTTACCTGCATCCAGATCCACTAATGAAGAGCCAGTGGCCCCTAGATCAATTGGCTCCCACTGGGTGATCCTTTCTTTAAAGTGAAGTGTAACGGCTTCGGCGAGATTACCCCAAGAAAAAGCAAGGACGAAGCTTGTAAGTAGGGTTCTTAAAAATCGTGATATAGATAATGACATAGCTAACGCTCCTTAATTTAATTTGCCGAAATAATGAGGGGATATATTTAGATGTGCTTTTAATATCTAGCTTTTGCGTATTCTTACGATCATGAACCCCCATTCTTATCATCGTGAACACCTACTTTATTCACGCATTGGGTTGGGTGTATTTTTACGCTAAGTGTTCACCATCCGTCAATTCTGATTGCAATTTTCGCATGGATTCACCTTTT
>CAIVQX010000035.1 GCA_903908165.1 uncultured Methylococcaceae bacterium | reverse complement strand
GGATTGTCTTCGGCTATGTAAGTAAAAATATCACGTAAATCTTGACGAGCTGGTTCGGACCAGACTATTTTCATGCATGACCTTGAGCTTTGCTTGCGATCAAGTCTTCCATTTCACGCATGACATCGTCATGGGCAATCACTTCGCCACGATCTGCTGCGGCTATGCCTTGGTTAATTTTGTCACAAGCGGGAGCGTTGGCTTGCAGATAGGCTTTTATGGCTTGATTAACCAGATAATTACGTGATCTGTCCAGTGATCCGGCTAGGCTATCCAGTTTATTAACGATTTCTGATTCGGCTCTGATAGTGAATGCTTCGGTTGCCATTATTACTACTCCGGTTTGATGTGGTTCATTGGCAATCTTAGCCCAAATATTAGTCAATAAGCTAATTATTTTTTTAGCTCATTTGTTAAAGATTGTTATTGGTGGTTATGGCAATTAATACTTTTAAAAAAAGAATAACTAGGGTTGGAGTACTAATAAAAGCGGGCAAATCCTGTTTATTATTGGCCGGACAATCAGATTGGATTTATGGGCGGATTAATTTTTTTGTTATAAGCGCTTAACTAAATTTTCTCATATCCTGATCAAAGCTAAAGACACCCAATCTTGTTGTTTGCCCATGGCGTGAACAATCGCATCGACGACATCAACCTTATGTGCAGAGAACTACTGCAGGGTCAGCCCCCTTTATTTTCAGGTTTTTATAGAGGTATTACTGTGTAAGTTATACCCCGGTTGATACTATTTTTTATCAAAAAAATTTGGCAATTACTGGCATTAAAATAAGCGTGCCATCTCTCTAGAGCTATGAAGAACGCGGATAATATCAACACCATCTGCAAGTGGAAAATAGAAGATCAGGTAATTGCCTACGGGTTGGCTACGTAAAGCGGCTTTAAGTTCTTCCCGACTAACGCCCAACTTGGAAAGTCTGCCAAGGCCAGGCAACTGTCCTGAATTCGATCAAGGAATTTATCGGCGTTGTCGGGGCTGTCTTGGGCAATAAACCACCAGATTTCTTCAAGATCGTTTTTGGCTTCCGGCCGTTTTAATAAACGTGGCATTAAATTTTAGCCAGCCATTTGTTGTGCAGCAAGCCGCTTGCGGCCACTTGCCTTAATTTCTTCGATGTTTAAGGGCGTTGCTTCACCACTGTTTATGCTTTTTTGAATTTCACTTCTTAATTCTTCAAGTCGTAAATCACGCAACTGATCGCGCTCTTCCAAGAGACGTAAAGCTTCGCGCATGACTTCGCTTACCGAGTTGTAAAGGCCACTTTGCACTTTGCCTTTTACCAGTTCTTCAAAGTGAGGATTTAGGGAAATGTTCATAGCGTAAACACCTTTGGTTTAGCGATTATTATTTGATAGTAACAAATATTGTTATTGTTAGCACGGTTTTATGGGCAATTTAGAGGGGTTATTGGTTGGATAGTAAATGGGTGGGTTTAAAATAAAACAGGATGCCGCTGTTTGAGCCCTAGGCGAAGCCGGAAGTGAGTTTAGTTGAAGTTATTTGCACGCCAAACCATTGGGCTTGGCGTGCATGATTTTCGTTATGTTAAGGATGGCTAACTGCACTTCGAATGAGCGACATATTTCTTTTTACCGCTGCTAGTGTAGGTGTAACAACCGCCTTTTGGTCCGGTTTGGTAAATGCCTGAACTGTAGTTACTGCCTGAATCAGGGTTGATTTGGCAGCCTTTACGCTCCCATTTGTCTTTTGCTTTACCTTCTGCGACGGATTGCCATTGCATGTTTGAAGGTGCGTCTGCACCACCACAAGCCAAGGCGGTTATCTTTATACAACACCCAGGAACACGGCTAATGCCCGATTAACGGCCAACATATCTTCTTCGGCTAACCGTCCAAACACTGCCCCTATTTTTTCGCGTGGAATGGTTTGTACTTTGTCTACCATGACTTCTGACGGTTTTCTTAGCCCTGTACTTTCGCCATACCTAACCGGAACACGAAACAATGGTGTGTCCCGCAACTCACTGGTGATTGGAATGATGGTTACGGAGGGATGCTCAGAAAATAAATCTGATTGAATAATCAAGGCGGGACGCGGTTTGCCATAAGCGCCTTGTAACACAATCGTTACCAGATCACCGCGCCTCATTCCCACCCCTTGGTGTCAGCCGCAGCTTCCAGCCAGTTTGCCATGTCGGTTTCTTGTGGGTCGCCTTGCAGGGCAAGAGATTGACGGCGGCATTCATCCGCAAAACCGGTACTCCGTGTATCTGGAACCCATATCTGCACAGGGCGTAGTCCGGCAGCTCGGAGCCCGGCCCGATGTTTTTGCACTCTATCAGCAGTTGTCTTGGTAGTCATAATTTTTCCATTGCAGTCATTACTTTTGTTACATGTAACAGTGTAACAAAATGTAACATGTAACGCAAAAATAAAAAACTTCAGCCTTCCACAAAGTAAAGTTAGACTTTTACAAAGTGGCTATCGATACAAATTACCCTGCTTTTTGCCTCAACGTATTTTTTATATAGCAATAAACCTTAACCACTGTTTGAGCTCTAGGCGAAGCCGGAAGTGAGTTTAGCTAAACTAATAAACGACCCAAACAGGGATGTTTGGCTTGCAAGGATGCAAGGTTATAAAACAGTGAAGCTGAAAGCGAAAAGGCCACCTGGGGTTTGGGGTTGGAAACACCATTAAAAGCTAACCCGCGAACAAGCATTACAAATGCCATTTTGCATAATACGATTTATACGACTTGTGGGTAGCACGCTTTTCAGCTACCCACATTGCGTATAATGCCGACGTATTATGTATCTTGGCATGTTAATGCAGGGGAGCGGTCCTTTGTTTGAGCGGGAGGCGCAGACGAAGTGAGTTAAAAAAGTACTCGTTTGATTTAATTATTTAGATTAAAACTCATGCAACGCGCTTTGGGTACGCTTTGGTTTTGCAGCGTTTTGTTTTTGATTTTTACAAGCTGACCAATAAAACGACAATGTAAGGCAAGACCCTGTGGTTTGTAAGATGGCGGTTAAGGATAGGGAATTGCCCTCATGGTTATCCACAACAAATGTGGATAAGTGTTTGAGTGCTTCAAGCGCGGTATTTTGCGAACGATTGGGGTTTGGCGCGCGTAGCGCGGTAAACCAACCACGGGTCGTGCCTGGCCGCAAGGCCAGAACCGACGCGACACGCCGATGCCAAGCGGCCCGTTTTTTGAGCCGGCAGGAACAAAGTAAGGCCGGTTAAGACCTCAATCGATGCCGAGAGGGGTAAGGCACTGCTAGAGGGGCCGTTTGGCGGGCGGGGGAGGCGGCGGGCGAACCGTCAGGTGAGCATGGCCTAATGCGAAGCGAGGCCGTGGGCGAGAATCCGAGCCCACTGAGACAGTCGCAGTACAGAAATTCTAAGCAGCGACTAAAAACAGGGGCAGTGCTCTTCTGCCGCTGTTTTGCTGGTCATAGCAATTTAGTGCAGAGCCACTTTGGAAGTGTAAAACCTTTCAGCACGCTGTTAAGTGCTGGTAGGTTTTATGCTGACTTAGACTGGGCTTGTAATCACTGGACGCGGGGTGGCACAAGTGTCGCTATTCAGACGGGAAGTCGATTATTCTGTTGCATGTTGCAGCTCAATGATGTCGCTATGAACGGTTTTTCAAGATTCAATGAAGGTGAAAAAAAGAGTGTCCGGCCAGGCGTTATGGCGTTTGAACTGTAGGCCGGAATAGCGGTAATGATGATTAAAATAACTGCCGCGCGGATAACTCTCTTTCCATTCCAGCCATTGGTTTAGCGTCAACCCCTGATACTCATACACTGACAAATCACTGAACTGTACAATCACTTTACTGTTTGTCAGATCATAGCCGCCTTGTTTAAAGCATTTTGTCCGGTCTAGCTCCATGAGTCACCTCAGTTAAAACTTATCTGTCGGATTTCGTTCAGCACCTAGCAATTGTCAGTAATAACTATAGTTCACGGCAGCGGTCACGTAATTCTCATCATCAAGCCATTTTCAACTGCTGTAATCAACAGTCGTACAATCTTATTCACGCAAGCTGGCAAGTCTGTTTTAGGGTTCAAAAATTACCACTACAACACAAACATTCACCTTACGGCTGTTATTCCGTCTACTCTGTTTTTCACAGTCAAATTACCCTTCAGGTTGTTTTATGACTGTTTTAAGAGTGTTTTATTATATTTCTTGCACACATGGCAGGTATTAATGAGCCGCGTTCACTTCTTCACTATGATCACGCCCAGTTTGTCCGCTGCGGCCGTTACGGCGTTATTACAGGCAACCTAACCAACAATCTGCAATAAACGAACACAGACGCCACTACAGATAACTATTCCGCTATTAACTTACTCAAGTCGCTATTACTGCTTTACTGACTGCTTTTACACCCAAACCGCTACTTTTCCACCACCACTCTACCCTAAGCCGCCTTCGCTTCAACGCTATGACAACGCTATGAAATACTTTTTTTTTACAACTGTATTTATGCCCGCCCACTTTACCTAAATAAATAATAGGGGAATTTCTATTTGCCCCTTTTTACTCTGTTACTCATTTATTCCGTTAGGCTTTTATTGTTAAGCTTTTGGTATTAGTGGAGAGCACTGTAGTTTTATCTTGATCATATTTTACGATATTGATGTAGCAATAAAGTCATTGCGCTTCAAAAAAAATAATACAGAAACTAAGCCATGAAATTTATATTTTTGACATGAGTGTTTCCCTTACATCCAAAGATAACAAGGAAATGCTCAAGCCAACAACCCTCTAAAGAGTGCAGTGTTGATTTTCTTTGTATTATAGAAATAGGGTGACAGTTAGCAAAAAAGGGGTTATGGATTATTTAAATTAAATAAAATGTAAAAGTTCAGATTTGATCTGGCAATATTAAAATTTAGTCAAAATTCATTCTTACATTGACTGGTAACTAAGTGCCATAAAGAGACATTCGCCAACGGCAGCTTTATGTCAATGAGTATGGCAGAACGAAATTCGGCAATGTGTCATAAATGGTCAGTCAATTTTTCAAATCATCTATAATTAGCGTGAAACAGATATCGTGTCATGATAACCAGAACTGCAAAAATTTTTTGCCTATTATGGTATAGATATTGCTTGCCGGGGCTAAGGGGCTTGTTCGGTGGTGCGTGAAGTAGACTTGATTTTCCTCATCACCTGCCAGCTGATTTTTTCGATTTTGAGGTTGAGACTTTCGTTTCTGGTTATTTGACTTTCTTAGTGGGGTCTTTAAGTGTGATTAACACCAATCTCGAATAAACAATGAATTATAATCACAAAAATTGGCATAATTTGCCGCCTGAAACATTAACGCTAGACTTACAGGTTGATAGTCAGCAAGGTCTAAGCGATACCGAAGCCCTGCAACGCCTTAATCAATATGGTTTTAATCGCCTGACCCCACAACGCAGCAAAAGTCCGCTTCGGTTATTGTTTGAACAAGTCAACCAACCGCTGGTTTACATATTGATGATTGCGGCGGCTATCACTGGATTTTTAGAGGAATGGGTGGATAGTAGCGTAATTTTTGGCGTGGTACTGGTTAACACCATCATCGGGTTTATTCAGGAATCCAATGCCCTGAAAGCAATTGACGCGCTCAGTCGCGTTTTAACCGTCACCTCTACCGTGTTACGCAATGGTCAACGCCGTTCCATTCCCGCTACTGAGCTGACCGTGGGCGATGTGGTTTTATTGCAACCCGGCGACAAAGTTCCTGCTGATTTAAGGCTACTACAGATCCGTGAGTTGAAAGTTGATGAATCTGCACTGACGGGCGAATCCGTCCCCGTAGAAAAACAACTGGCAATGTTAAGCGCGGACACCGCATTAGCCGACCGTCTTAACATGGCGTATTCCTCAACATTGATCACCTATGGCAGTGGTCTGGGTATAGTTGTAGAAATTGGCGATAGCACTGAAATTGGACGCATTAATAGTCTGCTCAGTAGTACTATTGAACTGGAAACGCCACTGACAAAAAAAATCAGCCGGTTCAGTAAATTGTTGCTATGGGTTATCCTGGGGTTAGCCGCTGTAACTTTTGCGGTCGGAGTGTGGCGTGGGCAAACGTTGCTGGATATGTTTATGGCTTCGGTAGCTTTAGCGGTAGGGGCTATTCCCGAAGGTCTACCCGCTGCCTTGACGATTACCCTCGCGATTGGCGTATCACGCATGGCAAAACGCAATGCAATTATCCGCAAGCTACCCGCAGTTGAAACCTTGGGTAGTACCACCATCATCTGCTCTGATAAAACTGGGACACTAACCCAAAATCAAATGACGGTTCAGGCTTTATATGCAGGCGATCAATTGTTTGACATCACAGGGAGCGGTTACACACCCGATGGCGATATTTTTTTAAATGGCAAAACCGTTACCCAGCGTGATTATCCAGTCTTAATAGAATGCCTAAAAGCGGGGCTGTTATGCAATGATGCGCGCTTGATTGCAGAACCTGACAGTTGGCGAATTGAAGGAGACCCCACCGAAGCGGCGTTGCTGGTTGCCGCGCACAAAGCTGGTTTGCATCATGCCAACGTGAGCAATACCCATCCGCGTCTTGATGCCATTCCGTTTGAGTCACAACATCAGTTCATGGCAACCTTGCATCACAATCAAGCGGTTGATGCTCGCCATGTTTATCTAAAAGGTTCGCTGGAAAGCATTTTGGCACGTTGTGATAAAGCATTTGATTCACAAATGCAGCCTATCCCATTAGATAAAGCTTTATTACACCAACAAGTGGAAAAACTCGCGGCACAAGGCTTGCGCGTATTAACATTTGCGCGGGGTGAACATAATGATGATGCAGTGCAACATCAGCATGTAAATGAAGGATTAACCTTTCTAGGCTTGCAAGCTATGATTGACCCGCCGCGTCCCGAAGCAATCACCTCAATTGCTGCCTGTTATCGGGCAGGGATTGAGGTGAAAATGATTACCGGCGACCATCCCATCACCGCGTTAGCGATTGCCAAACAATTAGGAATGCAGCAAACCGAGCGGGTAATGACGGGTGCAGAATTACAATCCATCAATCAAACAGAATATCCGAAACTGGTCGAAAACTGCGCCGTCTATGCACGTATCGCTCCGGAACAAAAATTACAGTTAGTGCAAGCTTTTCAAGCTAATGGGCATATCGTTACGATGACCGGAGACGGCGTAAATGATGCTCCCGCCTTACGTCAGGCTAATATTGGTGTGGCTATGGGTCATGTCGGCACAGAAGTTGCGAAAGAAGCAGCGGCAATGGTGTTGACCGATGATTTGTTCTCTACCATTGTAGCGGCGATAGAAGAAGGACGCGGCATGTTTGACAGTCTGGTTAAATTTATTGTTTGGACATTGCCCACTAACGGCGGCGAAGGTTTGGTGATTAGTGCCGCTATTTTTACCAATGTCCCCCTGCCGATTACACCGCTACAACTCTTGTGGATTAATATGTCTACGGGAATATTGCTAGGATTGATGCTGGCGTTTGAACCGAAAGAAGCGGATTTAATGTGTCGTAAACCACGAAATCCTCAAAATCCGATTCTTAACGGTGTACTGATTTTTCGGATTTGTTTAGTTTCCACGTTAATGTTGATGGGTGCGTTTGGATTGTTTGAATGGGAACTACAACACGGTGAATCGTTAGCCTTAGCAAGGACTGTAGCGGTTAATGTGTTTGTATTTGGTGAAATGTTTTACCTGTTCAACTGCCGTTCTTTGGAATATTCAATGTTTCATGTCGGGGTATTTTCCAATTTATGGGTGATTTTTGGCGCATTGACGATGACGCTGTTGCAATTACTGTTCACCTATTGGCCGCCAATGCAAAAACTGTTTGGTAGTGCAACAATTGGCTATGATGAATGGCTGTTGATTTTGAGCGTTGCCATGTCAATTCATCTCATCGTAGGCTTGGAAAAATTACTGCGGCGACATTTTTAACACAAAAGGAGCATAAAAAATGAAATTTACATTATTAGTTTTCACTTTGTTGATAACCAGTTTGGTGAGCAACACTCTTTTGGCAGGTTCACATTTACCTGCCCAATATCCACTGAAAAAAGTTTTAATTACTCTTTCCAGTCAGTCAGGCAAAGATAATCCAGAAAATTACCAGGTTGCAATCAGCGGCAATGGCGACAGATTTTAGCCAAAACAATAAACCCAAACAACCTTTAAGCATTACAAGCGACAAGGTGCTTGAGCTGCTTAATGATTTTTACGCCATCCATTTTTTTGAAATTGCGGATACTTTTACCGTTAAAAAACAGGTGATGCTTAAGGATAATAAAATTGTAACTACTGTTGTCAAGAAAGAATCCGATATGAATAGTAAAAGAATTTGTATTCAACTGCGTTCTTATAAAAAATGCGTGAGAGTTGTTGATAATCAACCTTTAGCAGTCGCACAAATAGTTAGCAAAATAGAAACATTATTACAACCAAAACCATAGCGGCGTAAGTTGGCATCATCATCAATGGTATTTTCAAATTCTTTAGCTTTCCTCCCTGTAATTTCTTCAATTGATGCATTAATTGGCAATGTATGGTTAAACTATGCTATTTTTAAACAATGAATATTTACAATTACCAATCCAGATAGGCACCAGAGGTTAGTTACGCATGGAGTATCATTTTGAATGGGATCCCGTTAAAGCTAATACGAATCTACAAAAGCATGGTGTAAGTTTTGAGGAGTCGACGGAAGTATTTCTTGATCCTTTACAATTATCGATGCCTGACCATGAACAGCCTGAATTGGAAGAACGCTGGATTACTTTGGGAAATACCAAAGCACACAAACTGCAATTAGTCGTTCATACTTTTATAACTTATCACCAAGATCAAATTACTATCCGTATTATTTCTGCAAGACCTGCAACTCGGCATGAACAAAAACAATATGAGAATTTACAATGAAAGACGAATATGATTTTACCAGTGCAGAACGTGGACGATTTTATCGCACTGATGTGCAGTTAAATATCCCGGTTTACCTAGATCAAGATGTAGAGAGCTGGTTTGCTGAAAAAGCGAAGCTTAAGGGTGTTAATTTACAATCATTGATTAATGAGTTATTACGAAAAGATATTTCATTAATACAAGAGGTTACCGGTAAAGGATAGTCTAAGATTAATT
>CAIVQX010000034.1 GCA_903908165.1 uncultured Methylococcaceae bacterium | reverse complement strand
GGTCGTTTTAACTTTAAGGGTGCCGACCAAGGCAAACGCATTGGCGATTTATCGGGTGGTGAACGTAATCGTGTCCATTTAGCCAAATTACTTAAAACCGGTGGCAATGTATTGTTACTTGATGAACCAACGAATGATCTAGACGTTGAAACCCTGCGTGCCTTGGAAGAAGCCCTGCTCGCCTTCCCGGGTTGTGCGGTCGTCATATCGCATGATCGTTGGTTTCTGGATAGAATTGCCACCCACATGCTCGCTTTTGAAGGCGACAGCCAAGTGGTTTGGTTTGAAGGCAACTATGAAGATTATGAAGCCGATCGCCATCGCCGCTTAGGCAGTGATGCGGATAATCCCAAAAGACTTAAATATAAAAAACTATCTTAATTCAAGAACAAAGTCCGCAGGGAAGCGGACTTAAGTTTCTCCAACTACACGAAAAAAGAATTAATAAAATCGATCCCATTTTTAACGCTTTTTAGGGGATATAAAACCTGAAAATGGGATGAAAGGCTTATTCATATTATCAGGCAACAGCATTATCCTCAGACACTTGCTGTAGAAATGCTGTCATATCTTTAGCGGACAGTGGTTTACTGTATAAATAGCCCTGTATTTCATGACAGTGATTTTCGCGTAGAAAATCCATTTGCTCTTGGGTTTCAACACCTTCTGCGATTACCTGCTGCCCCAAGGCTTTTGCCAGACTGATAATCGCTTTAATAATGGCTTCATCACCTTTATCATGCCCTATATCAGCAATGAAAGACTGGTCTATTTTCAATTTATCAATCGCAAAGCGCTTCAGATAAGATAATGAAGAGTAACCGGTCCCAAAATCATCAATTGATAATTTCAGTTTTAAATTCTTAAGTGCCTGTATATTAGCAATCGCAAATTCACTATCATTCATCACGATACTTTCAGTCAATTCCAACTCCAGATATTCCGGTGCCATCATAGTGGCTTCTAAGGCACTCTTGATAATTGACAATAGATTTTTGTCTTTGAATTGTAAAGCCGATAAATTGACAGCAATTACCACAGCTGGCAATCCTTGTTTTTGCCACTCGACATTTTGTCGACACGCCTCACGCAACACCCACTCACCCAATTTAACAATAATGCCACAATCTTCTGCCAGTGGAATAAAATCAGCCGGCGAAACGCGTCCCAACTTAGGTGAGTTCCATCGTAAAAGCACCTCCATACCAATCATCCGTTGGGTAGCAATCACTAATTGTGGTTGAAAATTAAGCTCAAACTCCTCATTTGCCAAGGCGTTGCGTAAAGCCGATTCCATGTTAAGCACCTTTACCACCTCAACATTCATGGCTTCCCTGTAAAACATATAGTTATCGCGGCCCAGCCTTTTAGCTCTATACATCGCTGTATCAGCATTTTTCAATAATGTTTCGTAATTACTCCCGTCTTTAGGGAACAGACTAATACCAATGCTGGATGTTACCACCAACTCGTGCCCACTAATCGAAATAGGTTGCCGTAATACCTCATACAATTTGTTGCAAACGATAACAATATCGTTGGCCACCTCCGGATTTAACAGAACCACCACAAACTCATCACCTCCTAAACGCGCCACAATATCCATTTCCCGTAATACTTGACGAATCCGAATAGCAATTATTTTTAATACTTCATCACCCACTGAGTGGCCGAGGGAATCGTTGATATTTTTAAAACGATCCAAGTCAATAAATAAAAATGCTAACTGCATTCTATTACGACCGGCGACTGCCAAGGATTGCTGCACCAAATTTTCCAACATAACGCGATTAGGGACATGGGTTAATGAGTCATAATGTGCCAGGAACTCAAGATTCGCAGTAATCGCTTTTCTCTCCGTCATATCCGAAAAAATACTAATATGATTAATAATCTGACCTGCGTCATTACGAACCAGACTGATTGACAACCATTCCGGATAAATCTCGCCATCTTTTCGCCGATTCCAGATCTCCCCTTGCCAGTGGCCTGTAGCCAATAAGTTATCCCACAATAATCGATAAAAATCCTGATTATGCTTACCTGATTGTAATAGTCGTGGATTTTGTCCCAGCACTTCATACTGACTATAGCCTGCCACGCGAGAAAAAGCTTTATTCACTGAAATAATGCAATTATTGGCATCCGTAATCATGATCGCTTCGCTGGTACGTTCAAATACACTGGCTGCCAGAATCAGAGACTCTTTCGCTTTAATCTCCTCGGTCCGATCACGCATCACCGCCCATATTTCTATGGCATTGCCTAACGCATCACGTCGTAAAACTAATTGAATTTTTACGGGTACTATACTGCCATTAGAATGACGTAGCTCAACTTCAAATTCACGACTAATGTCTTTCACCAAGACTTCTTCATGTAGATATCGGTGTAAGAGGCTAGTTGAGCTTGGCATCAATAATTCACTAAACGACTTATGTGCCAGAATATCACGGTGGTCATAACCTAATAATGTTAAGAAAGCATCATTACAATCAACAATTCCCCCCAATAAATCGAGCACGCCTAGCTTATCTGAATTAGCTTCAGTAAAATCATTAACAGAAATTGAAATATTAGACAGCTTAAATAACAACCGGTACCGTCCCTCTATCTCGCGTAACGCCGCTTCTGCACGAAGTTGTCGAGCCACTGCTAGTAAGGTGTTATTTAAGATGTTTATATCTATAGGTTTGACGATGTATTTATCGACACTCAGATCAATAGCACGCGTAAAATAACGCGTATCCTCAAATGCCGTAGTAATGATGATAGGTATTTTTGGACTCATTGCTCTAATGTGCTCGGCCATAGCCAAGCCATCCATTAAG
>CAIVQX010000033.1 GCA_903908165.1 uncultured Methylococcaceae bacterium | reverse complement strand
TTACTAATTTATTGTTACTATTTTTACGTCCTTTATCTTTAACAGGGTTACTATCCTTACGAAGCATCAACTGTTGTTCGCCCCGGAGAATAGGACGGCAAGCATCGGTAAGTTGCAAGACACTATAATGATCAAAATTTACTGAAACCAAATTTCGTGCAACTAATTGTCTGAATACGGAAGACCATTGTTGTTCATCTAATTCTTTTCCAATACCAAAAGTAGATTGTTTATCATGAGCAGAACTTTTGATTCGGTCATTTACTTTGCCTCTCAAAACATCAATCAAATACCCTACACCGAAACGTTGACCAGTTCGATAAATACATGATAACGCTTGTTGTGCAACAATAGTTCCATCCCAAGTTTCAACAACTTCCAAGCAGGTGTCGCAATTATTGCAGGGCTGATCTAATTGATCACTAAAATAACTTAACAAAGCCTGTCGACGACAATTAACTTGTTCACATAAAGCCAACATTGAATCCAGTTTATGCAACTCCAAACGTTTATGAACTTCATCTGCATTAGAATCAGCAAGCATCCGTCGTAGTGTTATAACATCCTGAAGCCCATAGGCCATCCAAGCATTAGCTGGCAAACCGTCTCGCCCTGCTCTACCAGTTTCCTGATAATATGCCTCAACGCTTTTTGGCAAATCCAAATGACCAACAAAACGGACATTAGGTTTATCAATACCCATTCCAAAAGCAATAGTTGCAACAATTACCACGCCATCTTCCATTAAGAATCGATGTTGATGCTGGTAGCGTAATTCGCTTGTCATTCCAGCATGATAAGCTAGGGCATTAACACCTTTTGTTCTTAACCATTCAGCGGTTTCATCAACTTTATGACGGGATAAGCAATAAACAATACCGGCATCACCCGAATGTTCAGAAAGAATGAATTCAATTAATTGTTGTCGGGCATTTTGTTTCTGTACTATTCGATAACGAATATTAGGTCGATCAAAACTGCTTAGAAAAAGTGGTGCTTGTGTCAGATTTAGGCATAGCTTAATTTCATCTCTGGTTTTTGCATCCGCAGTTGCTGTTAAAGCAATACGGGGAATGGATGGAAATCTCTCATGTAACAATGAAAGTTGTAAGTAATCAGCACGAAAATCATGGCCCCATTGGGATACGCAATGAGCCTCATCTATTGCGAACAAGGCCACCTGAATACGTTGAAATAAAGCCAAAGTTCGATCAGATGTCAATCGTTCTGGTGCGATATAAAGCAAATCCAATTCATTATTGAGCAATTGCTGCTCAATATTCCGTATTTCTTCAATCGATAACGTTGAGTTAATAAAAGCTGCTTTGACGCCTAACTGGAGTAGAGCTCTAACCTGATCTTGCATTAGTGCAATCAAGGGAGAAATAACAATGCCTACGCCAGGTCTTATTAATGCAGGAATTTGGTAGCACAAAGATTTACCACCACCTGTTGGCATTAAGACTAAAGCATCATTGCCGCCTAATATTTGCTCAATTACTTCCTGTTGCTGACCTCTGAAATGATCATAACCAAACACAGTTTTAAGTATTTCGAGTGGTTTTAGTAATGCAGTTTTTTTCATACTACGATAATATTTCGTCAATCGAGCAAACGCTTTATAATAGATCAATTATACAGGACTGCAGGGAACCAACTCCTACTCTATGACATACTTCACTGATAAGTTTACAAAACGACTGGATTACCTTTTAACAAACGGTCACAAAGATTTACTCTGTGGTGGACTAAAAGGTATTGAAAAAGAAAGTCTGCGTATCAGTAAAGATGGCTTTATTGCACATACACCACATCCTACTGCATTAGGTTCTGCATTAACTCATCCAACAATTACTACAGATTACTCTGAATCTCTTATTGAATTAATTACGCCACCCTTTTCTGATATAAAAGACAGTTTGGCTTATTTGCGAAATATACACCAATTTGTTTACGACCATCTCGATAATGAAATTCTTCTAGGAGCCAGTATGCCCTGTGGAATTAATGGTGATGAGAGTATTCCTATTGCAGAATACGGAAGCTCCAATATTGGCCGTATGAAACACATATATCGGCATGGTTTATGGCACCGTTACGGTAGAACCATGCAAGCTATTGCAGGGATACATTTTAATTATTCTGTACCAGACAAACTTTGGCCGGTATTACATCAACAAGAAAACAGACAACTCACACTAGAACAATTCAAAGATCAAGCCTACTTTGGTTTAATTAGAAATTTCCAAAGACTAGGTTGGTTAATACTCTATTTATTTGGTGCTTCTCCGGCTATTTGTAAAAACTTTTTCAAAAGTCGTCCTGAATTAATGGCGCAATTTGAAGAATTTGATAACGGCACGCTCTATCACCCTTATGCAACCTCCTTACGCATGAGTGATATCGGCTATAAAAGTAAGAATCAAGCAACCTTAAAAATTGATTACAATTCTCTGTCAGGATATGTCAGCAGTCTTAGTCAAGCAATAGAAACTCCTTATCCTGATTATGAAGATATAGGTGTTTGTGTTAATGGAGAATACCGTCAACTTAACAGTAATATTCTGCAAATAGAAAACGAATTTTATAGCACAATCAGACCCAAACAGATCATCAAATCAGGCGAAAAACCAACCTTAGCTCTTAAAAAACGTGGGGTTCGTTATATAGAAATGCGTTCACTTGATTTAGATTTATTTGATCCCATTGGTATAAATGAATCCAAGGCACGTTTCATAGAAGCCTTATTATTGACTTGTCTGCTAATCGACAGTCCAAATATTAGCGATACAGATCTCCAAATCAATAACACCAATCAATTGGCAGTAGCTAATTTTGGAAGAAAATCAGGACTCGAACTGATGAAAGGCAACAAAAAAATATTACTGCAGGATTGGGCAAGTGAAATTTTGGAATCAATGCGGCCTGTGTGTAGAGTTTTAGATATGGAAGATACTGATAAGCCTTATATCAGCGCCCTGGATGAACAATTATTATTAATTAAAGACCCTGAGCTAACTGCTTCGGCAAGGATACTAAAATGTATGAAAGAAACAAAACAACCTTTTAGTCGTTTTGCCTTGAACAAATCAACCGAACATGCAGAGGAATATAGAAATTCGAAACTAAATTATGTTGATAAGCAAACTTTTACTAACATGGCTAAAGAATCCATTGCCAAACAAAAAGAAATTGAAAGTAAGCAAGAAATACCTTTCAATGACTTTTTAATACACTATTTTTCACAAAACTAACTTGTCTCCTTCATGCAAGCTTACGACATTACTCATTTACAAACTGAATTAGCCAATAAAAATCCTCGCATCATTCTTAAAAATGCATTGGAACTTTATAATAATATTGCTATATCTTTCAGCGGTTCAGAGGATGTAATACTGATCGACATGGCTATCAAAATAAGAAAAGATATTCGTGTTTTTTCACTAGATACAGGGCGCCTTCATCCAGAAACTTACCGTTTTATTGAAAAAGTAAGAAAGCACTACAAGATTGATATTGAACTATTAACACCTGACCGTGATAGCCTTGATGAATTTGTAAAAAATAAAGGGTTATTTAGTTTTTATGAAGATGGTCACCAAGAATGTTGCAGCATTAGAAAAGTTGAACCTTTAAAACGAAAGTTGGCTACTTTAGATGCTTGGATAACTGGGCAACGTAAAGATCAAAGCTTAGACACTAGACAAGATATTCCGGAAGTACAATTAGACATAGGGTTTTCTAACGAGCAACATCGCCTCCTAAAATTCAACCCTTTAATAAATTGGACTTCAAGCCAGGTATGGGATTATATTGAAGCCCATCAAGTTCCCTATAACCAATTACATGGTAAAGGCTTCATTAGTATAGGTTGTGAGCCCTGCACACGCGCTGTTCTGCCGAATCAACATGAACGGGCAGGACGTTGGTGGTGGGAATCAGGTAACAAAAAAGAATGTGGACTCCATATTGGGAATATAAAATAACATTTATTCTAAATTGAAAAACTTCTTTTAGGTCGTGTGTCCCAATCCAATCAGAAACTAAAAACACTAGTATTACTGTACATCATTATCTAAACTTGATACTGGAAACAGAGTTAGGTTTTTAAAGCCCATTAGTAAATTTTATCCTGAAATTAATAGAGATCTTCTAAAATTTGGAATGTTTGAACCTTTTACTGATCTTCAATTTGATGATCTGTTGCATATCAATTAGATAACTTTTAAATTTCCTAGATATTCATTTTTCCTGTCGAGATACTCATCCACAAATTTCTGCATTGGCCCTGCTTCATAATCACTAGGCACACTTATCGCCAGTTTTTTGAAGCCTGTTCCAACCACAATTCCATCTGCCTTGATTTCAAAGTGTAAAAAAGCAGTAGCTCGTTTCCCGTTGACCTCCATCTTCGGTTTAAGCATTTCTACAGACGCCTGCTGAAAATCAAAATGGTCAAATGACAATGTCATGCTTTCATAAATAACCAGAGGCCGATTTAGGTTAAACATAACATTTTCCTCAGCTAATAACGGCACTAGCACATAAGGAAAATTCTGCCCTGAAAAAGCCACATAGTCGCGAATAAAGCTTTCAATTAATGCTGTATTTCGACTAATGTCAGCCGAACGTTCAACTTGTAAATAGGTCTTTCCATGATTGTCGTTCACAACAATCTGCTCCGCATCGGTGTCCGGAAAATTCAATAATATGTCATATCCGACCATGCCAGTAAAAATAAAGTGCATATTTTGACTAAGACCGTATTTCTCCAATGCTATCGAAAACAACAAATCACCCGGCACGCAAAATCGTTTGGCATCAACATCGTGTAAAGGATTGAAATCATGTGCCACTTCTTTTGCGAACATACTTGCTTGTTCGGCGTCAATACAAACACTTCCTTCATGAATATTATAAAATTCTTTTAAAAACATACTGTTATTTTTTAAAATGTGTGTATGAGAAATTTTAAATCAGCATATGCTGATGCCTGGTTTCATTAACCCGATTTACAGAAAATTTAACGTGAACGACGTCAAACCATCTTAATATAATTCTAACAATTTTACTGCTTATTGAATAAAGTAATTTAAAAGATATATGAGGATGATAATTTGAAAAAACACAGATTCTATTAGTTTCGCACAAAATTATAACTTTTAAATGCAAAAAAAAAGGGGGCTAAAAGCCCCCCCAAAATGAGCGCACCTCAAACTTGTCCGGCAGGTTTATTTTTGTTGATATTAGTAACAATAGGCTTATTAATATCTATTTTTTCCTGCATTTCATTGGTTGGTTTAGTTGATACAATGTCTTCTTTGGGTGGTCGGGCATCTTTACCGGCCATCAAATCATCAATTTGATCTTTATCGATGGTTTCCCATTTCATCAATGCATCAGCCATCTTGTGAAGAATACTGATATTTTCTTGCAAAATTGTTTCTGCACGTTGGTAATTAGTGTCTATTACCGTACGAATTTCTTCATCTATATGGTGCGCAACTGCACTGGATACTTTACTACCTTGTGAACCAGGATGGCCCATGAAAGGTTGACCGCCCTCCTCACCATATACCAAAGGACCAAGCTTGTCTGAAAATCCCCAGCGAGTCACCATGTTTCGAGCCAATTCTGTGGCTCGCTCAATGTCGTTCGACGCACCTGTAGTAACTCGATCACCGCCATAAATCATTAATTCTGCAATTCGCCCACCAAACAAACTGGCGATTTGGCTTTCAAGTTTACGTTTACTGGCACTGTATTGATCTCTTTCAGGTAAAAACATAGTGATACCCAAAGCTCTACCACGAGGCATAATACTAACTTTATATACTGGGTCATGATCAGGTGATGATTGACCGACTATACAGTGACCTGCCTCATGATAAGCTGTTAACAACTTATCATCTTCAGTCATAACCATGGTATGTTTTTCAGCACCCATCAGGATCTTGTCTTTAGCTTTTTCTAGATCACTCATGTTAACTTGTACTTTATTTGATCTTGCGGCAAATAAAGCGGCTTCATTGACAACATTAGCTAATTCAGCTCCTGAAAACCCAGGCGTTCCTCTAGCAATATCTTTCAATTTGACATCATCAGACGCTGGTACTTTTTTAATGTGAACATTTAATATTTGTTCCCGTCCACGTACATCAGGTAATCCAACATTTACTTGACGATCGAAACGACCCGGCCTTAATAAAGCTTTATCTAGCACATCTGCCCTGTTTGTTGCTGCGATAACGATTACCCCTTCATTACCAGTAAAACCATCCATTTCAACGAGTAGTTGATTAAGGGTTTGTTCCCTTTCATCGTTACCGCCTCCCATACCAGCACCACCTCTTTGACGACCGACGGCATCAATTTCATCTATGAATATAATACAAGGAGCATGCGCTTTAGCCTGTGTAAACATATCTCTAACCCTAGAAGCACCTACACCAACATACATTTCTACAAAATCTGAACCCGAAACAGTGAAGAACTTAACACCTGCTTCCCCAGCAATTGCTCTAGCTATAAGTGTTTTACCAGTTCCTGGAGGTCCTACCATTAAAATACCACGGGGTATTTGACCACCTAATTTCTGAAATTTCTGAGGATCAGCTAAAAAGTCAACTAATTCTGCAACGTCTTCCTTCGCTTCTTCACACCCTGCCACGTCAGCAAATGTAGCTGTCAACTTATCTTCTTCAAGCATCTTGGCTTTGCTTTTACCGAAAGCATTGCCACCCATACCACCACCTTGAGTTTTACGCATATAGATAATCCACACAGCTATTAATAACAGCATTGGAAACCATGAAATGAACATTTGCATGAATAAAGATTGCTGAGCTGGAGGCTTAGTTCTAACTTGAACACCAGCGCTTAAAAGATCATCTATCAAATGCGGATCATTAGGATTGTAGGTTTCAAAATTTTGACCATCAGCCGTACGAAGCTTGATTGTTTGACCAGTCATTTCTACCCGTTCGACTAATTTATTCTTAACCTTAACAATAAACTCTGAATACGGTAATGATTCATCTATTGCCGGCGTACTATTGACTCGATTATATATAAGAAAAGCACCGGTCAGAACAACACTCCAAAGGAGTCCGTTTATTATGTATTTTTTCATGGTTCAATCCTCTGACACTTAAGTTAAGACCAATATCTATCGTTACTAATAATAATGAAAGCATCTAAATAATATGTTTCCATTTTTCGTGTTACTATTTTGTTATTACTTTTTTAGTTCCTACTACTCAAGTAGAATTAAATATTAACTATGTTTAGCAGCTTTGTACATTACAAAAATATAGCTAGCTCGTCACCAAAATTTCGTCTTATTTTATCAAGCGCAATCACTTGAATCTGTCTTACTCGTTCTCTTGTTAAATTAAGCTCTTCGCCAATTTCTTGTAAAGTCATTGCATTATCTGTATGAACACCGAAATGACAACAAATCACTTTAGCTTCTCTAGGGTTGAGTATTTTTATTGCTTTTAATATCAAATTCTCAAGATCAGTTTGTGCAATCTTCACAAACGAATTTTTATATACCTGCTGCTCAAGAAAATCTATTGGGGAAAATGTGTTTTCGCCCTCATCATCTGAGGATTCAATTGGCATTGCAGTTTGAGAAATAGTTAAAATTGTATTGATATTATCTCTCGACAGTTTTGTGTGCTCTGCCAACTCCTTAACACTAGGCTCTTTACCATTTTGTGCAATAAACTGCTCTTTCGAACGAAATACTTTATTTATATTTGCAACTTGACCACAAGGTACACGAACTACTCTTTCACAACGAGATAACGCTCGTGAAATTGCTTGTCTTATCCAGTAACCAGCATAAGTAGAAAATTGAAAACCCAATTCATAATCAAATTTATCAACTGCTTTTAATAAGCCCGTCTGACCTTCCTGGACAAGGTCTTCAAAATCTAAAAAATTACCTTTATATTGATTTGCTATAAATAATACTAATCTAGTATTAGCTGATGCAATCTGTTGCCTCAAGCTTAACCAACGATGTTCTGAATAAATAACCTCTGAAAAGAGCGTTTGCATATCAGTACTGGACAAAAACAAAAACTGATGGTCATAAGATAAAAGCAAATCAACCAATTGAGCATCTTTTGAATTGGTACGCAGATTATTTCCTTCCAATCTTTTAAGAATTAAATCACCTTTTTTTGATATAGCATTTTTATTAGACTGGTAACAGAGGCCTCTATATTTGTACCCATAAACGATAACATCAATTATTTTTGACAAATCCGTGAAGCTGAAAGGAAATAAAATTAATTCTTTTTCTAAGCAATCCCTAACGTTACCATAAGAACTATCGAATGCAGAATTACTATAAAGGCAATCAAAATATTTTCTTATTCCTAATAAAGCAGTTGATAACTCAGTTTCCTGTGTTCCGTCATCATCTTGCTCGACTATATAACTCTTTTGTTCATAGTGATTTAATAACCATAATGCAGTAACGGGGAATTGAGCTAATAGACCTATAAGTTTTGATTTTTCATTTTTTAACTTGCAAGCTGTATAAAAATTACTATTTTCCGGATACTCAGTAGAACCTACAGTTAATTGATTCTTGGCAGGTCGATCATCGACAATGAAGCCTAAATCTTGTTTTGATATCTCTGTATTCAAGTAAGCCATAACACCTAATCCTCGCAAAGATAGGGATTTAAATACCTAAAGCAGTAAATATTTTAAAACCTTTATATCGACTACTTATTTTCTTTGTAACGTAATACTATGAAACATGAGTAATCAACAACAATTTTTTATTAACTTTGTGTTAACTAATCATTTCACAATAAGATAACAATTAAAATAAGTATTGTCAAAGTATAGTTTGACAAAAACTTGGACAAAAATGAATATTAAGTTAGACAAAGCATAAATTTCCAGATTATTCATGATGTTGTCAAGGTTCTGTTATATAAAAATACTACTTACCTGCCCAATTTTGTAAACATGGGCGGGTAAGTCTTGTCCAACTTTGTTATGCAAGCTGATTTAAAAGAGGAGAATTAACTAATGAAAATTAGCCAAGATAATGGAGATGAGTTTGAACAAACGACATTTTATTTAATTGATTAACTAATTATTTTGCTGGCGTAAGTTCAAATATGATTAATTCAGCAGGGGTTTCATTAATATTTTCAACCGACATTAAATCACCTGACTCCCAAAAAACATCACCTGCAGAATAGGTATTAACTTTACCCCCCTCTTTAACCTTAAGAGTACCTTTCACAATATAACGTGGACCTGGACCCTCATGAGTATGCCATGGGGTTTTAAAAGCAGGAGGGAAAATAACACGAATTACTTTGGCATCCACATTATTGGATGGCAATACAACTTTTTTTTCTAGTAACATTGATTTATTAAACTGCGGATTTTCCTGAGCTAATAAAGTTTTACTATTTAAAAATAGCACAGCAATTATCATCAGTACTAGTTTCATAGGCATCATGAATCTTAATTTAAACATCTATCGTCCTCTCTATCAAAAATTGAGTTTTAAACTGATTTATTAAATATTTATCTACAGCAAACATATTATTATGTTACTTGTTTAAAAAATAGCACTATATAACACTTCATAAAGTTACAGCCATAAATTACCGTAAGATAAAAAGTAGATTCTACGGAGAGGTTGCGAACTCAAATCACCATAAACCAAATAATATTCACTACCTATATCCTTTTAAAAGATATATATATCTATTTTTATCACTTTATTATTTATCTAATAACTATTACGATTATTCACAAGCAATACAAACAGACTATAAGTTCTAACAGCTTATATAAGGGATTATTTAAGCTTTACTCCTACTAACAGGGAAGTTTTTATGGCGAGTATCATGCTCGCCTTTTTTTACCATCAAGTTTGCCGCTTATGTTATTAATGGTTGTTAACTAAAGTTTCGGAGTTCGTTTTTAGCCGCATAGCAGTCGTTCATTCCTAGTTTCCAGGGCTTCTAGCCTTAACGTCCTAGTGTCAAGTTGGAGAACTTGCAAAAACCAGCATTCTATGTGG
>CAIVQX010000032.1 GCA_903908165.1 uncultured Methylococcaceae bacterium | reverse complement strand
GTGAGCTGCGTTTGGCTATGTATTCGTATCATAAGTGCACGGGTTTTGTGAGGTGAAGCTTAATTTACATGCACTTATTTTAACATTTTTTAGCTATTAATTAATGCTTTCAATAGGTTATTGTTTATGAGTGAACTCTACTTAAGAACCTATGTATTTCTTAAATCGGTTGCGTACTCGCTATATTCTTCATCGCCACCCTATTTGCCATAAACTATGGGTACAAATATGTAATAGCCTGGTTATTTTGCAGGGAATGGCGCCGATTGAAAAAGCGCACCTACGTGAGTTAACAACGTTATTTTTACACCAAAAGAAATTTGTCGGCGCTCAACAACTTCAACTTACTGACAATATGTGTCTAGTGATAGCTGTCCAAGCTTGTTTACCTGTTCTTAAACTTGGGATAGGTTGCTTATCCGGCTGGACAGAAATAATTGTTTACCCAGAAGCCTTTAGAGTCAGTAGAGATGTAACAGATTCTTCTGGGGTTGTGCATCATCAAGAACAAACACTAATCGGTGAATCTTGGTCGCGAGGCCCTTTAATTCTATCTTGGCAAGATATTAAAATAGATAAGGAGGGAGATCACATCGGTTGTAATGGAGTGATTCATGAAATTGCGCATAAATTAGATACACTAAACGGATCAGCCAACGGATTTCCACCCTTACATCAAAGTATGGTAATAAAGGACTGGTCAGAATCACTCAGCTCAGCTTATGAAAAGCTAATAAACCGTATCGAACATCATCACTCTAGTTGTATTAAGGCCTACGCAGCGACTAATCCTGCTGAATTCTTTGCAGTTATTAGTGAATATTTCTTTTGTGCGCCAGAAGTTTTACAAATGCATTTTCCAGATATTTACAAACAGTTGTCACTTTATTACCGACAAGATACCTTGTCACGTCGACGGACATCATAAAAAAACTAATTTTAAGTCACTATAGAAACTCATTATTTTCTTGATAAGAAGTCAGTAAAACCATCCATAGTTACGCAAGCACTCAAGTTAATCTTATTCATCAATACATATACTGGCACATTTAAGGTTTGGCTCAGTTATACTTACAACTGTTAAACAATAAAGATAGGCTTTCAACGCATAGATGCCAATCTATCTATTTTAAGCATATTTACTACATTACATGTTAAGCCACTAAAAAAGGATACATCATGCTAGGTGAAAAACACGATCTATTACACGAACTACCTGAATATAAAGAACGCATTCATGAATTAAAAATTAGCAATCATCATTTTGCTAAGTTATTCAACGAATATGATGAATTGGACCATCTAGTTCGCCGCTGTGAAACTGAAGTAGAAGTTCATGCTGATGACTATGTCCAGGGATTGAAAAAAAACCGACTGGCGCTAAAAGATGAATTACTCAAAATATTGCAAACAAAAGATTAAATGAATTAAATCTCTCCTCAATGATCATTGTATAAATTGCGTATTTAAATATTGGAGCGCATTATTTATTTCAACAATAAAAATTATTTTTGTGTAAAACTTTTTCTAAATTAATATGTCACAGGAAAATATAAAAATTCTAGGAGTAAGACTATGGTAATTGATGATGAAGATTTCGACATTAACTCAACTGATTACGAAACAATATTTTATGAAGCTGAAATTATTCAGATATGGGATAGTTTGCCAGATTATTGCAAAACATTAGACTTATGGAACAAGATAAAAGAAATGGCAAACCCATCATTACTTTGTAAATTATCGCTCAGAGACTAATCGAGCAAACGTTTTACAAGCCTAAATTGTTGACATTTATAGCGGAAAGTGGGGTTAAAAGTACCTTTCCGCTTAATCCATCATGAAGTGCAAATAGCTCTTCTAATATAATCCTCGGCAAGATCAAAAAAAACCATCCTGAAAAATAAATGAGACCATCACTTTTTCTGCCCTGCAGTAGAGCTAATTTTGAGGGACAAAACCTTATAGAGTAGCCCTACAGCTAGCAACGAAAATGCTAATATCAATGAACTGATAATGACCAAAAGAACAGCTTTATGAAACGCATAATCAACCACTGCTTGGCTCCGCTGTTGAGTCTGCAGGGTTATTTGATCCATCAAACTTGATATCTTCGCAATATTAGCAGACTCTAAATTAGGTCCCACCATACTCAACAAATCAGTTGTGCGTTTCATCATTGCGTCTATCTGCATTGCAGTTTTAGCATAATCAAGAATATGGAACGGCTCTGAGGAGGAAGGCTCACTGGATGATTTATCTAATTGATCAACAATGCCGGAAAATGTCTTCAGTGCCTTATCCGTAGAGTCGGCCATCTTACTCCCTTCCCCCATAGTAAGACCTACCTGTTTTGAGAGTTCTGCCAACCCCTCTTGTTCAGATTTTAACGCCGATAGAATCTTCTCCCGCTCACTAGTAATCAACGATGGCAACTGCTCAACTGTCCGACTCAGACGATCACTTGCCGTGGCGATTTGGGTGGCATTAGAAACCATTTGCTGTACTTCGTGGATTCTGGTTGAACGTCCTACAAAAAGCTCCATCTGCCATTCAAGCAATTGTGGCATGTGCTGGACAACAAACATAGCCCGCTCACCAAATAATCGAGTTTCAGTCAACTCACGGGTGGCTGGATCTAGTCCTGACAGAGGATCAATATCCAATAATTTAAATACACTGGAAGGCATGAATGATGATTTTGCTTGAGCACTGGATTTAATAATGTCATTGACTAATGGGATACTAGCATAAGAACCAATCTCGCCTCTTGAATGTATGTTTTTTTGACGCGAGTTCACAATCGCCCTCTTTAATTCTTCTCGTTGATCAAACGTTAATATTTCTTCTGCCAACCCCCAAATACTCTGCTCCTGTTCTTTCAATACTGTTAGTAATGGCATAACTGAATCACCATAAACCTTGGGTAACCAATAATCTTCTACACCGAAGCGAGCCGAAGAAATATAGACCAACATATTAACAAGAGTACCAATTGCATTAGAACCCGTCGCCAACACCAAAATATCCGATGAAAATCGAACTCTGACAAGTGCTTGCTGATCACGTTTTATAGATTGCCCCTCAAGCTTTAACTTATCCGTTGCTTGCGATGAGGCCAAAATAAAAGTATCAGAAAACCGGAGCAAATCGGATTGCAAGGCAACTAAATCAACCGGCTTCTCGCTCGTAAAGCCATTAATAGCGGAGCGAACAGCTACAACAGGAAGATCAGCAATTTTTTGAATAAGCGTACAGCCACTCACGCTAAGCAATGCAAACACACTGATTATTATAGTGTTGAGATAATTTATGTCATTAGATTTAGAATTAGATGAATAGAATGAAAGTCTCATAAATCGTGGCCGTGCCTTATAGTGGAGCTATAAAAAAGTAGGGAATCCATCTTATTTCCTGCTAACTAGTTTTTCTATGTTTTATCCTCGTAAAGTAGCAAAAGTAAGATTTTAGTTTGGTGCTAAAAAGTGGATTCAACTTCGAAATGCAATTTTGGCAATCATAAGGCTTTTTGCGATATTTCAGAAAAAAACTAATACTATGTGAAGTTTCATTAATATGCCATACAACTTTATCACTAGAAATTATATTGCTAAAATGGATCTGTTATTGAATAGATAAACGCCCAAAACTTAGGTACAAAAGAGGATCTTTAAAGTTTTAGTGTGATACTCACCTAAAGCGCCTTTATACCGAAAAAACCAAAGTTCTAATTTAATCAAAAGATTTTTATATTTATTGCTTCTCTATTAAGAATAACTACTATTAACAAAAGGACTTTAATATGGATTATCCCTCTGAAAAAAATAACTTTCTTTTTGAACATGCTCGACTCCTTAAAATCAGCTATCATCGGCTGCTAGTAAAGGAGTTAATTTCAAACACGTTTTCCGATGAAGAATTTGCTAAAAAATTATTCTACGCACCTTTTGCAGTTGCCTCTCATGACAACTCAAGTGACCCTGTTTTCAACTATGCCAACTTAAAAGCTTTACAGTTGTTTGAGTTAGATTGGGAAGATTTAATCCAATTACCCTCAAAATATTCAGCAGAACGAGGCAATCAAGCAGAGCGTGATCACTTGTTATCTGAAGTAACCCAAAAAGGTTACATCGATCATTATGAAGGAATACGTATATCAAACACCGGCAAACGCTTTATGATCAAAAATGCCATCGTCTGGAATCTAATTAATGATGAAGGAAGCTACAAAGGACAAGCTGCTTGTTTTGCGGAATGGAAGTATGTGTGACCACCCTCATTCATTATTTAACGAAAAGTAGTAATCAATTCAAGAGATAAAGCTGTTTTACAAAATAAATCCTAATAAACATCTCTAACGTACCGTTTATCTTTTTTGAGTTGATTAACGTAATCTATTGCTTGTTGCTCAGAAAGCTTGCCGTGTTTAGCAATAATGGCATGTAAGGCCTGGTCAACATCTTTTGCCATTTTGTAAGCATCACCACAGACGAAGAAATAACCGCCCTGCTCCAACCATAAATACAACTCTGCACCCTGCTCATGCATTCTATCTTGCACATAAATTTTGGCCTCTTGATCCCTAGAGAAAGCCAAATCCAAACGAGTCAACAAACCACTGTTCTGTAAACTTTCGAGTTCATCGCGATAAATATAATCAGTTGCTGCATTTCTGTCACCAAAAAACAGCCAATTTTTTCCGGACGCTTTTCGAAACTCACGCTCTTGTAAAAAAGCGCGAAAAGGTGCAATACCGGTTCCTGGACCTACCATTATGATAGGCAAGTTATCATTTTCAGGTACCCTGAAGACTTTATTAGGGGTAAAGAAACAACGTATATTAGCTTCTGCATCAACCAAATCAGCCAAAAACGTTGAACAAACACCCTTATGCTGACGGCCATAGCTGTCATAACGGACACTGGCTACAGTTAAATGTACCGCTTGGGGATATTTTTTTCCACTCGAAGAAATTGAATAGGCCCGATGTTGTAAGGGCTTTAAAAGCGCTATAAACTCAGCCGCAGTAAATTCACAAATAGGTAACTGCACTAATAAATCCAGCGTATCACGTCCCCATAAATAATCCGCCAATTTTTGTTTATCGCCCGATTCAATAATGCCATTAAGAGCTTGATCGCCTGAACGTGTAGCTATTTCTTCGACCAACTCTTTGCTCGGTGCTTTAATCTCAAAATGAGTGCGTAAGGCCGCTTCAAACAATATTAAATCACCGTTGACCGGAACATCTTCATCACCCTTACAACCAATAGCTTTAATAACATCCGCTACCAATTTAGGGCAATTTGTCGGTACTACACATAAAGCATCACCAGCTTCATAACTTAAACCTGAGCCAGCAATTGAAATTTCATAATGTCTAATTTCTTTAGAAGAAGAGGCATCTGTTAATAAACGATTAATCAGTAAAGTACCTGGGAACGGGTTTTTTCGGTGGTATTCAGGTTTATCAGAAGAGCGATGATCTTTTTCAGTAATAATTGTGGTACTTTCACCTGCCATATGGGGAATTACTGCAGTAATCCAGCGCTCTGCTGGCTCTTCATAGTCAACATCACAATCAGTACGCTCATAAATACGCGTTGCACCCAATTCAGCAAGTTTATTATCCCAATCTATACCTGCTTGGCAGAATAAATCATAACTGGTATCACCTAATGCCAACACCGAATACTTCAAGCCTGCAAGTCGTGGCATTGCTTCAGAACGAATGCTATCCCATAACATTTGAGCATTATCAGGCATTTCACCCTCGCCATACGTACTGGTAATAATCAATAAATAATCGATTGTCGTCAATGCTCCCGCATCAATTTCATCCATACTTTTTACTATTGGCTTCAAGCCATACCCTTTAGCAACAGTGGCAGCATCATTAGCGACAGCCTCTGCACTTCCAGTTTGACTACCATAGAGTATGTTAATAATACGGCCATCAGCTTGCGTTAATAAACTGGCACTCTGAATCATATGAGCATGCATGCCGGCAAAAAAACCGCTTAACCATGCGCGCTGTCCTTCATTGAAAGGCGCGTCAATTGGGAGTTGAGATAATTTCATTTAAGTTACTAACAATCAAATATTATTAAGGTTGCCTGCTACACGCAGTCAACAACGCGAATTTTTAATTACCATTATAAATAGGGATTCAAGCTATCAAGCAGGTTGCTTGTTCGATATTGCCTTAACAATGCCCAAGCCAAGAAGTCCGGCTAAATATTCTTCTATACTAGGAATGCCAACCAAAGCTTGTTTATTAATCTTATCCTGATCCATAATCCAAGCTGTAGAGCCTATAGAATAAATACTTTGTACAGAACGATTAATTAATGCTGTTTTGTAATCATTAAGACGCTTACTGGCCAATAAAACAGCAAGGTTGTCATCACTGTAATTACTGTAAGCCTCACGCGTACTTTTAACCAAAGCTTCTTGGAGTTTACGAGGACGTTTCATAATCAACTTACGGGCGCCACTCTCTATTTGACTTTGTGATCGCTGCGCTTCAGGTAAGTGCTTCAGTAAGTCACTTGCAACTTGCTGAGCTTTTTCAAGTACCGCAAAACTATTAACCAGCTTAAAGACTAAGGTTTTATCATTACTATCATGCGTTGGAATAACTCCACCAAATAATGGTTCAGATGTTTGATAGGCCTTACTGACTTGTTCAATTTGCTGTTGCGCTAAAAATTGAGACAATTCTTCAATCATATCTTTACGATCCACTGATTGTTGCAAAAATTGCATTGCTTGCGTTTTATAAAGCCACAATGGCATCGCAAATTTAAAATGCTTACGGTGTGTTTCCCAACTTTTCAATAACTCCCTAGCCTTACTCGAATTTGCATATTCAGCGTGCTGCTCAAGCATGGCCAAAATAAACTGTTCATGGGCACGAGCAGTATCTGTATCTTCCGCTAGGCTATGAAGGGCTACGGAACTCTTATCGTAAAGATTTTGCAATAAGTTTTCAGGGTCATATTGGTAAGCATTCCCGCCTGACATGCCATTACAAAAACCTTTACCAAAACCACCAATATTTAGAATAGCGCCATTGGTCATGTATTCACAAGCGAAATCACCGACACCTTCAACAACCGCCATTGCACCGGAATTTCTAACAGCAAAACGGTCACCAGCTTCACCATTAATGAAGAATTTACCACCAGTGGCACCAAATAAAGCAAAATTGCCAATCAACACATTATTACCCGGCGTTTTTATACCACCACCCGGTGATTCAACAACTAAAGTGCCGCCACAAGCCGATTTTCCAACACCATCATTACAAGTACCTAAATGCTCCATACGCATACCGTCATTTAAAAATGCTGCGTAACTTTGTCCAGCAGATCCCTGTGTACGAATCACAACACTATCAGGCGCCAAATAACGTCGCCCCCGAGGGTGCGTGTATATAACTTTAGAATCAGATAATTGCTGCTCGGTCAGCTCATACGCCAGCATACGTTCAATATCTATAGCTGTTTGCCCACCGACTGTTTTATTACAGTTATTTAACTTAAAGGTATCACCTTCAATAATAACTTGCGACTGCTTACCCTCTATAATCGATGACTTAACCTGCTGAATAATTCTATCATCAACAGTAAAGCTGGCTTCCAAATAGACGGGCTTCGAAACGACATTAACCGCTACTTTGGCTAACATTTTAGTTAAATCCAATTGACCAACCATAGAGGGGTGGTCAATTAAATGCAGTAAATCAGTTTCACCACGAATTTCCTGCAAACTTTTATAACCTAAAAACGCTAAAATTTCTCTGACTTCATGAGCCAGATTCATAAAATATTGCGCCAAAACTCGCGAGTCACCTTTAAACTCTTCATGTTCAGTGGTTAAACCTGCTGGACATTTAATATTGCAATTTTTTGCCATGACGCAACGCAACATCATTAATACAGTTGTCCCAAACTCAAAAGAGTCTGCGCCTAAAATAGCTGACTTAACGACATCCAAACCGCTTTGCTGTGCGCCACTTCCACGTAATATCACCTTATTACGCAAACCATTTACTGCAAGAGCCTGATGAACTTCAGCAATACCAATTTCCGGTGAACGGCCGCTATTTTTAAGACTAGTAACTGCGGCTGCACCCGTTCCACCCGTATTACCAGCAACGTTGATAACATCAGCACCAGCTTTAGCGACACCGACTGCAATAGTGCCTATTCCTTCAGAAGATACCAGCTTAACTCCGACTTTAACGCGTGCCGCTTTAGCATCATGAATTAACTGACCTAAATCCTCAATGGAATAAGTATCATGATGAGGTGGTGGACTCACCAATTCAACTCTAGGTGTTCCACCGCGTAAAGCTGCAATTTCTACTGTAACTTTAGCAGCAGGCAATTGACCACCTTCACCGGGTTTAGCCCCCTGTGCTATTTTAATCTCAATTTCTCTAATATTTGGATCCGCTAAATAACCAGCCCAAACTCCAAAACGACCTGAAGCAAACTGCTTAATATTACATGAACGCAATGTATTAAAACGACTGGAATTCTCGCCACCTTCACCAGAGTTACTTAACGCCCCAACTATATTAATACCTTCAGCAACAGCCTCATGTGCTTCAGCTATTAAGGCCCCATGGCTCATAGCCCCAGATGCCAACGTTGCAGTAATCTCATGCGCAGGTTGCACATCTTTTAAAGCAATAGGATCTCGGGCTTGTTTAATAGCACCTAAATAACCAGCCAACAAACAATCTGACTCTGCAACTTTAACAATCAACGCATAGTTTTCTACTACCATGTTAAATTCGGTATCGGAAAAACGATTTTCAAAATGCTTCTCTAATTGTTCCAATCGCTGACCTGAAGAGTCTGACGACAAAACAACCGAATACGTTTTTTCAGCTAACTTTGATACGGATAGACCACGAATCAAGTAGTTAATATTCCCACGTAAATTTTGCTTACCCAAAATACGATCAAAGTCTGCTACAGTGTTTGCAGAACTAACATCAACCGGAAAATCCATGATATCTCGCAAAGAAGCGGGTCTGGAATCACGTTCAAGATAAAGATTTTTAGCAAAACTTCGATAGGCCGGTGTAATACCAAAACTATCAATTTGTTCGGGCGTACGTTTTTCATACCCAGTATCAAGATAGGCCGTATCACTGGCTTCAGGCAATTTATCATGAGGTATATATAAAATAGCCTCATCAGTCATGTTGATATATTCTCTTACAGCGGTATTGCCATAAGAATGACCCGCACCGTCCTGACGCTCTTTAAATAAGCCGAGAAACGGAATATCTTTTTCTTCACGGACTGACAATGCTTTTCGATGCCATTCGCTTACACTAGCAGCAATATCGGCATAGCGAACACCACCAACCGAAGCATGAATATTAGGGAAATAAGGACTTAATCGAGGCTCATCAGTGTCCAGATAATTCGATTCAAAAAACTCACCCCCTATGTAACTTTCAACCGTACATAGTCCAAACTTACCCATGGTTTTCATGAGCGATTTTTCAGTACCTTTTTGAAATTTATAACGTACTTTTTCTTGTTCTGCTACTGAATAGTGAGTCCTAATACGTTTATGTACGCTTATAGGACAAATTGCAGAAGCACCAAACCCTAAAATGGTAGCAATATCATGCGGACTTGCTGCTTGACCGGTTTCAGCAATAAGCGAAGAATTAAACCGTAAACCCTGTTTAACTAAGTGTTGATTGGCCACTGCAATCATTAGTAAGGCAGGAATGGCAGCAAACTTAGGACTAATATTAATATCACTTAAAATAATAATGCCAATATTATTTCTTGCCGCTTGCTCAACCTGCTCGCAAACTTTTAATATAGCCGCTTCCAGAAGATCTTCATTGTGCTTGGCATCATCAAGATCCGGTTCGTAAACCATATCTAAAGTCGTGTTAGTAACAATCGATTGGCAGCGGATTTGCTGCAAATGGAGCTGTTCTAAGATAGGCGTATCAATAACCAGTTGCTTACTTAACTCATCAGAAAAAGTTGGTTTTGCACCTAAGGCTACGCGCAAAGTCATCCCGTCGCTTTCCCGAATTGAATCTAGCGGCGGATTAGTTACTTGCGCAAAACGCTGACTAAAATAGCGCGACATCCCACCTTCCGCACTGGATAATGCATTAGGAGCCAAACCATAACCCATTGCTGATATTTTTTCCATGCCGGTTGCCAACATAGGATCCAATAAAAACTTAAAGCTTTCTTGGTTAAGCGAATAAGCAGTATATTGCTGATCTACCGTAAATGGATGTTGATCAGTTTGTTCTGATAACTCAACTATGGGTAGCTCAGAAAGATGGATACAACGTTGCGCCAGTAATGCCTGATAATCTCGTTCACCAGACAAACGTTCCATCACTTGATGACTGTTATAAGCTTGACCTGTGCTGTGGTCAAAATACAGCATACCGCCTGCTTCAATTCGCCCACGCTTCAAAATGTCTTTCGGAGGAAAATCAATTTGCCCGGCCTCTGACATGACTGCAAGATATTCATGAGTTTCTACTGAACGCAAAGGCCGCAAACCCAAGCGATCCAAACGCGCACCAACTCGAATACCATCATTAAAAATTAATGCAGCAGGGCCATCATTTTTTTCTTCGTACAAACTAAAATATTCCAACATTGCACGAACAGCTGGCGACAAAGTAGTGTCGTTTTCCCATGCTGGCGGCATCATCGCTAAGACTGCTGTTACAATATCCATACCATCTTCATTGACACGACGAGATAGTGTTTGATCCAAACGACCAGAATCTGACTGCCCTTGAGGAAAAATCAAATGCTTGTTATGTTGCCTAGCTATCGCGCTTTCACTTAATCGATTTTTCTTGTCGGTATTTAATTCACCATTATGTGCCATATAACGAAATGGCTGCGCCATCATGGTGGCGGGTGCGGTATTCGTTGAAAAACGCGTATGGAAAAACAGGGTGCTAATTTCGTGATCGGTATCGTACAAATCCTTAAAATAAGGGATAACTTCAAAAGAATTTAAACGGCCTTTATAAACTTGAGTACGCGAACTCATCGACAAAGGATAAAAACCTGACAATTCAGCTCGACCAAATCCTTCTACTTCGATATCCAACAAAGCGGCCTGTATATGCTTTTCAAAATCTTTATGTGTAGCATTTTTCAAACTGTCCGGACGGCCAAACACATACTGTTTTATCGGCAATTGTGCTTTTACCGATGCTTCGTTGATAACTTCCAGATCAACGGGGATAGTTCGCCGCATAATAATCGGCAAATTAAAATCTTTGAAATGACGTTCAATCAACTCATTCGCTGCTGAGTCGTAATGATCATGATCTTCAGGAAAAAAGAAATTAGCAACCCCAAATTGACCCAATTCTAGATCATTGATACCCGTAATTTTACGAAAAAAATTAAGCGATAAATCGATATTAACACCAGCACCATCACCTATACCTTCGGCACTCATACCACCACGATGGGGAATGGTGCACAAAGCTTCATGGGATTTAACCAATAAGTCGTGAGTTTGTTTGCTCTGTTTATGAGTAATAAACCCCACACCACAGCTGTCCTGCGATAAATCAGCGTTATAAAGCATCACATTTTTACTACCTAATCGGGGATCTTTATTCATTATCCGGCCCGTACTCTCATTTTCTCGTTATCTGCAGCGTTTATTGGTTGTATGCCGAGCTCATCAAAATGCTATAAATTCAGATTAAGCACTTTAATCAAGATTAATTTATACAAAAGTCATTCAGCAAACCGCACAATAGTAGCATGATGATGCTAATTTGTCATTTAAGGTCTAGAATTTAATGCAAAAAAATAACCTCATATACACAATCAATTTATTATGAAGGTTCTACCGATTATATCTCAGCGCAGCTACCAAACCATAAAATTCAGATACAAAAAAACCTTGCTTGGCCTATACCAGCAAGGTTTTTTTGGAAAAATAGTGAGATTATTATTTACAACGTCAACTATCACATTGGCAATTCTGAATAGCCCATTAAGTATTCATCCACGGCTCTAGCTGCTTGCCTGCCCTCACGTATCGCCCAGACCACTAAAGATTGTCCGCGCCTTCCATCACCGGCAGCAAAAACCTTATCAATAGAAGTACTATAATGTTTTTCGTTAGCTTTAATTTGGCCACGCCCATCCAATTCAACTCCAAGCTGCTTTAGCAAGCCTTCGTGTACCGGATGAATAAAACCCATTGCTAGCAATACCAAATCAGCTTCCAGAGAAAAAGCACTATCGGGCTTTTCAGTCATTTTCCATTGCCCACCCTCTTGCTTCCATTCCACTTCCACCGCATTTAAATGAGTAATGACTCCATCCTTGCCTATGACACTTTGGGTATTAGTGCTCCAATAACGATGCTTTATTCCTTCATCATGTGACGTAGTCGTTCGGAGTTTGTTGGGCCAGTTAGGCCAAGTCAATGCTTTATTTTCTTTTTC
>CAIVQX010000031.1 GCA_903908165.1 uncultured Methylococcaceae bacterium | reverse complement strand
TGGCTTGGTCTGGTTCTAGTGGCCATAAAAACGACCACAATCGCAGCCTTTTACTCAAACAACTCGATCCAATACTCCAATTACCTTTTGAGTTTCATTCACTACAGAAAGAAATTCGTTCAGAAGATATGGAAACCTTATCTTTGTTTAAGGATATACAGCTACACCAGGATGAACTAATCGATTTCTCTGATACTGCCGCGCTTATCAATGAAATGGATTTAGTTATTTCTGTAGATACCTCAATTGCACACCTTGCTGGAGCCTTGAATAAAACCGTATGGATATTACTGCCTTTCATGCCGGATTATCGCTGGATGCTAGACATAGCAGATAGCCCTTGGTATCCGAATGCATTACTTTTCAGACAGCCTAGGATAAATGATTGGAAACCTGTTATTGATGAGGTTAAAACTACTCTTCTAAAGATATTTTGAAACCGTTTTTTACAAAAGTAAAAGACACAAAAAAGCCGCACTAATAAAATTAGTGCGGCTATATTTTTTACTCTACTTCTATAACTTAAGTGTCGCTACCTTCTTCTTGGTATGGATCTTCGTCTACAGAACCAGGGCATGTAAATAAAATACCTGGCGCTGCATTGGCATTATTTGCACTCTCATTGATAAACAAACTACCACCACTCAATGTATCGCTTTCTATCTTTACCAATAAAGTGTGGATACCAGGTATCGCACCATTAAAATTAAACTCAAACTCGCCATCACCAACATTATTGGTCGCGAAGGTTGTATTATTATCTTTAGTCGGCTTGACGTCATTTAAAATAGTGCTGACTTTAAATTTTTGATTAACCTGATTTGAATGCGTTAAGTTACCTTTAACGCTTATTATGCCGTTACTAAAACAATCAACAATGATGAAACTGCGACTCTCATCTGTTTTTTGCCCTTTATTATTGCCCACCCAGGGCTCTAATCTTTCAATTTCAACACCACTATCTGCACTATTACCAGTGCCTTCAACTTTTTGATTTGTGGCAGGCTCAAAACCTTGACCACCATTACGTTGTGTTTCATCAATATAATAGGAATTGTCAGCCTTAACCGATAAAGTTCCTGTCATTAACAATAACCCAATGAAACCGGTTATTGTTGCAATTGTTTTTTTACTGTATTTTTTCATAAGATTTTCTCACTTATTCTTAATTTTATTTTTCGGAACAACATAAAAACCTAACCACAACCTGTTGTGTTTAAATCGCCTTAACCTTATCTAATATACTTTGTAAGTCTATCAACAATTAGTTATGGTCGCATTACTTAATGAGGTAAGTAAGCGACCATAACTTATTTATTGCTAACTAACTATAATTATCAGCCTTACCAGTCAACTTGCACGCGTGTTTCAAACATATCAAGCTGCGCGCCATTATATGCTTGACCTTGTGTAGTGGTTTTTGCAGCATTACCGCCTTGCGCATAAGTATTCTGAGTTGCCGTATTAATATCCAAGGCATGAATATAGTTAGCTGAGACTCTTAAATGTGAATGTGGGAACCAGTTAATACCACCCTTAACCGTTGAAGCTGTACCACCTAAAGCACCACCAGAAGTTAAATTCATGTAGTCATAACCGCCTATCAATTCCCAAGCTCCCAAACCGCCTTTCATATCAAAGTTACGGTTTGGCTTAATACGATCCCAAGCAGCGGTTTTAGACTTATAATTACGCGACTCACCCGTCAAGAAGTAAGTTACATATCCATAATAACCATCTAAAACAGCATTGTTATAGCCTTTACCCGTCACATTGGTTTGTATATATTCACCCTGCGCTGACCAAGGCCCATAAACCACCGCTGACTCTGCACCAAAACGAGTTAAATTGTCTGCTACACGAGCAGTAGATGACCCTTGTGGTCCTGTAGAGGTTAAGTTACCTGTATTTAAAATAGAACTTCTATCTACGTTACCACCCAATCCGTTAGCAAAAATAACACCACCATTACTATAAGTACCGTTACTTGAGTAATTATTGTTAATGTTAATAAAAGAACCTGAAGCACCCACATGAAGGAATTTAGTTTTGCTTGCCATCCAAGGCACCCCTGTCAACCTTGTATTAACTTCCCATGAAGTATCACCACCACCACCATTACGGTTAACACCACCGTTGGTGTTTATCGCACTTCCTGTACTCGCCGTCAATTTATTATCACCGTAGGCATTATAACCACCGACACCTTCCGTTTGCAAAGATGAGCCTATTTGCCAGCGATCCGTCGCGTAGTTGGCGCCGATACCGAGTTTATAAGTATTCAAGTTGTCAACAAAAGTATTAACTGACATATTACGTTCAATAAATGTAATATAACGGTTACTGGTTGCTTCTTCTAAACTGAACGGCTCTTTAAAAGCACCCACTTTAATTGAAAAGGGTTTAGAAAAGTTATAACGAATGTAGGCATCAGTAACACCACCGGCATTTAAGCCATTACCACGGGTAAAATCGTATTCAAATTTATAGTCGGTCTTTTTGAAGAACGTACCTTCAACCCCTATACGAGCACGACGTAATGCTACACCATCGTTTAAGCCTGCTGGCTGCATACCCGATGTACTGGTAGTTGTTCCATAATATCCACCTTGTGCACCTGTAAAATTCTGGTCATTGATCTGCGAGTCAACTTGCAAACGACCGTTAATACCAGCAGAGAAATTACCGTCTTTAGTGGCAAAATGGATGCCGTCTTTCAGACTGACATGCGCTGACTCTGGCCCATTTGCTTCTGCAGCAAATTCTGATAAAGCTTTTATCTCATTATTTTTTAAATCAAGCTCTTCTCTGATTGCTGCTACTTCTGCTTTCGTTGCTAAAGGTGCTGCTGGAGGACTTAATGGGCTTGGCTCTTCTGCTACTTTTTCAAAAGCACCCATCAATACGCGACCACGACCTGGTTCTGCGAAAATTTGTTTTGTCTTGGTATCTACATAAAGATCCATCGCTGTTGCATCAAATGCAAACGATGTACCTAAGGTTGCAGCTATTGCCACAGTTAATTTAGAGAATTTCATTTTTGCTCTCAGTGGTTATCAAAAAAACTGAGGCAAGAATAACTAGGGAATATTACAGCTACGTAACAGCTTTGTTACAGTTATATGACAGAGCAACAAAAAAGCCTAATAAGTTGTATTTTTACAAAGAAAAGTAATTTCTATGCTCTTTTATTATTGATAATAAAAAATAACGCTCTGAGCGGCTTGTTTTTTAGGGGCAGACTTTATCAATATACCAATAAATGCATCGGGAAAATAAAAAGCAGAGAATTGCTATTAACATTCTATTGGCTGTTAAGATCGTTATCTTCGTCAAGCAGATAGAAGAACAAAAAACTATGGAGCGAAAGACAGGTCAATAAACCTTATAGTTGGAGTAGCACCCAATCAAAAGATTGGGTGCTGATATAGCGGATATTATTTGCTTTCTGGAGCTGGCGCTGCAGGTGCTGCTTCAGCAGCCGGAGCCGCTTCAGGTGCAGGTGCTGCAGGCGCAGCTTCAGCCGGTGCAGCTACCACTGCAGCTGCAGTTGCTGCTTCAGGTGCTTTTGCTTCTTCGCCTTTTTCACAGCCAGACAATAAAGCCATCACAACTAAACCTGTTGCTATAATCATTTTAGTATTCATAGTGGATCCTATTTATTTTGAAAAATTGAGGAGGGTTACCAAAAAAATTTAGGTAATGACAATATTATCACATTAATTATTATTTTTCTAAAAATGCAGTTTTTTCACCTTGATCAACAGACCCATCAATACCCATCCTAAGACCGTGAACATGTTACCTAGAGGCGATTGCATGCGCATTACAAATACTATATGATGATTCTTGCAATTATTTCACTTACTTTTCGATGACACAACCTAGCAATCATATCCCCAATTCTTCGGAGCACAACCATAACAAGTGTGTTAACGAAGCACTGATAACTGCTGAACGCCTTTGTCGTGAGCGTGGTGTGCAATTAACACCCATTCGTCATAAAGTTCTAACATTGATTTGGGATAGCCACAAAGCTGTTAAAGCTTATGAGCTGTTAGATCGCCTCAGACCTGAGCAAAAAACCGCAAAACCAGCGACTATTTATCGTACTTTGGATTTTTTACTGGAACAAGGCTTAATTCATCGCGTAGAAAGTCTTAATGCTTTTGTTGGTTGTCATTGCTCGGCCTATCAACATGAGCAATTATTATTGATCTGTAAATACTGTGAAGAAGTGCAAGAGCGCTCTGCCAAAGGGGTAATGACGGCTTTATCGCATGAAGCAAAGCAAGCCGATTTTATCGTACACAGCAAAGCTATCGAAGTACACGGTACTTGTGCAAAATGCCAAAAGATTCAGGCCTCTCAATAAAGCATTGCTTTTAACCCTTTGACTTTTCTAGGGCAGCAATTTTATTATCCATCGATGGCGCTTGTTTAAAGTACATCCTTACCCCCTTAAAAAGGGCTTGAGCCATTTTTTCTTGAAAACGTCTGCTCAACAAGTTTTGCTCTTCTGAGGGGTTTGAAATAAAGGCTGTTTCTACCAAAATAGACGGTATGTCTGGCGATTTTAACACCATAAATCCTGCTTTTTGCACAGAACCCTTATGCATTTGAGCAAAACTATCAAAACTTTTTAAAACCTGATTAGCTAAGTTAACACTGGCTTCACGCGTGTCTTTTTGCGTTAAATCAAAAAGGGTTAATGCCAAATCATCTTCTTTATCATGAAGCCTAACTCCGACCATATCAGCTGCATTCTCAGTGTCTGCAAGCCAACGAGCTGCTTCACTTGAGGCTCCGTTTGTGGATAAGGTATAAACAGAAGCCCCTTTGACGCCAGTATCCTGAAACGCATCGGCGTGTATTGAGACAAATAAATCTGCTTTGCCGACTCTAGCAATTCTCATCCGCTCCCTAAGGCCGACATAATAATCACCTTTACGCACCATTAATGCTTTCATGCCCGGTTGGCCATTAATTAATGCCGCCAACTTTTTTGCTATCGCAAATGTAATGACTTTCTCTTCAGTGCCTTGAATGCCATGAGCACCCGGATCATTACCACCATGCCCAGCATCAATAGCAACTACGATAGTTTTACCAAAAGTGTCTTTTATAGCCTTATTAGCTATCACTTTATTATCATCAACTGATACTTTAGGTGCTTTAGCAGAGCTCGGAGAAATTAGCTCTTTATTTAATAAGTCAATTATTAGCGTATGGTCATCAGTGTTATCGGTTTTTAAAGAAAATGTCTTCGGCGTTACCGGTTTTTTTAAATCAACAACAATTCTTAAATCCGTATGATGTTGTACGGATGTACGCACTCTTATAAACAAAGGATGTTCTGCGGATGGCGTAGCTAATGAATGCTTTAATTTGGCATTGGTAATATCAATAACCAATCGTGATGGATTATCCATAACAAACACACGATGCTTGGGCGATGCCGTTACCGCAAATATCATTCGGTTTTGCTGTGGGGTGCTAGTAAAATTGAGCGCGCTAACGTTAATTTGCTGCGCAAAAATTGATGCTGACACTAGCTGTAAAGCAAAGAAAAATACGATTTTTACGTAATTTCTCATAGCGATAACCCCAAAAACAATAATTTAAATGTAATTATACCAGTATGTTATTGTTTTTAAAGACCCACCACATTTTTTTTATGCATTATGCTCTACTGTTAGCCGTCTACCAATACCTTGTGTCACTAGAGTAATAACCCTATCGGCTTTAGGTAAAAAGCCCATACCCTTATCTGGCCATTCAATAAAACATATGCTGTCTTGATCAAAATAATCCCTTATGCCCAGCCATTCGAGCTCTTCAGGATCAACAAGTCGATATAAATCAAAGTGAAATATTTTTCGACCCTCTACGCTATATTCTTCAACTAACGTATAGGTTGGGCTTTTTACAATACCTTGATAGCCTGCGGCTCTAAGAAAACCTCTAACAAGCGTTGTTTTACCGGCACCTAAATCACCCTGTAAAAAAATTAGATTTTTTGCGGGAAGCGTCTTAAATAATTCAGCGCCAAATTGTTCCGTATCTTCTGTGCTATCTAAATAAATTTGCATCAATTTACTACCTGCCTAAGATAAGGCATCAAATCACTGGCCAACAAACCTCTTTCACCCTCCTTAGCAGCTAAATCAGCGGCCTCTCCATGCACATAAACGCCTTGTTGTGCGCCTTCTTTTAAGGTCAGACCTTGCGCTACAAAGCCCGCAATAATACCTGTAAGTACATCGCCCATACCCCCAGAAGCCATACCTGGATTTCCAGTCGTAGATACTGCACAATCATTTTCAGAAGTGATTAATGTTCCCGAACCTTTAAGAATGACGATTCCCTTATATTTATCCTGCAATGCAGAAGCTGAAGCAAATCGATCTTGTTGGATATCAAGTGTAGAACAATTTAATAGCCGCGCCGCCTCACCCGGATGCGGCGTTAAAATCCAATTAGTATTTGTAAACGGTGCTAGAGCCAATAAATTTAAGGCATCCGCGTCAATAATTAATGGTTTTTGAGCATTTATGGTAACCATAAATAATTCTTTTGACCAATCACTCTGCCCTAATCCAGGTCCGATTACTATCACACTAGCTTTTGCCATTAAACCCAAGAGCTGCTCAGCACCCTCAACACCATGACACATTAACTCTGGCCTATTTAGATTCAATAGCCCGGCATGCTCTTTTCTTGTGGCGATACTAACCAGACCGGTGCCGACCCGCAAGGCTGCTTCACCGGCCATCTTTACAGCGCCTGAATAACCAAAATCACCACCAACGATTAAAACATGACCATAATTCCCTTTATGAGAACATCGATCTCTTATTGGCAAAGGTTTCTTAATTACACGACTAGCTGATGGAGAATTCCCCCCAAAAATACTATCTGGAACACCCAAAGAAGCATAACTAATTTCACCACAATAATTCGCCGCATTGCCGGTAAATAAACCTTGCTTTAAACCAATAAAGGTAACCGTACAGTCAGCCTTTACAGCAAAACCCATGACATGTCCTGTATCGGCATTTAAACCTGAAGGATTGTCAACGGCAATAACCCTCGCAATCGATTTATTAATCGTCTGAATGGCTAACGCATAGAGACCCGTCACCGGCCT
>CAIVQX010000030.1 GCA_903908165.1 uncultured Methylococcaceae bacterium | reverse complement strand
TTGGCAACGGCCTCGTTAGTGGCTAAAAAGTTACTGCCTTGTGCGGAACAATGAAGGCAATGACGCTTCGCTGTTAACCATATCAGATAAGTTGCTATCGGGATTTTGCTGAGCTGTTAGTGATTGGTGGTGTTATTTGGGCAAATAAAAAAAATGATGATGATTATTATTATTATTTTGTTAAAAGTCATGCTGTAAGAGGTCCAGATGCATACTTGAAAGTGATTATTCGAGGTACTTAAATGGACAAGATGAATAATTAATTACGTGGATAGTACCAAAATCTCATGGTGTTACTGGTATGCGATTAGACCAATACTTCGTATCGGTTGATGATATTGAGAATGTTACGGGCGAGAGTATATCAGTTGCAGATTATGCCAAGCATGATAAATTGAATGTTTGTTGGCAGTTTCCTATCGGTTGTGATGATGAGGGCTGACCGTATAACCTAATTTAGGAATTATTATGAGTAATATAAATATTTGGATGGTAGTAACGGCATGGATTTTTTCTACCCTTCTTGCTTTTATAATTGGAAGTAGAAAAGGTAAGCCTGTTGCTGGCGCATTAGCAGGTATTATGTTTGGTCCAATTGGAGTGATTGTATCGTTTCTATTAGGGTGATTAAGCCCAACTAATTAAGCTATTATTATTTATTTCAGCTAATGACACTGATTCATTGAATCATATTTTTAGTTGATACGGTTTTAGATGGTCAGTGCGATGAACGAATTTGTACCAACTGTGAGTTTGACTAATTCGTTTGACGCGATTTTTAGGTAATTTTGATACACCCTTGTTGGTTTCATATTTTGCACCGGCATAGATCAAGACCCTGCGTAGGGTGCGATCATCTAGTTAGCATAAGCCTCGCAACGTTTCATTATTTTAGCAGTAAAATATTTGTCAAAATAAAAAAATCGTTTCTAGACTCTTTCTTTTTCAGTCTGATACCTGATCCAGATTTAGTAATCCAGTTGATTATGTATTAATAGGTCACACATATTGATGAATCAGTCACGAACACGAACTGACTATCAGCCCATTCGAGAATAAGATTTATATCCATATGTGCTAGTGGGGGAATTAATTCGTTAAGATAAAACGAATCTAGGTAAACAACTGAGAGAGGGTAATGCTTAGGGGTATTAATCGATTTGTAAATTGTAAGGGCGATAAAAAGACTTCCATAGCTATGATGCTATAGAAGTCTTAATATACAGTTGGTTTAGTCCCATGAAAGTTGACCAGTTTTGATGCGTTTATGTTTTACGCTAATATTACTGGCAATAGCCGCTGCTGCAAACAGTGTTGATGAAATAATAAATTCGCCTGAAATAAATCCAGTTAGGCCAATTAAAAAAAGTATTGTTATTAAAATATCTTTAGATAAGTCGTTCATAATTAAGTCCTCATAAAATTAAAATCTTTTTTATACTACGAGTTAACTATAGCGAAGATATCTATTGTTGACAATGCCAATATTAATTTATGGATTGTTTCTTATTTGTGTACATATTCGTCATACGTTTTTCATTTTAATACGCTAAGCTGCTAAAGTTTTAAAGACACGTTAGTTTTTTATAATTCACTTACTTAATCAGGGCTAAGTCATCCCAGTCAGTTGTATAGTGTTGAGAAACATAATTTGTTCTTGGTTGCCATGATTGGGTGAAACCGGTTGCTGCTATTGAAAGCATTTTTGGAAAGCGACGGTTAATTTGATCTATGGTATCCATTAAGACGGTATTATCTGCAAGTAAATTATCATCAGCATAATCAAAT
>CAIVQX010000029.1 GCA_903908165.1 uncultured Methylococcaceae bacterium | reverse complement strand
TCCATCAAAATGATACCGAAGCACTTAGATGGATTGAACTGGCAGCAGCACAAGGAAACACTCTGGCGCTAGCTAATCTTGAGAAAATAAAAAGTACTATGAATTAATGACAGGGAATGCTGTTAGGTAGTGTTAAGAGCAAAAAGCCATTTAGAACCCTACGGTTCCAAATGACTTCATGCTTCAGAAATCAGCCCCACGTCAATTGACCGACTTTTTTATGTAGGCTATTGGTTTTAAGATTGCTTCCAATGGCGGCTGCAGCAAATATAGCGGATGAAATAATAAATTCACCTGAAATAAATCCGGTAATGCCTATTAAGATTAGGGCGGTCAGTACAATATCTTTGGTTAAGTTACTCATTTGAAAATCCTCATACAATTAAAATTTAATGTTACACACTAACTATAAGGGCTGTTATTAGATTAACAATAAGCAATTTAATAGATAGATTGTTTCTTTATTGTTTACAGAAAGGTCGCGCATTTTTTTTCCGTCGAGTTGAAAAATGGCGAGCTGGGGTATCGAGGATTTTTGGTATCAATATTCAAAATAACCTCTTTAATGTCTTCAATGCTGATAACTGTTCCGCATCCAAAAATAACGGTCTTTGGCCTTAAAAACATAGAGTAAAGATTTTGTAGTGCTCAGTAAGCTTAAGTTATACATTTTTATCATCCATTGACTTTTAACTTGGGCTGTTAAACTGAGTGGTAGATATAATAAAAGGTGTCATCATGAAAATTCTGATTGTGTTAACTAGCATGTTACTGATTACTGCTTCTGCAAATGCTACCGAACAATGTTCCGATTTGCTCAATTATCAAGCGGCTAAATTAAGGTCGAGTGAAACACTTGATTTTTGTCAGTCATTCCAAGGTAAAGTGGTAGTTGTAGTTAATACGGCAAGTAATTGTGGATATACTCCTCAATTTAAAGGTCTAGAAGCACTTTATCAAAAATACAAAAACAAAGGATTAGTGGTAGTAGGCTTCCCTTCCAATGATTTTAATCAAGAGTTCGACGCGGCAGAAAAAACAGCTAATGTGTGTTATATCAATTACGGAGTGACTTTTCCTGTATTAGAAAAAAGCGTTGTTACAGGATCTTCAGCCAATGCATTTTTTAGAAAACTCAATAAGATTTCTGGCAAAGCACCAGAATGGAATTTTTATAAATATCTGATTGGCCGAGATGGTCAATTTATTGAGGCTTTTGCAAGTAATGTGACTCCTGAACAACTGGAATCTAAAATAATCTCATTACTAAGCCAAAAATAGTTTTTAAATTATTTTATGGTCCACTTTTTAAGATTGATTAGTTTTAGGAATTAAAGATTATGCTTAAGGTTGGAATTTATTGGTTCTGTAATGATTTACGGCTTCTTGATAATTCAATGCTATTAAAAGCCGCTACTGAGGTTGATAAATTAATTTGTATTTATTGTTTCGATCCTCTTTGGCTGTTGCCGAACAGATACGGTCTGGTATCTATGTCCGTCAACAGGGTAAGTTTTTTAAAAGAATCTTTAATAGAGCTGGATAAGCAATTACATGAACTTGGCCAGCATCTTTTGGTTTGTAATGAAAATCCTATTAACGCTATCAAGGATTTGGCGATTGAACATAAAGTATCGACAATTTATCGGAGTTGCCAAATTGGATATTATGAAAACCAACAGTGGTTAGCTTTAAGAAACCAGTTACCTAGCATCAATTTTGTCCAAACAGACACTCTGAGCTTATATGACCAAGATCAATTACCCCTCCTCCCATTAGAATTACCTAAAACATTTACGAAATTTAAAATAGCAGTTCAGGATTTAGCTGTAAAAAAACCTGCACCATTAATTGAATTTTTACCTCCCAGTCCACTTAAGCAAACTGATTGGTTAAGATATTTTGTGAACGATTTAAATCCGGCTTTTAAATTTAACGTAGAGCTAGAATTTAATGCGGGAGAAACCGCAGGACTAAAGCAACTAAAGGAGTATTTTAATTCTGGCTGTGTTAATCAATATAAAGAACGGCGGAATGAGTTGGACGGTTGGGGAAATTCAAGTAAATTTTCTCCTTGGTTGGCTAACGGGAATCTCTCGCCCCGACAGATTTATTTCAATCTAAAGCTCTACGAACAAGGCTTTGGTGCAAACGAATCTACCTATTGGCTATTTTTTGAGTTGTTATGGCGTGAATATTTTAGATGGTATGCCCATCTTCATGGGAAACGATTGTTTGCTTTTAAGGGTATTAAAGGACTAAACACTTTAACTAGTTTTTACCCCGAACGGTTTCAAAAATGGAGTAATGGCAATACACCTTACCCATTGGTAAACGCATGTATGAAAGAACTTAATGCAACCGGTTTTTTATCCAATCGTGGTAGACAGATTGTGGCCAGTTGTTTGGTGAATGAATTAGCCATTGATTGGCGCTATGGAGCGGCATATTTTGAGCAGCAATTATTAGATTATGATGTGGGTTCTAATTGGGGTAATTGGCAATATCTGGCAGGTGTGGGCGCTGATCCAAGAGGTAAACGTCATTTTGATCTTGAAAAACAAACAAAGCAATTCTGTACAGACGGTATATATATAAACAAGTGGCAAGCGTCTAACCCATATTTGTATTTAGATTCTGTTGACGCCGCTGATTGGCCTATTGTTTAGTGACCAGCCAGCAAGAACTTGTAGTTGGTTATATTTATTGTAGCGATTTTGGTTACCATTCATAAGGCCTTGTATTTAGGCATTTATGCTGTCTGGCACTGAATCGCTTCAATAGTCGTATTCAGCAATATTACCGACTCTATTTCTTTGTTCATGTCATAAAAAGTTATTGCAATCCACCAAAGCGATAAGGGTTTTCATTGTTTTCTTTTTGTTCTCTTTTTCTTGCATTCCAGATTATTTGCGATAAACTTACCAAAACTAAAAAAAGGAGATCCAAATGAAACATAGAGTACACATGAGAGATCAAGCGTTTAACCAGGTTCAAGAAATCATGAACGCT
>CAIVQX010000028.1 GCA_903908165.1 uncultured Methylococcaceae bacterium | reverse complement strand
GCACCACCTGTAACGATAATCACTCTGCCTGCCTCGCTTTATTAATCATCGATGTAGTCGATTGACCATCAACAAACTGCAATATTTTTACTTCACCGCCCGCCTTGATTACACAATCGCCACCAACAACTTGATCTGATCTATAATCACCGCCTTTTACTATAATATCGGGTAACAAATTACAGTATAACCGCTCAGGCGTTTCTTCAGTAAACTCCACAACCCAATCGACACAAGCTAATGCAGCTAGAACTGCCATGCGCTCTTGCACACCATTAATTGGCCTCAACTCGCCTTTGAGTCGCTTTACTGATTCATCTGAATTAACAGCCACACACAGCCGATCACCTAACGCTTTTGCCTGCTCAAGATAGGTAACATGACCAACATGCAACAAATCAAAACAACCGTTAGTCATAACTATTTTTTCGTCATGCGCTTTTGCCCGTGCAAAAACCTTACTTAACTCAGCCTCGGAAACAATTCCATACTGAGAATCTCGATCACCATGCATTGCTTGATTCAAGTCCTGTTGAGAAACCGTTGAGGTACCCACCTTTCCAACAACAATACCTCCCGCCAAATTTGCAAGATACATTGCTTCACACGAAGGCAACTCAAGAGAAACACCTAATGCCATTACTGCTATAACCGTATCACCAGCACCTGTTACATCGAAGACATCTTTGGCTTGCGCCGGCAATGAATGCACCGAATCCTTTTCAACTAACATCATACCCGCTTCGCCACGAGTTAATAATAATGATGGAATTTGACACTGAACTAATAGTGTTCGTCCTTTTTCAATCAACTCTTGATCACTAATGCAAGCACCCACTACTGCTTGCAACTCGACTTGATTTGGTGTGATTAAATCTGCTTTGGCATAACGTTGATAATCCGTTCCCTTGGGATCAACCAGCACCTTAATCCCAGCACGCTTGGCTTCATCAATATAATTTGATACATCTGCCAATGTTCCTTTACCATAATCAGAAAAAACAACGACATTATTTTCTGGAAAATGACTGACTAAGGATTTCTCTAGGCTTTTTCGATCAAACTTTATCGGTGTATCTTCAAAATCCATACGAATTAATTGTTGATGCTGAGCCATAACACGCAATTTACAAACACTGCGCGTCGACTTTTCAACTACAAAATCGCAAATCACTCCTTGTTCTTCAAGTAATTGTTTTAAAATTTCTCCTTCAGCATCATCGCCAACAACGCCTAACAAAGTAACTTTGCCACCTAACTTAGCAATATTAAGTGCGACATTGCCCGCACCACCCACCCTATCTTCAACCGCTTTTACCTTAACAACAGGTACTGGCGCTTCGGGTGAAATACGTAATGCCTGTCCGGACCAATAACGATCCAACATAACATCACCAATAACAATAATACGAGCCGAACTGAATTCTGGCATTTTAACTAACACTTAACGCCCCCTCAATGGCTCCACACCACCAATGACCGATTAAAATATGGGCTTCTTGAATTCTGGCTGTCACCGTAGAAGGTACAATAATTGAATGTGTTACTTGCTTACTCAATTCTCCTCCATCTCCTCCCGTCAAACCAACTACTACCATACCTTTCAATTTAGCCGCTTGTACTGCATTTACTATATTTACACTGCGACCAGACGTTGAAATTGCAATTAGACAATCTCCTTCATTAGCGATTGCCTCAATCTGTCTAGAATAGACTGTGTCAAAACCAAAATCATTACTGTGTGCTGTTAGAATTGAACTATCAGTGGTGAGTGCAATTGCCGCTAATGCTTGCCGATTCTTCTGATATTGAACCACTAATTCCGCAGCGATATGCTGACAGTCTGCAGCACTACCACCATTTCCACATAGCAGTATTTTTCCGCCCTGTTTTAATGTATCAATCAATACTTTTCCCACCGACTCAATAACATCAGAACATGACTCTAATCTACTTATCATTTCTTGATGATCCTCAAGTTCGGCTATAAATCTTTTCATAATCCTATTTTCCTAAGCAATATCGGGCTCTGATAATACATCTGGTTTTCCATGTCTGTACTCAGAAACAGATTGATCATTTTTGTCAGAATGCTCCTTAAACTGCATTTGATGCAAGCGAGCATAGGCTCCATTTTTTTCAATAAGTTCTCGATGAGAGCCTCTTTCAACAATTCGCCCATGATCTATGACTAAAATCATATCGGCATTTTCAATAGTGGATAAACGATGAGCGATTACCAAAGTTGTTCTATTACGCATGATTTTTTGCAAAGCTGCCTGAATAAAGCGCTCTGATTCAGTATCCAGTGCTGAGGTAGCCTCGTCCAATATCAATATTGGCGCATCTTTCAATAACGCCCTGGCCAATGCTAATCGCTGCCTTTGTCCACCGGATAATTTAACGCCATTCTCACCTATCTCGGTATCAAGTCCTTGAGTAAACTTGCCAATAAACTCCATTGCAAAAGCATCTGTAGCAGCTGTAGTTATTTCAGCTCGAGTTGCAGCAGCCAAAGCACCATAGGCAATATTATTAGCTATGGTATCGTTAAATAAAGTAACTTGTTGATTAACTAATGCAATCTGTTTTCTTAAATTTGCTAATTGATAGGTATTAATTTCTACCCCATCAATTAATATTTCACCCTTGTCGTGTGTATAAAAACGTGAAATCAAGTTTGCTAGCGTGCTTTTACCACCACCCGAAGCACCTACTAAAGCAATCGTTTGTCCCGGCTCAGCTCTAAAGCTTACATCAATAAGTGCCAGCTCATTAGCTCCCAGATATTGAAAAGAAAGATTTCTAAACTCCAATGCGCCTTTGCATCTATCCACCTCAAAAGTCCCATCATCTAACTCATCTGGCTCATCTAATATATCGAATAATGATTCTGCTGCGGCTATACCTTTTTGTATATCGCTATTTGCATCACTTAATTGGCGTATGGGTCTCGGCAATAAAAATGCTGCCGTTAAATAACCTACAAACGAACCTGCGCTAGCTTGTTCCATAAAAAACAAAGCCACATACATCAAAAAAGCCAGGGCTAAAGCAATTATTAATTGCATCACTTGATTATTAATAGCTGCTGTAGTGACTACCTTTAATGATTGGCCTCTATTATATAAACTACTCTCTAAAAAACGCCGCTTCTCATAGTCTTCACCACCATAACTTCTCACGACACGATGACCATTAACTAATTCCGACGTAATATGCGTCATATCACCTATCGATTCTTGTACTCGCTTACTTAACATTCTTAATCGCTTACTAACCATATTCATTAGTAAAGCAATAATCGGCGCGACCACTAAGAAAATTAAAGATAACTTCCAATTAATATAAAACAAATAGCCCAACAAACCTATAGCAGTTAACCCTTCTTGAACAACTTTTCGGACAGCATCAGTAGTCGCTTGCGCCACTTGACCAACATTGTGGGTGATGCGTGAGATCATATATCCACTGTTGTTAGCATCAAAATGAGCAGTTGGTAACTCGGTATATTTAGCAAAAATTTCGCATCGTAAAGCGTGAATAACATTTAAAGATACTTTGGCTAAGAAGTAACTACCCAAATAATTCCCAATACCACGAACAATAACTATCCCACTAAAAATTAGCGGTAGATAATACATTTTTTCTCGTGATTTTGCTTGCAGCGTATCAATAATCTGCTGCATCATCGCTGCAAATAATGGCTGTGTACTGGAGTAAATCAAGAAACCTATGATGCTAATAACAAAAAGGCCTCGATGTGGCCTTACATAACTCGCGAGTCGTTTATATATTTGAGCACTACTAGTGGATTTTGTTTTCATTTTTTCATTAAGTTATTAATCAACCGACCTTTTATAGCCCGCTTTACTCAATATACTGGGAAACACCTTTTTTGGCGATAATAAAATCCAAATTATTCGAGCGCTCCATCAAACGCTGATAATTAATATCTTGATTGCTCTTATCATTCTGTGAATGCCAAAGATGTAATACCGGAACTGCAAAACGACCTTCTTTCCGTTTAATACCGGCATGAATCAAACGAATCACCAAATCAGAATCCTCATAACCCCAGCCTTCAAAAAGCTCATCAAAGCCGTTAACCATTAAAAAATCACTTTTCCAGATACCTAAGTTACACGTCATGGCTTTTTTCCATTTTTTAGGCTGGAGATACCTCAACAATCCTAAAGGTAAATAAAAAAAACCAAGTAACCTATTTATCTTTTTTTGTAACCAGAGCAATATGAAGTAATAAATTGGTTTTGCATAAAGTTCTAGATGTTGCTGAATAACTTCCTGAGTAAATTCTTGACTTAAGAGCACTCTATTACCCGGCACAAAAAACCCACGCAGAGCAAGCTGCCTATGTTTAGCAATGAAATCAGGTAAAACAATACAATCGCCATCAATAAATAACAAATATTCCCCTCTACATGCAGCAACTGCTTTATTTCTGATGGTTCCCGCTCTAAACCCCTTATCATCATGATGAATATAGCTAATCGATATTGGACTACCTGAACAATAACTCTTTGCAATTTTGATATTATTTTCGCTAGATCCATCATCCGCAATAATAATTTCAAAATTTCGATCTTGCTGAACCAATAAGCTTTCCACACACAAACTTAATGCCGATGGCCAATTGTAGGTAGTGATAACAACAGAGATTAAATACATTAATGATGATTTTATAACGCAATAGAATAAGATTCTAAATAAGAAATCAAGATTCTTTTTGGATACGCTGTATCTGATTTAGAATCCATATGCAGTCTTTTAATTTAAGGTAATAATCTGGATAACTTAGATAAACAAGATACTGTTTTCATAATAACTTGAACTGCTCAAGATTAACAAAAAACACACTCTATTTTTCTAAGTAAGCTGTTTTATCTTTACCCTGAAGAGAAGCAAAACATAACGCTATCATTGTAGCAAACCAGTGTCCTTCATTGTGATCCAAAAAAGGACTATTAAATAAGCCAGTGATAATCAAGGAAAGCAAAAGCCCTTGTGCAAACCATTTTTCTTTATTGGGTAATTTTTTTGCACAAGTATACTGACTGGCGAGAAAGCCTAAGTAAATAAATAAGCCGATTAAACCCAACTGAACACCTATCATCAAAAACTCATTATGAGGGTTTTTTGAGCCTAGCCGTTCATCTTGAACAACTTGACTATATTCCTTACTAAAGCTACCTGTACCATAGCCCATCATAGGTTTCTCAGCAATTAACTTTAATGAGTTTTTCCAAAATGTATATCGTGTACCCATAGATGATTCAGTTTGCTCAGGTATCGGTTTTAAATAAGCCTGGGTACTGATAATTGCTTCATTCATTCTGCTCGATTTGTCAGAAAAGGTAAAATATGTACTTAAACTTAAAATGATTATAAGTGAAGCAAATAGACGTTGTTTATTACCTAATCGTTGCATTATAAATAATCCGCTCAAAGCTATAGCAATTAACTGCCCTGTTCGCCCAGGAACTACAAAAAAAAGGTTATGTATAGAAATAACTACTAGCATCACATACAACTTTTGAAAACTAGTATGTTCATAAGCTTTATGTGCACAAAAAAAAGCAAAAAAGGATATAAAAATACTATGGCTAATGCGATTTTTAAAAGAAGGGTCTCCTTGTATACTAAGCCCAATAAAACCGAAATACATGAGATAAGATATTAATAATGTT
>CAIVQX010000027.1 GCA_903908165.1 uncultured Methylococcaceae bacterium | reverse complement strand
TCCATCAAAATGATACCGAAGCACTTAGATGGATTGAACTGGCAGCAGCACAAGGAAACACTCTGGCGCTAGCTAATCTTGAGAAAATAAAAAGTACTATGAATTAATGACAGGGAATGCTGTTAGGTAGTGTTAAGAGCATGAAGCCATTCAGAAACCTACAGTTCCAAATGACTTCATGCTTCAGCCCCACGTCAATTGACCGACTTTTTTATGTGGGCTATTGGTTTTAAGATTACTTCCAATGGCGGCTGCAGCAAATATTGCGGATGAAATAATAAATTCACCTGAAATAAATCCGGTAATGCCTATTAAGATTAGGGCGGTTAGTACAATATCTTTGGTTAAGTTACTCATTTGAAAATCCTCATACAATTAAAATTTAATGTCACAGCCTTACTATAAGGGCTGTTATTATGATTAACAATAAGCAATTTAATAGATAGATTGTTTCTTAAATATTTATAATAAGTCGCGCATTTGTCATAAACTCGCCCTATACTGATCAGTTTTGATGTCTCCTCATAGGCAAATCTTTTGTTCTAGAAGAGCAATCAATGCGGTCACTGCCCATTAATTTGACTTTTTTCCCTTCAATAAGCACATCGGTTTCTGTTGTTTTTTTTCAAACATTTATCAACATTACCCTCATCATCGCGATTGGATTCATATTCATGTGGCAATCCATTGTTGCCCTAGGGCAACGGGAGATTTAATACCAAAATTTGACCTAAATAACCCATCGAATTAGTCTTGAATAACTGAATTATTTCAGAGATTATTAGCTCCCGATTAAATGCTTATTTGGTTAACGACTATGAAAGTTGTCACTATACTCATTGTGCTGGGTTTACTTTTGGTAATCATTGGAGGGGTTCTTATCCAAATTTTTACCTATTTAAAGCCTATTCTTTCGAGTAAACCAGATCATCAGTTGTGGTAATAACAATGACTGGCAGACTGGATGATGAGGCATTTACATTGGCAATAGCCGCTTATATAGAACGATTTGGACAATTTAATGCCTTTGATCCCAATTTTGTTTATATAACAACTGAAATGTTAATAGATGCAGTGACCTCAGGTAATGAAATCCTGCCCTATGATTAGTTGATGAATGGCTATAACAAATAATAAAAATAATAAATAGTTACTAATTTAAAGTCGGATAGAACAATGATTGTTTGGGTTACGGGTATTATTTATGTCTTTTTTCAGAAGATTCTAGCTTCAAGCAACTACATTAACTAACTTTAAAATTGTACTTCATGCTTGAAACTAAAACTTTGTAATTTACAAACATGGCACAATTGTTTAAAAAATAACTTTTATAATCTTAGGTATAAATGCCTATTTGATATTAGGATTGAGAAATGAGTTCTTTAAGTATTTCTTCTATATATGATGAGCTTAAAAAGTCCGGTGCGGAAGATAAAGGCGCTTATACTAAATCAGATGGTAACAACATTGTTGAAATAATTGATACGCCTAGGATGTGGGGAGTTCCATTTGAAGAAAGGGCTACAATAGAAGAAAAAGGTGCTGATGCTAAAGACAAGATAAATAAAATTATTCAATTTATAATCCAAAAGGCGGAAAAGAATATTGATATTGTTTCGCTAGCACCGCCAACAGGCGAATTCAAAGAGACCATATTACATGAATTGGAAACGCGATTTAATTCTGAGCATAATATTACTTTGGTAAGATTTCTTTTTGGGTATTTGCCTGGGGGTGAAGATACGGTTAAAAAATTTAGAAATGATGTGGCAGTTAGGTTTTCTCAATTCAGTAATCAAAATCTCGAATTATATATAGGACGAGTCCATGGTGGGGAGAGTGGAGGTGGCGCTGGTCCTCTAAGTCCATGGAATCATGCGAAGATTATAACCGCTGATGGTCGTTATGCTTTAGTGGGAGGGCATAATCTTTGGCCACATAATTACGCGGATTATCCACCCGTTCACGACTTATCTCTCTTTATAAGAGGCAACGGGGCTGAAGCTGCCCAGAAGTTCACCAATTTCCTCTGGACAATACCTGGCACTAAAGGTGGTATAAGGGGTAGAGGGCGTTCTAAGTGGACTCGATATTATAAGTATAACTTTACAGAGGGTAAATTTCCTGCAGATTGGGAATCCACATCCGCTAGCTGCGCTGCGGCAGTTGTAGGGCCAGTAGTCGATTATGTTGGTGATCAAGAGTATACGTCAAAAAAAGTAACAACTGTGCTGGGAGTGGGGCGATTTAATGCGGTAGATAGCGATATTCAGAATCATGCGGGTGTAACAAACAGTATGGGCTACGCCAGTCCCAGTGAGCAAGTTAAAGAGCTGGTTATAAAGGCGGCTACCAATAGATTGTACATCTGTCAGCAAGATCTATTATTTCTTGGTGCCGCGTCGATTGCAAAACATAACGTAGTCAAATGGATAGTTGAATCATTAACTATTAATCCACGTATGGTGGTGAAAATAGTAATATCTTCAATAAATGCCAAAAGCCAAGACGGATCCCAATACTCTTGGGGGTCAGGCGCTCTTGGTACTTACAATAAGTTAGTTGAACAAATTGGACAAAATAAGTCCATCCTCGACAGACTGCATGTTGCGCCATTTTGTTTTACCAATGTCAGCATTTCCAGAGATGGGGCTGGACATGAATGGAAAGACTCTAAAAAATATCGATTAAAACAAGCACAGTTTTCTACCAATATTCCACTGCCAAGAATACTTACTTCAGTGGGGAAATACCCTGAACCTGCTAATCATTCAAAATTTTATATGGCCGTGGATGAATCTGGAAAAGCAATCTATTATGTTGGGTCTGACAATTTATATCCTCATGACTTGTTCGAATTTGGTTATATGATTGATGACATCGCCGCAAACAAGAAAATGTATGACAATTACTGGACAAATGTATGGAAATATTCTGGCTTAAATTGTGTTTGTTTTAATTGTAGATCGAGTGCCCGTTCAGCGCTTAGTGACTCACTTCTTGAGTATAAGGCATCGTTAACAGGTGCAGGCAGCGTTTTTAGAAGGTCGAGTGCAGAAAGTACAAGAGCTGTTGCGTATATAGAAAAATTTCTTAGTGAGGAGCGAAATGCTGATCAGTGCAGCACGCTCATTCAACAGCTTATCGGTACTAACCCTAGTGCGTTAGTACCTCAAGTGGGTAAGACATTTAAAGCCATACTTATAAGAAATAATCAAAAAATCGTGCCATCAGAGAGGACATATAATGGTGCTTGGACGTATAGGAGAGAGTGAATGAATTTTGGTAGTAAAAACGATTGGTCAGCGGGTTAAATCTTCAAACTCCATTTACTTAGGCTGTACTTTTTTTGCGTGTAAAAAACAGAAAAATGACTTTAAAAATAAGATTTTTAAAGTCATTTTATACCACTAAAGCCGTCATAGGATCCAGATTAATAGGTTGAGTAGATACCTCGATGTAACCCCCCTGAGTCATAATAGTTGTCGCCTCTAAACGACCTCAAGATTGCCGACCTGAAGAGCGTTTGGTGGCCTTGCATGAAAGCTATGGTTTAAGGGGTGAGCTGTTGAATGCTTGGTGTCGTGAGCGGGGATTATTTGCACATCATCTAAGTCAATGGTAAGCCGAGCTTTGTAAACCTCTTGTAAATGATCGAAAAGAAGATGTATTAGCATTACGAACGATAAAGCTGGAGAAAAAACAACTTGAACGAGAGCTTAATCGCAAAGACAAGGCATTGGCCGAAGCTGCTGCATTGCTGGTACTGCAAAAAAAGTACCGGGTGTTCTTGGGGGGAGAGGCAGAATGACCTCACTCGAAGAACGCCAAAAAGTCATTACATTTTTGAATGAAGAGACGACAGCGGGTGCTCGATTAGCTGATGCTTGTCTATTAATTGGCCTGAGTATGCGAACCTCTCAACGTTGGCGTGTAGGTGGCGTTGTTCATAGTGATCAGCGACCGATCAGCCAGCATGAGTCGCAATAAAAATTGACATCGACTGAGCTTGCTGAATTACTGGCAGTGGCTAATTAAACTGAGTTTGGTCATCTGCCACCGAGCCAAATACTACCGAGACTAGCCGATCAAGGTCTTTATATTGCCTCTGAGTCCACTTTTTATCGTGTACTCACAGCCCCCCATGAATTAGCGCATCGCCGAAGTGAGCGTCCGGCACAACCTCGCCATAAACCAAAAGCTATTCAAGCGACTTTGCCTAATCAGGTATACAGTTGGGACATCACTTATCTACCTGCTACTATTCGTGGCCACTTTATCTGTTATTGGATATTTTTAGTCGTAAAATTGACGGCTGGCAGGTTTATGAAGTAGAAAACAGCCTGTTAGCCATTGAGATCATAAAAGACCTTTGTTATCGTGAAGGTATTAAACCTAATCAGGTTATTTTGCATTCCGACAATGGTGGTCCAATGAAAGGCGCCACTATGTTGGCCACTTTACAAGGACTAGGTGTCATGCCGTCTTTTAGTCGACCCGCAGTGAGCAATGACAGTCCGTATTCAGAATCATTATTCAAAACATTAGTATCCTCCAAACTATCCACTAAAGCCTTTTACTGATGTATTGGCAGCTAGGAGCCTGTCGGACTTTTCATTTCTAATGAGCGCTATCATGTAAAATAGCGGCCTGTTCTACACAAAATCTCAATTGACCCATGGCCCGTTTCATCCAATACGATCGATACCAACAATATATTCTGCCACCATCGGTTGATGAATGGCTGCCGGAAGACCATCTGGCACGTTACATCGTTGAAGTGATTGACCAACTGGATTTATCTCAGC
>CAIVQX010000026.1 GCA_903908165.1 uncultured Methylococcaceae bacterium | reverse complement strand
TTTGGGCGGGTATTTGAGTAATTCAACCAAGGCAGCCATTTGTTCTGCATTGAGTGGCATAGGCACAATGCCTTCAGCAGCACGTTCTTCAACATGTTTGCGATAGAGTTCTAACATGACAGTGTCCTAGGTGATTATTTAATAAGGGCTTGTTGGCGTTGCCGAAAAAATAGTGATAGAAAGTCAGTAATCATAAACTGATTCAAGTTATAACAGAGGTCTTTGTACACTTTAAACTAAGGGTTTTACAGAGCTTGTTAAGCATAAAATATAAGCCACATGATACTATTTTTATCACTCTAATTCTAATTTATAGAAAAATACGAGTTTAGTTTTTAGTATTGGTTGTGTTATTTAGAACAGGATACAATAAAAAATAAATACCATAACAATACAGGGTAATTGATAAAAATATTACGAGTTTCTATACCTTGGGATAGACTAGCCAAAAATTGAGATGAAAAATAACTTATGGGGGGTAAGAATGAAAGTATGTCAGTTTTGTGGTTTCGAGCGTAAGGATTCTGACAAGAAATGTCCTTCATGTGGTGGTCTTAATTCGACCATAGCAGAACTCATCGCAGAGGAAGAGGCTAATATTGAAAAGTATTCATTTAAGGGGCGTTGTAAACGAATACTTAATGCTGAAAATAGTAAAGATGCATTCTTTCATGAGGTTGAGCTGATAAAGTCTGGGCTCACTAACAAAGGAGTTTTTACTATCTTTCTAATTGTGGCTTTTGTTTTTGCGTTAGTTATTTCCGTGTTGTGAAAATATTAATGTAATGCTTTACGCACGCACAGATAGATAATTAATTGAAGCTTATATTCTTAATTTAGGATTAACCTTTGCCGCGTGTACGTGTTCTTGTTGGTGATTTGTGTTTTGTTGTTACCATTGATTCAAAGCGCTTTTCAATAAACTGAATAATTAATTGGGCAATATCTTTTTGGCTGGCGGCCTCGATACCTTTTAAGCCGGGTGATGAATTAACTTCCATGATAACAGGCCCGTGATTTGATCGTAACATGTCAACACCGCAGACATTGAGCCCCATTATTTTTGCTGCACGAACCGCAGTTGATCTTTCTTCCGGCGTTAATCGAATTAATTCAGCGCTTCCTCCACGATGCAGATTGGATCGAAATTCACCATCGGACGCTTGTCGCTTCATTGAGGCAACTACTTTATCACCTACAACAAAGCATCTAATATCACTACCACCTGCTTCTTTAATAAATTCTTGTACCATAATATTGGCATTCAGTCCCATAAAAGCTTGAATTACACTTTCAGCAGCATTATGGGTTTCTGCTAGAACAACTCCGATACCTTGCGTGCCTTGTAGTAATTTTATGACCAAGGGTGCACCTCCGACTTGAGATATTAAATCCTCAATATCATCAGGATTATTAGCAAATCCTGTCACAGGTAATCCAATGCCTTTTCGGGCTAGTAATTGAACTGATCTCAATTTATCTCTTGAACGCGATATGGCCACCGACTCATTGAGTGGAAAGACATTCATCATTTCAAATTGTCTGAGCACAGCCGTCCCGTAAAAAGTTACAGAGGCTCCAATTCGCGGGATTACAGCGTCAAATCGGGTTAAGTCTTCTCCCCGATAATGGATAGATGGGTTATGTGATGTTATATTCATATAACAACGTAACACATCCAAAACTCGTACCTCATGGCCTCGAGTTTCTGCGGCCTCAACCAATCGAGAGGTTGAATAAAGCTTAGGGTTGCGCGATAAAATTGCGATTTTCATAGTTTCTCGATTTAAACTTAATATAAGCGATATTTTGACATTAAATACAGCAATAATCATTAGAAATACTTTTTTTCACGGTAATCTAATGAACGAGTATTAGGGAATTAATCAGTTGATGATTTGGTATTGAGCCATAATAAAAACAGTTCATAACCAAGGGCTAAAATAACAGCACCAATGAAGAGGCCGATTACTCCATAGCTTAGAAGTCCACCAATAGCACCGATAAAAATAATGGCCATAGGTGTTTTTACACCACGTCCTAACAGGATAGGTTTTAATATATTATCCATTAATGCAAGCGGAATGTAATATATTATGAATGCGACAGCAGTAAAGGTGTCAGCAGTATAAAATAGGTAAATTATTATAGGAATCACGACAGGGGCAATACCTATCTGAGCGATAGCTAAGATAAGACATAATAAAGCCCAAAGACCCGCCGCAGGTACGCCAGCAACCATAAATCCAAGTCCCGCCAGTATGCTTTGAATTAGGGCCACACCTAAAATACCATTGGCAACACTTCGGACAGTTGTTTCAGCGAGGTCAGCAAAATCACCACCTTTCTCATTAGTAAGCCTATGGGTAATAGCACGTAAAGCTTTGCTGCTGCCTCCAGAATTGGCTAATAATATGCCAGCGATAATAATGGCAAATATAAAATGCAAAATAGCCATACCTGCGCCAGCCGCAGCGGATAATAACCAGCTACCAATTATCTTGAATGCAGGTGTCAGTTGCTGTAAAGCACTGGCAATATTTTCTGAGGCAAGCAACCAGAATTCGGCTAAGGGTTCACCGATAAAGAGGATTCTACTAATATTTTCTGGAGGCCTTGGAATCGATAGCGAACCATCTCTTATTTTCTCTGCTAGCATCTTTAGACCATCTATTAAAGTGTCTGTAAGTAAGGCAGTGGGAGCAATTAAAATGATTAGAAAAGCAATAGTAAAAACTGTAGCAGCTAGTTTGTGCCGTTCGCCAAGTGTTGTTCTTAGGCGAAGATATAATGGATGCGCTGCAACTGCAATAATGGCACCCCAGATGATAGTAGTGATAAAAGGCTCTACAATCTTGAAACACCAGATGGTAATAATGAGTAAAAGGCCTATACGAATAGTTGCTTCTAATGATCTATTAAGAAAAACTTGATCGCTTGCCAAAGGATTAGAATCTTTCATGATTGGGGTTTCTTTAATTGTTTTTTAAATCTCTAATTGCACAGTATATCCTACAAATCTACTTAATATTTCAGTGCTTCAATAAGTATAGTTTCTGCTGACTTTCATAAATTTTTAAGACTGGTTAAGAGGTTAAGTCATGATAAAATTCAATGACATTAAGACACAGCTAAAATCACCCAATATGCCTGAATTACCTGAAGTTGAAACAACCTGTCGAGGGATTGCACCTCATATAGAAGGCAAAATTATTCAGCAGGTTATTATTCGGCAACCTCAATTACGTTGGCGGGTGCCTGAGTCACTTGATCAAATTTTATCCGGATTGAGTGTTTTGTCAGTTTCCAGAAGGGCAAAGTATTTATTATTTGCTACCAGTGCTGGCACCATGTTGGTCCATTTGGGAATGTCTGGCAGTTTGCGAATTATTACAACAGGGCAAGAGGCAGTTAAGCATGATCATATTGATTTTATATTCAATGATCATCTTATTATGCGTTACAACGACCCACGTCGGTTTGGTGCAGTGTTATGGACTTCAGGTGTGGTAACTGATCATCCATTGCTTAAGGATTTAGGTCCAGAACCCTTGTTGGAAGATTTTAATGGTAAGCTTTTATATGCGCTTTCTAGGCAACGTAAAACCCCAATTAAATCTTTTATTATGGATAGTCATATTGTCGTAGGTGTAGGTAATATCTATGCCAACGAGGCTTTGTTTATGGCAGGTATTTTACCTTCACGCCAAGCAAGTAAGGTTTCGCTTGTGCGATATCAAAAACTTGCAGATTGTATTCGTCTGATATTACTTAATGCAATCCAACAAGGTGGAACAACCTTGCGAGATTTTGTTAATGAAGCTGGAAATCCCGGTTATTTTAAGCAACAACTGAAAGTATATGGTCGCAAAGGTTTGCCTTGTATCAGTTGTCAACAAGCTCTAACGGAAATTCGACTATCCAACCGCTCGACAGTTTTTTGCGCAAAATGTCAACGTTAGTTGATTTTGTAAAATAGTTCAAAAATTGAGTTTACTTGCTTTATCGCTACAAGTCCTTATAATTGGCCGCTACTTTAAGGTTCCATAAGATATTCAAATCTAATGGTTAAAAGGGAAGTCGGTAAGGTTTATGCCAAATCCGACGCTGCCCCCGCAACGGTATGTAAGTCAAAGAGTCCTCGTTACGCCACTGTGTATTATGCATGGGAAGGTGATGATTCAGGTTAACACCACTTATAAGCCCGGAGACCGGCCTCAAAGTATAATTCGCAACAGCGGAGGGCTGTTTTGCGTGTGAATACGCCTCTTCGTGTTTTTCATTTTCTGTTGTCCTCCGTTGTTATTACAAAATCGCTATGCGCGGGCGGCGCAGAGGACAATCATGCAAAATTTTATTGCCAGCACTTTTGTGCTTGTGGGTTTATATACCCTTTTACAAGCACATAAAAAAAACCCCAACAGTTTTTTAATCATATCCAAAATAGCCATTAAGACAGCACCTATTCGGTGCTCGCAATGGTGATTGGATTTACAAAACCGGTTTCCTATTTACTGCTTCTTGCGATAAGTGCTGGAGCGCAAGCAGGTGAAGACACGGTACCGTTAGAAACCATGGTTATAACGGCGAACCGGACTGAAACCAAGGAAAAAGAAGTGGGTTCTTCGTTAACGGTGATTAGCGCAGACGAAATTCAAAAGCGACAGGTGTTGACTGTTACTGATGCACTTCGACTAGTGCCTGGGCTAGATATTGTTAACTCTGGGGGGTTGGGAAGACAAGCAAATGTTTACACACGTGGGGCTGGTTCTGGTCAAACCCTTGTCCTAATTGATATGGTCGAAATGAATGACCCTTCTGACCCGAATGGCGCCTTTGATTTTGCTAATTTAATGGCTGACAATATCGAACGAATTGAGGTGCTTAGAGGTGGTGAATCGTCTCTTTATGGTTCTGATGCCATTGGTGGGGTAATCAATATTATCACTAAAAAAGGCAAAGGCGGCCCAAAATTTTCTCTTTCAGGACAAGGTGGGTCTTATAATACTTTTAAAACTGTAGGGACTGCATCGGGACAGGTTAAAGATGTGAACTATGCCTTGAGTACCAGTGAGACACAATCTCATGGATTTTCGGCAGCTGAAACTCTTTGGGGAAATTCGGAGCGTGATTCTTATCAAAATACGACCGTTGATGGTCGTGTAGGTTGGGATGTAAATAAAGATTTAGATGTTGGTGCTTCGGTTCGTTACAACAATGGTAAAACAGGACTTGATACTTTTCCCTATCAAGATTATACCACTGGGGAATGGGTGCCGAGTCAGCCTCCTACAGGACATCCAGATGCTCCTGTTGATGCTCTTGGATATTTTCAAACTACTTCGGAAGTTTATACTCGTGGTTTTTCTCACTTAAAACTTTTTGATTCTTTCTGGGAGCAGACGTTTGCTGTTGCTTACAGTAATACTAATAGGCAATATAGTTATCCAACGGGGCCTTCTTACCTTAATAGTTTTTATACAGGTACAAAAATAAAAGGGGATTGGCAAAATGTTCTCCACCTTACCAGCAAAAATGATCTGATGCTGGGTGTTGAAGATGAAGAAGATACCTTGAATAGCGGTTCAGAAGGGAATTCCGACGCCAATTATTCTTATAATACTCAAGGGTATTATCTTACAGATCGCTTTACTCTCTTTGATCGATCATTTACCACTGCTTCGGTTCGTTACACTGACAATACAAGGAGCGGTAGTCTTGCAACTTATAGCGTTACTGAAGCAGTGCTGATAGATGAAATTGGCATGAAGCTAAAAGCCAATTATGGAACGGGTTTTAAGGTACCTACACTTTTCGAAGTATATGCACCTACTTATGGTAATCCAAATTTAGTGGCAGAAACGAGCAACAATTGGGATGTTGGTTTTGAGCAAGGCTTTTTTGAAAAAACAATACAGTTTGGAGCTACTTACTTCAATAATCACTTTAATAACTTAATTCAACCAAATCCAGAGACTTATGTTAGTGAGAATATTAGTGCGGCAACTGCTGAGGGTGCTGAGACCTTTATTCAAGTACAGCCTTTTGATGTTTTAACTTTACGAGCTAATTATACTTATGATTACACTCGTAATCTTGATACTAATACCCAACTCGTTTACAGGCCTCAGAATAAGGCAAACTTTGAGGCTAATTATCAGTTAACACCTAAAGCAAATATTAACTTGGTTGTAATCGCTGTTGGTGAGAAACCTGGTGTCAGTAATACTTATCCTTATACAGATAATCCTTCAGTCCCAGGATATGCAATCGCAAATCTTGCAGGCAGTTACAATGTAACCAGTAATGTTAAATTATTTTCTCGAATAGATAATCTGTTTAACAAGAATTATCAAGAGGCCTATGGTTTCGGCGCATCTGGATTGGCAGGTTTCGGAGGAGTTACGCTTAGTTACTAAGTACATCTAATTTAATAATTAGGATTGATAGAAGTTTTTTCTCTCAATCCATTATAATAACTAAATCAATGCCTAGGATGGCTTAATCATTAATTTATTACACACCCAAAACTATGAACATAAAACAATTGCTGAAAGCTGAATATTTGCCTATATCTCTGATTGCTCTGATAGTTTTGACGCGCTTTCATCATTTTGGTGATGTTTTGCATCTTCCTGATGCTACTTTGGCAGTTTTTTTCTTCGCCGGTTTTTACCGTAAAAAAGCCTTACTTGGATTTTTATTGATTTTGGCAGGATTGATAGATTATGCCGCTTTCCAAAATGGTGTCAGTGATTGGTGTGTTTCGCCTGCTTATGCTTTCTTGATACCTACTTATGCAGCAATGTGGTTTGCTGGGCGTTATTGTGCAACCTACAATGACATGAAAGCAATGGAATTTGTAAAGTCTGTTGGATTGTTAGTGCTGGCTGCATCTGTTGCCTTTGCAATTTCAAATAGCAGTTTTTATTTATTTTCAGGTCGATTTGAAGATTTGTCTTTTGTAGACTATTTTGTGCGTGTCGCGATCTATTATCCCTCTTATGTGGGCGTTAGTATAGTTTATGGAGTAGTCGGTTTGGCTGCACTTAAGTTAATTAATGTATTATCTCAGCTTAAATCTAGTCATAAAGCAGTATAAACCGATCATATTGTCGGATAACATTTTTTATGTTACCCGACATTCTTTATTCAATGCGGCATTTTATCTGGCTTAAAAGTTGTTTTACATTACAAACTTCAGAAGGCTGTGATTAATTGTCAAATTTATCACCAAAATATATTGCTCAATTCAATCTGATGCTGCGGATAAACTGTGCGTAATATTGTTTCAGCAATAATTCATTTTTATGTTTGCGATCGATGTGAATTTCGAAATTGAAAAGTTGAGCCGTTAAAGTTAAATTCGGTTTTAACCTATACCAAGTCTGTGGCAGCAACATGAAATCAGGTAGGCCAGTGTTTTGAATCTATCTAAGATGGGCATTCATTATTAAACGAGCAATAAGACATACAAAGTTGAAGAAAATTATAATGCCTCAGCTCCAGCAGTTTTTATTGGCGCTTACTTTTTATACAAGGTTGCCTGGTCCACAAAATCAAGATTATACCAAGTTACCCCAAGCCACAATCTATTTGCCTTTGGTAGGGTGGGTAGTAGGTGCTGTGACAGCGTTAATCTTTTATTTAGCAAACTTGTTATGGCCGCAAGTAATAGCAGTAATAATTGCTTTGATTGTGGGTATTCTTTTGACAGGTGCTTTCCATGAAGATGGTTTCGCGGATGTTTGCGATGGTTTTGGTGGTGGATGGGGAAAGCAACGCATTTTGGAGATCATGAAAGACTCCTTTATTGGTGTTTATGCCGTAATAGGACTGATTTTTATATTTTTATTAAAAATAAGTATATTAACAAATTTACCAGCGACAATCGTACCTCTTATTTTATTATCTGGTCATAGTATTAGCCGTTTATTTCCACTTCTATTGATTCAGCGTTACAGTTATGCGAGGGTGAGTGATAGTAAAGCTGCGGTTGCAGTTTATAAGCCTGATCAGCAACAGTTGGTTATACCGATAATAGTCGCATTAATGCCTTTCTTGTTATTGCCATTGATATGTATGTCGACAATTATTCTTTTGCTGGTGGTTAATGTATTTTTGGGACGTTATTTTTATCGATACATTGGTGGTTATACAGGTGATTGTCTGGGTGCGAGTCAGCAAATAACAGAAACTGTTTATTATTTAAGTGTTAGTGCGTTATGGATATATATTTAATTCGGCATACGAAGACTGATACGATCAAAGGGCTTTGTTATGGTCAAAGTGATGTGAGATTGGCAGAGACTTTTGTTAAAGAGTTCTTTGAATTGCAAACCAAGTTACCAAAATTTAAAGACAATTGTCAGTTTTTTAGTAGCCCTTTATCGCGCTGTATGAAATTAGCCGAAAAGCTTTCAGATAAAGTCACTAATGATGATCGATTAACTGAGCTTGATTTTGGCGATTGGGAAAATAGACTTTTTGATGATATTGATTCTGATGAGTTAAAACAGTGGACAAATAGTTTTGTTGATGTCTCACCGCCAAATGGTGAAAGTTTTAATGACTTATGTCAGCGTGTAGGTTCTTTTTGGCAAGAGGTTGTAGAGGCTAGGCATTCGGAAACAGAACAAGTTTTCATAGTAACACATGCTGGGGTTATAAGAGCACTCCTAGCTTATCTTTTAAAGCTACCACTAGCCAATGCCTTTCAATTCCGAGTTGATTTGGGTTCTGTACATAAACTTCAGTATATTCATAATTATACTTACATAAACTATCTTAATTTGTAATTGATTTAAATGTGAAGTAGTTGATTAAGAAAATCTGGTTTTTATAAAATGCTAATAAAAATTAGATGAAATCGCTAGCTATTTGTTATTAACGTAAGCAAATTTATTAATGAAAACATTGTTCATAGGTGGAATAAAAAGTGGTAAATCTCGGTTAGCTGAAGCTTATATTCTAGACTTATCGACTTTAGAAAAACCCTACTATTTGGCAACAACCGAATTTTTTGATGATGAAATACAAGCCCGGGTTATCATCCATCAGCAGCGGCGTAAAGATTTATTTATTGCTATGGAAGAGCCCGTAAAACTGTTTGAGACGATTGAAAAATGTCAGCGTCCCGTATTGATTGAGTGTATTTCGATGTGGCTAAATAATCTTTTACATTACCAAGTTTCTGAAAAAGATATTTTGCAAGAATTGGAGGCTGTACTTAATTTGTCTTGCCCAATGGTGTTTGTCCATAATGAGGTGGGTTTGGGTGTGATTCCTGATAATGTGTTGGCTCGCCAGTTCATAGATTTATCAGGAAAGGCGTCTCAAATTATGGGACAGTATTGTGATGAGGTGTTTTTTTGTAGTGCAGGTTTGATGTTAAAAATGAAGTAGGCAAAAAGGGCTGCGAATTAAAACTTTCTTTTTAGATCGTTAAGTTACATTTAACTACTTTGAGATATGGCAAGTTCTATAGTGGTTCCATGACAGTTCTAAGTCAGCTATTCAGCCAATCCTAATTTATTATCAAGGATTATCAAAAAAGCTTTTTTTAAAACCAGACAATCGGTTATTCAATAATTGTTAGAGGGATAATTAAGCATTACGAGTGTAAACATTTAACATCATCAATGCCGGCATCATTGAAAGTAGCCATTTCATTTAAAAACAAGGTAGCTGATTGTAACAGAGGATAAGCTAAGGCGATACCTGAGCCTTCGCCCAAGCGTAATTCCATATTTAATAGCGCTTTGATATTAAAATAATTCAATAGCGCTTGGTGTCCTTGTTCGTTAGATACATGAGAAAAGATACAATAATCCAATACGTTAGGATGCAGTTTATAAGCAACTAATAGCGCTGCACTAGCTATAAAACCATCTACCAGAATTAGCATTCCGCATTCGGCAGCTTTAAGATAAGCTCCTATCATCATGGCAATTTCATAACCACCAAAGGTCGTTAAGATATCTAATGGTGTTGATAGATTTTCATGATGAGTTAGTACTTGCCTTAATACGTTTATTTTATTTTGATAGTCGGTATTATTTAATCCAGTACCTCGCCCCACACATTGATCTAGAGGGATACCTGTCAAAACATGCATAAGTAAAGAAGCTGATGAGGTATTACCAATACCCATTTCACCGAAGCCTATGCAATTGCAGCCATTTTCATGTTGTTGTAAAACCAAATTAGATCCAGTATTTATAGCGTTAATACATGCATGTATGGTCATTGCAGGTTTTTTTAAAAAATTATGTGTACCTTTATTTATTTTTGCAGAAATCAGTTTTGGGTGGTCTGGTAAGTCTGAATTAACTCCTGCATCAACGATCATTAATTCCAGTTGGTGTTGTCGGGCAAAAACATTGATTGCAGCCCCTCCTGATAAAAAATTGGTGACCATTTGAGAGGTAACGGTTTGTGGATAGGCGCTGACCCCTTCTTCAACTATCCCATGATCACCTGCAAAAATGAGAATAGTCGGTTTATTTAAGCTGGGTGTTAGTGTGTTTTGACACAGACCAATTTGAATAGCTAAGCTTTCTAGTTGGCCTAATGATCCCAAGGGTTTGGTTTTCTGGTCAATTTTTGCTTTTAATGAAGATCGTAGTTTTTCAGAGGGTTTAGAGATAACAAAGTCTAAGTCCACGGCGTATTCCATGTGTTTTCATACAAGAGAGTTTCGAGGTTTTTACGGTTGTCCCATTTTTGTTGTTCCAACATGGGTTTTTCATAAAACTGATCGACGTGACCTAAACATAAAATAGCAATGGGCTGACTATCCTCAGGCATGCTTAACAGCAATTTTAAAGCCATTGGTTCAAACATAGATATCCAGCCTAAGCCTAGGCCTTCTGCGCGTGCCGCAAGCCACATGTTTTGTATCGCACAGGATAATGAAGCTAGATCCATGTCTGGTATCGTGCGACGACCAAAAATATATTGTTCTCGGTTTTCACATAGAGCGGCGACCAATATGATTGAACATTCCATGATTCCTTCTACTTTTAGCTTCATAAACTCCTCTTCCCGCTCACTTAACGATTTGGCAGTCATGATACGTTCTTGCTCAACCAGATTATGAATGGCTATGCGTAATTCTGGACAGCTAATGCGTAGAAAGCGCCATGGCTGCATAAAGCCAACGCTTGGAGCATGATGAGCGGCACTAAGTAGGCGTGAAAGTATCTCTGGAGCAACAGCCTTAGGCAAAAAATGGCGCATATCACGGCGCTCATAAATAGCTCGGTAGATAGCAGACCTATCTGCTTCAGAGTAACAGTGTCGATTCATTTTCAGTATCTATTTAAGAGTCGCGAGATAGTGCAAGGTTAGATAACTTTTTGTTAGAGAATTTTTACAGTTATTTACTCGTGAAAATAATAATCTGATAAAAATCCGAACAATCGAACGTTTTGGGATAATTATATCAAATAATGAAACCTATTTAGTTTTGCGTGGTGTTAGAAGAGGGGGCTGTAAAAAAATTATTAAAAATTGTCTAATTTTTGATTTGGGCTACAGTTTTTAGATATCATAATTTTGATAATTCGAGTGGCTATGGGTTTTTATCATAGTCCCTTGAATTATAGGTGAACTAGCATTTTTTCGATTGCTGAAATTGTTCCGGATTATGGTGCAGTCAAGGACTAATTGAGTTTAATCACCAAGTATTTGGGTGGTGTACAATATTGTTTTTGAAACTTAAATGGAAGTCGCTGTGGAAAACTACCCAGATAGAACTTGTTCAATAGATCGATTGGTAACTCACGCAAAACTTGTAGCCGCTACAAAAGCGGGTGTTAAAACTCAGCAACGTCGTGATGGCATTTATGGTTTTCCTGGTGAGACCTTTGACTTAGAAGGAGAGATTTTTGTCATTACTGATTTGGTGCGTCAACGTATTGGCGATATGACGGATGAACATGCCAAAGCGGAAGGTTATCCCAATCTTGAAATATATAAAGATATTATTCTAAAAATGCATGCAGGTATGACGTGGAACCCTGATAGTTTGGTTTGGGTGCATACCTTTACAGTTAAGCTATAAAAATAGAAAGCGGTTGTCACTTAATATGAAGTGATCCAGTTAGTTAGCAACTTCTAATAGCCAACATAATAATTAAAAACTAATAAAGTAATTGATTTTTAAAACTGGTAGGTTATTATATAGGGCTAGTGGAGAGGTGGCTGAGCGGCCGAAAGCGGCGGTCTTGAAAACCGTTGAGGGTTGATCCCCTCCCAGGGTTCGAATCCCTGCTTCTCCGCCAATACATTTAATGCATTGATTTTTAAAGTATAATTATCAATGCATCCCATATTTTAGTCAATTGCTACACATAACTGCTACACACGAGCTGTTAAAGATGCAATTACAAACAAATCTTGTCAAAAGACAATCTCGCTTTTACTTCCGAAGCAGAGTTCCAACCGATCTAAAATCCCATTACGGAAAAACCGAAATACTCATGTCTTTAAAGACATCAGATAAGCGAGTTGCCGATTATGAGTTAGCCAAATTCAAAGTGAAGTTATATGCTGAATTTGCTCAAATAAGAGGTGATGTATTTGATTTTGAATTGAAACCCATTATTGAGAATCAACCAGAAATTAATACTACTCCTACCGTTTCAAACATTGCCAACAGCTCTATTGTCCCAATCAATGCTGGACCTACTATTGAAAAACTTATTGAATACTGGTCTTCGCAAAGTGAAAAACGTCCTA
>CAIVQX010000025.1 GCA_903908165.1 uncultured Methylococcaceae bacterium | reverse complement strand
GGTTAGGTGTTCACGTTCGATAAGAATCAGTGTTCACGATGCTTAAGAATAGGTGTTCATGATGGGTGCGAATATGCACTAGCCAACCGACACCTCACCAAAAACCGACTTTAGCCGTTAGTAATGGCATGACATCAGGTAGCGTTAAATTAGTCGCCAAAGCAATTGATAAAGCCGGTTCTTATATTTTCCAGATGGCTAAGGACAAATTGCCTAGCTCCGATAATCAATGGCTACCTATTACCACGACCACTTATTCTTATTTCACGGTAGAAGGTCTGTCACCTGCTAGTTATTATTACTTTAGAGTAGCAGCAGTAACGCCAGAGGGCATACAAGACTTTTGTCAGCCTGTGGAAAAGTTGGTCATATAAAAGATGACAAATTTAAAATAAGTATTCGTAAGACATCGTATCTCTTTCAGTCTGCATTAATCTAAAAAAAGTTAACCCCTCTGGGGGAATAAACTTATTACGCCTGAATGTGTGTTTTAATGCAGATCGGACTGCATCAATAGGTTCTAGATAAAGACTTGGGTAAGCTCTATGAGTGAAGACAACATGCAAATTCTTATAGTTGATGACACTCAGTCTGAGTTGTTGGAATTAAAGGCAATCTTGGACAATATGGGGTTAAAAATTGTAGCTGTTGACTCAGGTAGTAAGGCGTTAAGTTGTTTATTGTTTCAGGACTTTGTTGCTGTGCTATTGGATGTGGATATGCCGTTGATGGATGGTTTTGAAACTGCTACCTTATTAAGAAAGCAAACGAGAAACCTGCATTTGCCCATTATATTCATTGTTAGCGAACCAATTTTAGACAGTGAGCGCATAAAAGGTTATCAATTGGGTGCAGTGGATTATATTTTAACTCCAATAATTCCGGAAATTTTACGGTCGAAGGTGGCTGTATTTTGCGATTTGTACCGATTACAGAAGCAGGAATTAGTAATCAGTCAAAATTTGCAAGATAAAAATACACTGATTGAACAACAGAATTTAAAGCTTTTGGAAAGCAATGAGGCAATAAAGCAACTCAATAAAAATTTAGAAAGTCGGGTGAATGATGCATTGATTAAAATTCGTGAGAAAGATCATTTAATGATTCACCAATCACGATTGGCGCTGATGGGTGAGATGATAGGCAATATTGCCCATCAATGGCGGCAACCACTTAATAGCTTGGGGTTGGTATTGGGTAATATCCAAGATGCTAATCAACACCAGCAACTTACCCCTGAGTATTTGGCGCATCAAATAAGCGAAGGACAACGTTTGATACAGAAAATGTCAACGACTATCAGGGATTTTCAAGATTTTTTTCGCCCTGATAAAAAGAGTGAATACTTCCAGATCAGTCGATGTATTACCAATTCAATTGAATTGATCAATGACAGTTTTAAGGCACACAATATCACTATAACTGTACACCTCAGTGAGGAATTAGTTGCACTGGGTAGCCCCAATGAATATTCTCAGGTTCTGTTAAACCTATTCAGTAATGCGAAAGAAGCTATTTTTGACAAACATCCTGATCATGGAGGATGTATTGATGTGCAATTGAGGCGTGCGGGTTCTGAGGCATGTGTCACGATTAGTGATAGTGGTGGAGGGATTTGCGATAGCGCCTTACAGCATTTGTATGAACCTTATTTTACTACCAAGATTCACGGTGGGGGTATTGGTTTGTATATGTCCAAGATGATCGTTGAAAATAGTATGAGTGGGCGAATATCAGCCAGTAATGGTGAAGAGGGTGCTCAAATCAGTGTATTTACACCCCTCCCACCCATCGGAGTATTGCTATGATTGATGAAGCCAGTAATCAGAATGATCAAAATTATCTCAAAAGTTTACACCTATTGTATGTTGAAGATGAGGATGATGTTCGCACGCAAATGGTCGATTTTCTGCAACGACGGGTGAAAAAAGTTTACGCCGCTGTCAATGGTGAACAGGGACTAGAATTATTTGGGCAATATGATATTAATTTGGTCATTACGGATATACGTATGCCCTTAATGGATGGCTTGGCTATGGCCGAGCACATTAGAGCAATGAGTCCAAAAATACCTATCATCATTACTACGGCATTTGAGGATACGCGTTATTTTACGCGTGCTATTGATCTGAGTGTC
>CAIVQX010000024.1 GCA_903908165.1 uncultured Methylococcaceae bacterium | reverse complement strand
AGCATTCGTTTTGGGTCTGTTGAAATTGTTATTCATGACGGCAAGATTGTACAAGTAGAGCGTAAAGAAAAGCTCCGCTTCGATACAAAAAATAACTAAGTTTACTCTACCAAAATAAAGGCGAGAACAAAATTTAAAAAAACAGTCTAACCGGACCGCCGGATGCTACTGTTCAAATAGGATAAGAGTATGAATAATCTTCGACGCACTGCCCTTGCCAGTGTAATTAATTTAACTTTATTAGGTATTTCAGATGGCTATGCGGCTGATTCAGTAGCGTTAGAGAAACGAATTCATGAATTGGAAGGCCGACTAGAAAAAATGGATCAATTAGAAAAAAGATTGGAGAGGCTAGATAGACTTGAAGCGTTATCAGCTAAATATGAACCGGCACCTGTCGCACTACAGGTAACAACAATTTCACCTGAGGTAGCTAAACTAAAAACTAAAGTAAACACCTTAGAGCGGAAGTTAGAAGTTCAAGAGGAAGTCAATACAGCCGCTTTTAAAAAATTACCTATATTTGATGGCGGTGAGAATGGATTTAAGATTACGTCGTCCAATAAAGAACATCAGTTACGAATTGGTAGTTCCATACAAACTGATTATCGTAACTTTTTAGGGGACAACCCTCCTGCTTGGATTCCAGGTTCTCCTGGGTGGTATGGTGGTGTAGGTCCGGACTCAATATTTCTAAGACAAGCACGTATTATTTTAGAAGGCTATGTCTTTAATGATATTTATTTCAAGCTCATGCCGGACTTTGCACAGACTAGTAATACCAGCAACCTGATACCGGATGCCTTTATTGATTTTGCCTATGAGCCAAAGGCAAGCTTATTAGTGGGTAAATATAAACCATCTATTGGTTTAGAACGCTTACAAGGTGATGCTAACACGGTCTTTTTAGAACGTGCATTCCCAACCAATTTAGCACCTAATCGTGATATGGGTTTACAGCTTCATGGCTCCTTTGCTAAGCCGGGCTATAAAACAGAAAAATCACCGGGTGCGATCGATTCTAAAAATTTCTTTACGTATCAGGTCGGTATTACTAACGGCACCGGTGACAGTGGCAATATTGCGATGAATGGTGCACTTCCAAATTCATCAACTCAATTTGCGAATAATAAAGAATTTGATGGTCGTATTTTTGCCCAACCTTTCCAGCATTCAGGCTATGATTGGCTCGAAGGTTTTGGAGTAGGTTTGTCAGGATCATTTTCTAACCCTGATCATTTAGCTCTTTCTGCACAAAAAACACCATTGGGGCAATCACAGTTCGTTGATTACACATCAGTAAATGCGACAACAAGCGGAACTATTACTTCCAATGGTAACGCAAATCGCATTTATCCTCAGGCATTTTGGTATAAAGGCCCATTTGGCTTAATGGGTGAATACGTAGCATCAACACAAACTTTAAATGCCAATGGTACTACCTCTGGGACTAATAAAGTTAATAATATTTCACAGACCAATACGGCATCTCATGTTCAACTATCTTATGTTGTCACCGGTGAAGATAATCAATTTGAAGGTGTTAAACCCATTAGAAATTTTGATCCTGCAAAAGGCACCTGGGGAGCTTTGCAATTAGCTGCGCGCTGGAGTCAATTAACCTTGGATAACGATTCGTTTAAGTTATTAAATCCCACTAAAACTGCAAGTGAAGCAACAGAGTTTACAATTGGTGCCAACTGGTTTCTTAATAAATATTCTTTAATACGTTTTGATTATGAAAATGTTTGGTTCACGGGCGGAGCTGGAACATCAGTTACAAAAGGAGGTGTTACTTCCTACAACATTGCAGATCGTCCAAGCGAACAAGTACTCTCAACCCGTTTTCAATTAGCGTTTTAATGGTTTTTTCACAATGGAGTTATCAATCATGAATAACATTTATACAATATTCGTTGCGGCCGTATTGGCTGTCTTAGCCTCTAGTAATGTTCAGGCGGCAGATGTTCAAATACTTAATGTGTCTAATGATCCAACGCGGGAGCTTTTTAAGGAAATCAATCCTGTATTTGCAAAAAACTGGAAAGCCAAAACCGGCGATACAGTAACCATCAATCAATCTCATGCGGGCAGTGGCAAACAGGCACGTTCTGTAATAGAGGGCTTGGAAGCGGACGTAGTTACTCTGGCACTTGCTTACGATGTTGATCAACTGTATCAGAAACGTAAGTTGATACCTGAAAAATGGCAGACATTATTGCCACACAACAGTAGTCCTTATCTGTCCACGATGGTATTTTTGGTCCGTAAAGGCAATCCCTTAGGTGTCAAAGATTGGGATGATCTTGTTAAACCGGGTGTCAGTATTGTTACACCCAATCCCAAAACATCTGGGGGTGCGCGTTGGAACTTTTTAGCGGCTTGGGGTTATGCACTTAAACATAACAATAACGATGAAGCCGCTGCCAAAGTTTTCGTAAACAAATTATTTAAAAATGCCGCCGTTTTGGATACAGGCGCTCGGGGTTCGACAACCAGTTTTGTAGAGCGTGAAATCGGTGACGTACTGATTACTTGGGAAAATGAAGGACATTTAGTCTTACGTGAGTTTGGCGCAGACAAATTTGAAATTGTGACACCTTCATTGAGTATTTTAGCTGAGCCGCCAGTTGCAGTAGTTGAGGATTATGCTCGTAAGCATGGCACTACGGAAGTGGCGACAGAATACCTAACCTTTTTATACAGTAAAGAGGCTCAGGAAATAATTGGTAAAAACTTTTACCGACCTGTCGATAAAGACATTGCTGCAAAATATGCCAAGCAATTTAAGCCCTTAGAATTAATTAACATTGCCCAGTTCGGTGGTTGGGAAGCAGCCCAGAAAAAGTTTTTTGCTGATGAAGGTGTATTTGATGAAATTTATGGTCCAGGTAAGTAAATTATTGTTGTAAATTGAATTGAGTAGAGTGGATAAAGTATTATCCACTCTTAACGAATGGATAGTTTTCCAAAGTCGTAAGATATAATTAGAAAAAACGTTGGAGTTAAGTAATGTCACAAAGTAGTGTTATGCCTGGTTTTCGTCCGACCATTGGCTTCACTTTGATTTATTTGGGTTTGGTGGTTTTAATTCCACTGAGTACCTTGGTATTTAAAAGTTTTGCGCTTACATTGGATGATTATGTTCATATCATAACCAATAAGCGGGTACTCTCTTCCTTTCGTGTCAGCTTTAGTTCTGCGCTGATTGCAGCTTCAATTGCCAGCGTATTCGGTTTTATTACGGCTTGGGTATTGGTCAGGTATAGCTTTTTGGGTAAAAATATCTTTCATGCCTTAATTGATTTACCTTTTGCTTTGCCGACAGCGGTTGCTGGTATTGTCTTAGCAACCATTTTTCAACCCAGCGGATTTTTGGGTAAGCTATTGCTTGACACCTTTGGCATACAGGTAGCTTTTAAACCGATGGGTATTGTGGTTGCACTTATTTTTATTAGCATTCCATTCGTGGTGCGAACTGTAGAACCGGTATTGTTGGAGTTTGAAGCATCCATGGAAGAAGCCGGTGCTAGCCTTGGTGCTACCCGTCTACAAGTTTTTACCAAAATTATATTCCCCAACATTTTTCCAGCTTTACTAACCGGCTTTGCCTTGGCTTTTGCGCGAGGGGTCGGAGAATATGGGTCGGTAATTTTTATTGCAGGTAATATTCCGTACATCTCAGAAATTGTACCGCTATTGATCGTTACAAAATTAGAGCAGTTCGATATTGAAGGTGCGACAGCGATTGCCTTAACCATGTTGGTTATTTCCTTTTTATTGCTGTTGTTGATTAACTTATTACAACTTTGGGTGCGTAAGCGTTCTGGTCAACTATAAGGAGACTGATATATGACTTCTATTACTATTCAACCACAGCATAAAGATAAAATAGTGGCTCAGCAACAGGCCTTGCAAGATCCCAATTGGGTTAGGTGGGGGCTAATATTTATAGCGTTAAGTTTTATTACTTTGTTTATTTGCGGTCCTTTATTTTTAGTTATCTATCAGGCGCTATCGAAAGGTTTAACCGCTTATTGGACCGCATTATCAGAGCCAGACACACTATCGGCTATTAAACTGTCTTTTTTCGTTGCTTTAGTTACTGTTCCTTTGAATACTGTTTTTGGTGTTACTGCGGCTTGGGCAATTACCCGTTTTGACTTTAAGGGTAAAAGTTTATTAACAACATTAATTGACTTGCCATTTTCAGTTTCCCCGGTTATCTCGGGTTTGATTTTTGTATTGTTATTTGGTGCTCAGGGTTGGTTTGGCGAGTGGTTAGTTGAGCATGATATAAAAATTATTTTTGCCGTCCCGGGTATTATTTTGGCTACTTTATTTATCACTTTTCCTTTTGTAGCAAGACAATTAATACCACTCATGCAGGAAATGGGTAATCAGGAAGAAGAGGCGGCACTTTCTTTAGGCGCAAGTGGATGGAAAGCTTTTTGGGCCGTTACTATTCCGAATATTAAGTGGGCATTACTCTATGGAGTTTTACTCTGTAACGCAAGAGCAATGGGTGAGTTTGGCGCAGTTTCCGTAGTGTCTGGGCATATTAGAGGCATGACTAACACCCTGCCGTTGCATGTAGAAGTCAGTTATAACGACTATGACGTAGTCGGTGCTTTTGCCAGTGCTTCAATTCTGGCAGCGTTAGCGATTGTAACATTGATTCTGAAAACCATTTTGGAATGGAAACAAGCTAAGCGATAACTAACGGTAGATGTGCTATTCCCGACAATCTATTGCACGAGTAGTAACAGTTAGTTTAATGATTTTATTTATGAGAATTTTCTATGAGCATTTCACTTTTTGATATCAGTAAAAATTTTGGAGCTTTTTCGGCACTAAACCATATTAATCTTGAGGTTCCAGAAGGTGAGTTGGTCGCTTTGCTAGGCCCTTCGGGGTGCGGTAAAACAACATTATTACGTATTATTGCCGGTCTCGAACATACTGATAAAGGTAGGGTAGTTATAAATGGCCAAGATAAAACTGATCAAAATGTGAGTCATCGTGGTATTGGTTTTGTTTTTCAGCATTATGCACTTTTTCGTCATATGACCGTCTTTGAAAACGTTGCTTTTGGTTTAAGAGTAAAGCCACGTAGTATCAGGCCAAGTAATGAACTTATTACCAAAAAAGTTCATGCTCTGCTTGAATTGGTTCAGCTTGATTGGTTACATAACCGCTATCCTGATCAGTTGTCGGGCGGTCAGCGACAACGTATTGCTTTGGCTAGAGCTCTGGCTGTAGAGCCCTCAGTCTTATTATTAGATGAGCCTTTTGGAGCGCTCGATGCCAGTGTTCGTAAAGATTTGCGGCAATGGTTAAGAAATCTGCATCATGAATTAAATGTAACTAGCATCTTCGTTACCCATGATCAAGAAGAAGCTATGGAGGTTGCTAGTCAAGTAGTTGTGTTGAATCATGGGCGCATTGAGCAACAAGGTACCCCAAGTCAAATCTATGATCACCCAGCTAATGCATTTGTTTCACGTTTCATAGGACAAACTAACGTTTTTGATTTAGATGAGCATGACGCCGACTGGTTACAAACCGCCGGTTTGTTAACTCCGAAGCAGGGAGAGAAAATAGCCCATGTTCGTCCCCATGATATTATTATTGAGAAATCAATTGATAATGCTACACCACTTGCAACCCTAAAAGATTGGCAACATTTGGGGGCACTCATCCGAATTGAATTAGTCAAAAACAATCTTAATGGCTTATCGGATGCTTCAGTATTTGCTGAGTTACCTAATGATAAATTTAAAGAATTAGATTTAGCGAGGGGAGACAAAGTAAATTTAAAAATACGCCAAGCACATTGGTTTCATTAAATGTAATTTTTAAACATTTCTAACATTATCGAGGTATTACGCGATGAACACTTTAACGAAAAGAAAAACAAAACAAATTGCTACCGTTTTGAGTATTATGATGGCAGGTGGGCTATTATCCGGTTGTAGTTTTCTTAAGAAAGAACAGGTACAAGATAAAGAAGTATTGTTGCTGCGTGCAGGTTTTACGCAGAAATTTTCTACTGGCCCTGAAAACTTGGCTTATCTTAAAACCTTCAAACAAGAAGAGCTTATTAAATTAGCAGATACCTCTGATACAATTGCTCATCTAAATATTTTGACAGAAAGTGATAAATTAAAGAGTGGCAATTATTATTTATTTGTTGATATAGAAGACTGTGATTGTTTTTATTGGGGTAGTGAAGATACTTATAACAAGTACCAAGACGTACTTAAACAACAAAAAATAGCTGATTTTGGTAGTCCGGGTAATTAATGGTATTTATTGAGAGATAAATATTGATGGCTTAAAAATGAAATATATGTTTAAGTGAATTTGAAAAATTGATAAGAGGACCTTGTCCTAGATAGTTAAAATTTGCATGCGAGCTGACCGGACAACCGGAAGCCAGTGAGCCCGAACAGGGACACTGGTTTTTTTTTGCCAAAATTTAACCATAATTGTTAATTTAGGTGTAAGCGCCCAGCGCCACCATCTTAAATATTTTAGTGACACTGGTATCCTTTAGTTTTTTCTGAGGATTTCATATGGCACTAAACGAGCGACAGTTAGATCACATTAAAACCTGGCAAGCGAGTGGGGCTTCGAAAGCGGT
>CAIVQX010000023.1 GCA_903908165.1 uncultured Methylococcaceae bacterium | reverse complement strand
CCTCATTCAAATCTGAATAGACTGACTCCCGATGAAGCCTATTATGGTTTGTTGTCACCATTAAAAAAAGCAGCTTAATACAATGACAGATATTCACTTATAAATTGATAATGTCTGTTTAAACAATTGGGGCCAGCTCTTAAAGCTAATTTCATATCTACACGATATTTTTTAATGGATAAAAATAGATTCTTAAATGAAATGTTGCCTTTAGAACAATGCAAACGATCAGAACCACTGGAGAATAGCCTAACCTATACTGCTAATAAAAAGGCGCGAGAGCGATGGTCAATGAATGAAGCTGACAGCTGGGCAATACATCCGGTGGATCATAATGAAAACTTTATCAAATATATTAATGGCTTAATTAAGGTAATAGAGCAGGGTTTATACCCATTTAGACGAAATGAATTAAATGAATATGTATACTGATGATAAAGGTATAAAACCATGGTTAAATTTAATTAAACAAATGAATGTACAAAAAAATAAATAAACCTTTAACTACTTATAAACGATTAGATTTTTTTATATGCTTTTTGATAAAGAAATGTTTATTTTTTATCAAACATCTTTTTTTTAAAAATGCGTGATTTTGTAGTACTTGTGTTTGTGGTGGGCTGCATTTACGCAGCACTTAAAAAACCATGGCTGGGTGTTTTATCACTGGCTGTTTTTAGTTACTTGAATCCTCATGCCTATGCTTGGGGGTTTGTGCGTTCACTACCAGTTTATTATGTACTTTTTTTAGTTGTATGTTTTCGTACATTGACTGCAAAAGACAAAGATAGACTTCCCAAGGATTGGCGAATTACGGTTTTTATATTACTTTGGCTATATTTTGCAATCACTTCGACACAAGCCTACTCTCCGGATATAGCTTGGCAACGATTTTGGTTTGTCACAAAAATATATTTACCTTTTTATTTTACTCTAGTTCTTATAAATACACGTTTTAAGCTTTATTGTTTAATAGTCACTATTGCCGCTTCAATTGGAGTTGTCGCTTTTAAAGGAGGGTTATTTGCAATATTGCACGGTTTCTCTACCCGTGTTTATGGGCCACCAAACACTCAATTTGAAGAAAATAATGCATTTGCAGTGGCGATGTTAATTTGTATTCCTTTATTATTGATTTGGCAAAGAGAAACAATCAATCCATTATTTAAAAAAGGAATTTTATTCGTTATACCGATTATATATGCTGCATCACTATCTTCATGGTCTCGTGGGGCATTACTTACTATGGCTATACTTACATTAATCTTGATATTGAATAGTAAACATAAATTATTGGCAATCCCATTAATTGTGCTTGGCGCTTTCTTTGTTAAAGATTATTTGCCACAAGAATGGTTTGGCCGTATGAATACTATTGAAACATATCAGACAGATGACTCTGCAATGGGCAGAGTAGAGGCTTGGACTGATGGTTGGAACCATACCCTTGAACATCCTTTTGTTGGGGCGGGTTTTGAAGGATGGATGTATGTTACGCAACGTGATTGGCATAGCTCTTACGTTGAAATGTTTTCTGAACACGGTTTTGTTGCATTTGGACTTTGGCTCTCATTAATACTGGGAACTTTGGTCAACTTGACAAATCTTCCTAAAAAAACATCTAAGTTTGAAGGTATGGAATGGGTGAGCAATTATTGCTCTATGATTAGAGCATCTCTGATTTGTTATATGGTTGGAACAGCATTTTTGGGTCTTTCTTATTGGGACTTACTTTATCATCTAATTTTTATTGCTGTTTTAGTTAAAAAAATTGCTCTGAAAGAGTTGGTTTCTAAGCAACAAAGTTTTATTATTAAACCCCATGTGGCCGAATGATATTTAAGGTTCTGTATTTTAATACTTTTATTTATGCTTTTTTGATTGTGAAATTGAAAGTTTACCCTCAATAAGGGATATATTCTTGTTATACCTATTTAACGCGCATGCCTGCCACCGCTCCCTGATCTGGACTTAAAATCCAAATATTTTTATCACCTGGACCTGCTGCTAATACCATCCCTTCAGATGTACCAAAACGCATTTTTCTAGGCACAAGGTTTGCGACAACTAATGTTAACTTCCCCTCTAAATCTTCTGGTGAATAAGCAGATTTGATGCCTGCAAATATATTGCGAGTCTCATCACCAATATCGACAGTTAGTTGAAGTAATTTATCAGAGTCTTTTACGTGATTTGCTTTTATTATTTTGGCAATACGTAGATCTAGCTTAGCAAAATCATTAAATTCAATAGTATTGGCAATAGGTTCAAATGTTGGTTCTTTCATTTGTGAACCTTTAATAGATATATCAATCGTTTTTTCAAGGTTATCTTTGGAATCATCAATAATTGCAGATATTTTATCTGCTTCAACCCGAATCATTAATGGTATAAATGTATTGATAGTATGATCTATTAGTGGGGTTGCTCGATTTGGCCAAACTTGTGTGTCAATAGCTAAAAATTTTTCAGCCTCAGTTGCTAACGATGGCGTTACAGGTTTTAAATAAGCCATTAGCAAGCGAAATAGATTAATACCTACAGAGCAAATATCATGTAATTCTGAATTTTTATTATCTTGCTTGGCAATTAACCAAGGTTTCTTTTCATCAATATATTGATTAGCTTTATCCGCTAACGCCATGATTTCTCGCATTGCTTTGCCATATTCGCGAGTGTCATAAAATTCAGCTATTTGTGTATTAGCGTTAATAAATTCCTGAAATAAAGCAGGTTCAGAACAACTAGAAGATAATTTATTGTTAAATCGTTTATTAATAAAGCCACTACAACGACTGCCTATATTGACAACTTTACCGACTAAGTCAGAGTTAACTCGTTGACTAAAATCGTCAAAGTTAAGGTCAATATCATCAACACCTGCGTTGAGTTTGGCAGCAAAATAATAGCGAAGATATTCTGGATTTAAGTGATTTAAGTAAGTTCTTGCAGTAATGAAAGTCCCTCGGGACTTGGACATTTTTTCGCCATTTACTGTCAAAAATCCATGAGCAAAAATCGCTGTCGGTAGCCTAAAGTTTGCTCCACTCAGCATTGCAGGCCAGAATAAAGCATGGAAATAAATGATGTCTTTTCCAATAAAATGATAAAGTTCAGTAGTGCTATCTTCTGACCAGAATTCATCAAAAATCAAGCCTTGTTTATCGCACAAATTTTTGAAACTGGCCATATAACCGATAGGGGCATCTAGCCATACATAAAAATATTTACCAGGAGCATCAGGAATTTCGAATCCAAAGTAAGGTGCATCACGAGAAATATCCCACTGCTGCAGCCCACTTTTCAACCATTCTGCTAATTTATTACAAACTTCAGGTTGTAAATGACCCTCAGTAGTCCATTCATTTAGCATACTGGCGAAGTCAGCTAAGTTGAAAAAGTAATGTACAGAATCTTTCTCAATGGGTTTTTTGCCAGATATAGCGGAAACAGCATTTTTTAATTCGATTGGTGAATAAGTTGCACCACAGGCTTCACAGCCATCGCCATATTGATCAAGTGCACCACATTTTGGGCACTCCCCCTTTATAAATCGATCCGGTAAGAACATTAATTTGACTGGATCGTAAGCCTGAGTAATAGTTCGGGAGTTAATATGACCTGCACTTCGTAATCGATTATAGATTAGAGAAGAGAAAACTCTATTTTCCTCGGAATGTGTACTGTGATAATTATCGAAGATTACATTAAATTCAGTAAAGTCTGCTAAGTGTTCAATGCCTACTTTTGATATCAGTTCTTCTGGAGTTATTCCTTCCCGATCAGCTTTAAGCATTATGGGTGTGCCATGAGTATCATCAGCACATATAAAATAACACTGATTACCACGTTGTTTCTGAAAACGAACCCAAATATCTGTTTGAATATATTCAACCAAGTGACCTAAATGTATTGGTCCATTTGCATAGGGAAGGGCACTGGTAACAAGAATTTTTCTTTCTGACATTATGTGAATTATGAATAGAGGTGCATGAATAATTTTTAGGACATTATCGCATACAATAACATCTGAAGAGCAAGGTACCCATCTAAAATGATTAATTTTTTATAAAAAACTGTAGAATGAACCATTGTAAAGTTTGTTAATTGTTTTACTTCAAACACAATAATAATACTTATTTCCTACAACCATTTTAATAGGCTGGTAATGTCACAAATAGATAAGATTGATGTGGAAAATCTTTTGCGAACATATATCGATCCCAATCATGGAGTCGATTTGGTAACAGCAAAGTCAGTTAAGCTAATAACAATCATTGATAGTAATATCGATGTTTTTATTGAATTGGGTTACCCTGCAAAAAGTACGATCACTGCTTTAAAGTCTTCATTAGTAGCTCTGCTTAACACTCTAAAAGGTGTGGGTGTTGTGAATGTTGAAGTGACTGTAAATATTCTGTCGCATGCTGTTCAACAAGCTTTAAAACCTTATCCTAATATTAAAAATATAATTGCTGTTGCTTCTGGAAAAGGGGGGGTAGGCAAGTCAACAACAGCTGTAAATCTGGCACTGGCACTAATCGCAGAGGGAGCCAAAGTTGGCATATTGGACGCAGATATTTATGGTCCAAGTATTCCGACCATGCTAGGTTTATCGGGATATCCTGACAGTGTCAATAATAAAACAATGACTCCAAAACTCGCTTATGGATTGCAAAGCATGTCGATTGGTTACTTGATTAAAGAAGATCAGCCTTTAATCTGGCGCGGCCCCATGGCTACAAATACGTTGCAGCAGCTATTAAGAGATACTAACTGGGTTGAGATAGATTATTTGATTATAGATTTACCACCCGGTACCGGTGATATTCAGTTGACTTTGGCGCAACAAATACCCGTAAGTGGTGCAGTAATTGTAACAACCCCTCAAGATATTGCACTCATTGATGCTCAAAGAGGATTAAGCATGTTTGAAAAAGTTAATGTACCTGTGTTGGGCATTATTGAAAATATGAGTGTACATGTTTGTAGTGAGTGCGGCCATATAGATCCTATTTTTGGTGAAGGTGGTGGTATAGCGATTTCTAGAAAAAACAAAGTAGATTTATTGGGATCATTGCCGTTAGATAGCGTAATTCGGCAAAATGCAGATTCCGGAAAACCTTCTGTAGTTGCCGATCCTAATGGAAAAGCTTCTGAAATTTATAAAGAAATAGGACGTAAAGTGACAGCAAAATTAGCACTAAAAACAAAAGACTTTAGCAAGCGCTTTCCTAATATTGTTATACAAAATACTTAAACAAGATCTTCATTATTATCGAATCTCTATCATCAGTTATATCAATTGACCTAAAAAGTAGTAGTTATAGTTCTTGTATCTTACTAAAGTCTGTGTGAAAATCAACTAATTTATAAAACTAAGTAGGGTAGTTAATATTTCATGAGTATAAAATCGGATAAATGGATTCGTCGGATGGCGGAACAGCAGGGAATGATAGAACCTTTTGAAAGTGGGCAGATAAGAAACTCTGAAAATGGTAAAGTTATATCTTACGGCACATCAAGTTATGGTTATGATGTCCGTTGCTCTGATGAATTCAAAATTTTTACAAATATAAATTCGGCCATTGTTGACCCTAAGAATTTTGATTCTAATAGTTTCGTTGATATTAAATCAGATGTTTGCATTATACCTCCCAATTCTTTTGCATTGGCACGTACCGTTGAGTATTTTCGAATTCCGCGCGATGTATTAACCGTATGTTTGGGTAAGTCTACTTATGCACGATGTGGGATTATCGTAAACGTTACTCCACTAGAACCTGAGTGGGAAGGTCATGTTACACTAGAGTTTTCTAATACGACCACCTTGCCGGCAAAAATCTATGCGAACGAAGGGGTCGCTCAAATGCTTTTTTTTGGAAGCGATGAGGTGTGTGAAACATCTTATAAAGATAGGGCCGGTAAGTATCAGGGGCAGACAGGAGTTACTTTACCAAAGGCTTGATGTTATATTTCCAGCGGAAGGTTGCAGTTATATTATCTCTTTCTGATTAGGTAGTTGTACAAAAAAACCTTCATTAGCTAAGCATTTAATAATTTTGCCCGCATCCTCTCTAGCTAACGCACGTTCTGGTGTTAGATATAAATCCATAACAAATTCCATTTTTCCGAAGCTGATTAGTAGTTCATTCGGTACTTTTGAAAAGTTATCTTTATGGATTGTGTATAAGTAAAGATATTCTTTTTTTAGACTTTTATAGATAAAACAATGCATGGACTTAAAAATTGATAAAAATATATTTTACCTTAGTTTCATAAATCAAGAAAATGTCTAGGTCACTAATAACAACTGATAATTTTTTTTATTCCGCCTGTATTTTTGAAACTACTTTAATTCCACTAGCAATTATTTTAGGATGGATTAGCAGTATAAATCCGTTTGCTAATATTTTCTTTACAGAAACAGCTTTAGCAACCGGTTTAATGGGTACGATCCCTTTAATATTGATATTTTTAGCATTCGAACAAATACAAGCAAACTCTGTAGGAGAAATCAGGCAATTACTAATGGATACTCTTGGCCCAGGATTACAAGATAGACATTGGACTGATTTACTAATACTCGCTTTAATAGCTGGTATTGCAGAAGAACTTCTATTTCGTGGTGTTATCCAGCTTTGGATAGAACAATCATGGGGTATAACTGCTGGTTTGGTTATTAGTAATTGTATGTTTGGATTAGTCCATGCAGTGACACCTTTGTATGCATTTCTGGCCAGTCTAGTTGGTATATATTTAGGTTTATCCTTAGATTATGGAAATGAAAAAAATTTATTGGTTCCTATCATAATTCATTCACTCTATGATTTTTTAGCATTTCTTGCCTTGATACGCATGTATCGGAAGAATATATGATGGGCTGGTCAGTACCTGTAAATATTATTCGTTATTTATTATTTTTTTTGCTAGTTCTATTCAGAACTGGTCAGGCTCATTCTGAAAGTCATAAAGTAGCTATTGCAAGTGCAAACTCTCTAGCAACCAATGCAGGATTTGAAATCATAGAAAAAGGGGGTAACGTTTTTGACGCTGCTGTTGCCATTAGCGCTGCATTAGCAGTCGTTGAGCCATCAGGCTCTGGATTGGGTGGTGGAGGCTATTGGCTACTACATAGACAAAAAGATAATTTAGATACAGTAATAGATGGGAGAGAAAAGGCTCCATTGGCTGCAGATAGTAAAATGTATCTTGATAAAGGGGGGAAGGTAATTGAAAAAATCTCCCTTGATGGCGTATTGGCCTCAGCTATTCCAGGAATGCCTGCAGGATTAGTTTATTTATCTGAAAAATATGGTAAATTGCCACTAATTGAAACTTTAACACCCGCTATAAGATACGCTAAGAATGGTTTTTCAATCAGTCAAAGATATCTAAAGTTACTAAAATTCAGAAAAGAGGTGATTAAAAAAAACTTTCAAGCGGCCAAAATATTCCTACCGGATGGAGCTTTACCGAAGCTTTACTCAATTCTTAGACAACCAGACCTTGCAAAAACATTAACTTTGATTAGCCGATCAGGTCGAGATGGATTTTATAATGGAACCATTGCAGATAAGTTAGTAGATAGTGTTAAAAATGCTGGGGGGATTTGGACAAAAGAAGACTTAAACTCTTATCAGATCATCGAGCGTAAGCCAGTAACTGGTACCTATAAAGGTATTAAAATCACTAGTGCGCCACCATCATCAGCTGGTGGTATCGTTTTGATTGAGGCTTTAAACATATTATCTGGCTACGACTTATCTATATTGGATGAGGTTAGCCGCAAACATATTATCATTGAAGCACTAAAACGAGCTTACCACGATCGTTCTTTGTACTTGGGTGATCCGGATTTTATTTCAATTCCGGTTAACCGCTTATTGAATGATGATTATGCTGCCGGTCTTCGGAGTAGCATACGACTCGATAAAGCCTTACCCAGTCATCAGCTATCTGGTATTACTGAATATCAATCAGAAGGTATAAATACATCACACTTTTCAATAATAGATGATGAGGGAAACAGGATTTCTGCAACACTCAGCATTAATTTTCCTTTTGGTTCTGGATTTGTTGCAACAGGGACAGGAGTTTTATTGAATAATGAAATGGATGATTTTGATAGCCTGCCAGGAGCTGTTAATGGTTATGGTTTGGTAGGTGGTGTTGCTAACTCCATCGCACCTGGGAAGAGGATGTTGTCCAGTATGACACCAACTTTTTTGGAAAGTGAAACAAACATTGCTGTCATTGGGACTCCTGGGGGCAGTCGCATAACAACTATGATCCTTTTAGCTGCCCTGGATTTCGCTAAAGGCAATGGCCCTCAATCTTGGACACAAGTTAAACGATTTCATCATCAATTTATCCCTGATGTAATTGAATATGAAAATGGTGCAATAACAGAGGCTGAAGCTAAAAGTCTTTCACTAATGGGGCATCAATTGAAACAAGTGAAATATTCTTATGGCGATATGCAAGCCGTTCTCTTGAATAAAGTAACTAAAGTTTTGTCTGCAGCTAGTGATCATCGTGGAGAGGGCAGGGCTATTGTTAGGTAATAATGAAGTAATAATTTGGCACGGAAGTTTGGTAGAAAATGATACAAATTATCAGAAATATTGGCAAATAATTGATGAAAATGAAAAAAGACAAGCCGGACAAATAAAAAAAAAATTGCTACATAAACGTTATGTTGAAGCACATGGGCTGCTAAGAAGTTTATTGGGTGAAACACTAGGTCATTTACCTGAAAAATTAAGAATAAAAAAAACAAAGTTTGGAAAACCTTACCTTGAAGATTTTCCTGATTTTGAATTTAATATAGCACATTCAAATAATAGGTTATTAATTTCAGTCGGATCAAAGTGTAGATTGGGAATCGATATAGAAGTTTGCAAACCAAGAAACAACTTACCGGGCTTAGTGAAAAAATGTTTTGCTAAAGAAGAACAATTTTTTTGGAGGGGATTACCCGATACTGAACAACACATTGAATTTTATCGCTTTTGGACACGTAAGGAGGCTTTTGTAAAAGCTACTGGACAAGGTATTGCTTTAGGGTTGTATAATTGTGTAATTAATCCTGAAAAACCAGAAGAGTTTTTACGAATTCCAAAACATTGTGGAAGTATTTCTGAATGGCATTTGCATGATATTAATCTTGGTCTTGATGTTTGTAGCGCATTAGTCACAAATAAACAAAATGCTAGCATCAGACTGATAAATATCGATGTGTCATAAGCTGTGAAAACTATTATATAACTTCGTATAATGTATATTATGTTAAATTATATTACACATCTATGAGAATAGAATGCCTTTTATGTATTCACTTAACTATTGTTTCTTAAAAAAGCTTCAAACATTAATAGTGACCAGATTACGGAACTGTAATCTCTTATGCCATGTTGATGTTGATTAACAATTTGTTCAATATATGAGTTATTAAAAAAACCGCATTGAGATATAGTGACTCCCAACAAAGCCTCACGCACTTTATTTTGTAATGGACCTTTAAACCAAGTATCCAATGGCACTGAAAAACCCATCTTTGGTCGATATAAAATATCATCCGGCAAATATTGTTCTAACGATTTTTTGAAGATGTACTTACCCTCACGTCCTCTAAGTTTCATATCTGGTTGAAGTCCAGCCATCCATTCAACCAATTTATGATCAAGTAATGGTACTCTTACTTCTAAAGCGTGAGCCATGCTAGCCCTATCAACCTTTGTTAAAATATCACCTGGTAAATAAGTTTTTATATCCAAATATTGAACGAGAGATAATGCGCTTTCTGTAGGTGCTTTATTTATATGTTTTCTAAATACTTCTACCGCTTTATATCCTTGTAAATCATGCTTTAATTGATCACTAAATAGGTTGGCACGTAACTCATCAGATAACACAGAAATGCTATGGAAATAACCTTCTATTGAATCTCTAGCTATTGATTCGAAGGTGGATTTTGCCCTAAATATTTTTGGCGCCCAATCTGCTTTTGGATAAATCTGCCCCAGCAATCCAAATACTGGTTTCCTGATGCTATCCGGTAGCCATGAGCGCATATTATCTTCGTAAGTATACCAGCGATAGCGGCGATAACCCGCTAGATTCTCATCCCCACCGTCTCCTGATAATACAACAGTCACTTGATTTTTAGCGAGCTCACATACCCGATATGTGGGTAATGCAGAACTATCGGCGAAAGGTTCATCATAAAGTCCTGCCAATTGGTCAATTAGTTCAAAATCAATTGGATTAACTTGGCTTAAACGATGGTTTGTATGATATCGATCAGCAACTTGTGCCGCAAATTTAGATTCATTAAATGCCGGATTTCCAAAAGAAATAGAACAAGTATTAACAGGATTATCTGATAAACCTGCCATCATCGCAACTACTGCACTTGAGTCTACGCCACCTGACAAAAAAGCACCTAACGGAACATCCGCTAACATTCTTATTTTAACCGCTTCTCGGAATCGCTCTATTAGTTCTTCCTGGGCGGCTTTTTCATCTATAGATGACCTAGGTGTAAAGTTTATTTCCCAGTATTGACGAGTTTGGTAGGATTTACAACCTCTCTTAATAGATAAACAATATCCTGGTTCTAGTTTATAAACATTTTTATAAATGGTTTTAGGGTCTGGTACGTAACCAAAACCAAAATAATCTTCAATTGCAGTTGGATCAATTATTTTTGGTAATTCGTAATGTTCTTTGAGAGATTTTAATTCTGAACCAAATATAAAATGTCCACTAGCTAATTCAGAATAATAGAGAGGCTTTACGCCCAGTCTATCACGCGCAAGAAATAGAGTTTGCAGGTCTCTATCCCATACAGCAAAGGCAAACATACCTCGCAATCTATCAACACAAGACTCGCCCCATGCTTGCCAGCCATATAATATAACCTCAGTGTCACATTGAGTTTGGAAGACATATCCTAGTACTTCCAGTTCTTTTCTTAATTCAAGGAAATTGTATATTTCTCCGTTAAAGGTCAGAATGGCATTTGTGTCAAGACTTACCATAGGTTGTTGACCACTTGTGAGATCAATAATGGATAATCTACGATGACCAAGCCCTAAGCCGGCTTCTATATAAAGGTCACCCTCATCGGGTCCGCGGTGATATTGACTTTCATTCATTCGCGAAAGTAACTGCCGATTGATTTCACGCTTTTCTTTTATATCAAAGATTCCAACAATTCCACACATAGATTTACTCTTTTTTAATATGGTTTTATAAATCAACCCTGCAATATTGATTAATTGGTTTGAGATTCACTCCAGTAATAAGTCGACCAACTTATTTGCATTTTTGCTCCAACTATAATTATCTATGACGTATTTTCTATTATTGGTAGACTCCATCTCAGCTATATTTTTGAGTAAAAGATTATTTAACAAGATAGAAAAATCATCAATGTTGTCCCCTATGAAAACATCGAGTGATTTATCATAAGTAATACCCTCCATAGCTGCAGATGTAGCAATAACATATTTCCCCATAGCCATAGCTTCCAATACTTTATTTTGAATTCCCCTAGCAATTCTTAAGGGAGCAACTGCTAATTTGGCATGTAAGATGTAAGGACGGATATCTTCAACAGAACCAGTTACAACAACTGAATCATTAGCTAATGCCTTAACTATCTTTGTAGGTCTGGACCCTACGATGTAAAATTTTATTGATGGAAATTTTATCAAAATATTAGGCAAAATATCTTCGGCAAACCACTTTACAGCATCTACATTTGGCCAGTAATCCATTGCTCCTGTAAATACAATAACATCGTCATTCAATACATAAGGCGAAAAAAATATTTGTTGTGGTGAAAAATAAGAAGTATCAACCCCATTATTTATAGAGGCTATTTTTTTTGTGAGATCTGGCGCTAATTGTTTAAATAAATTGGCTTCCTGCTCCGAAACAAAAATACTGAATTTGGCTTTTGCAGCGATATATTTTTCATAGTTGTGAAGATGGTTCGATTCTCGCTGATAAATCAGGGCAGATAAACCCGTTTTATTAGCGGCATATTGTTGCCATTTATCAGAATCAACATCTACAAAATCTACATACATTTCAACGTCATGCGTGCTTTTTATAAATTGAGCCATCACTGATGAAAAAACAAATACCTTATTGATGGAGTTTTTTGTTATTGTACTGTCGACCCAATTCTGCATGGCACGGTTTCTATAATAAGGTAAGCTCAAGGCTTCACCTGTCAACAAACCCCGTAAGCTCCTTATCTTAGCTTCAAGTGGATTAATTTTTAAATAAAAAGTTTCAGCACAAATAGTATGAAGTTTTTTAGTAAATTGCCAATCATTAGAGTCATCAATAAAGGCACCTAAATGTACATTATAAGTGACTGTTAGGTAACTTAAAAAATGATAAGAGCGTATCTTATCGCCTTTATTGGGTGGGTACGGTATTCTATGAGCAAGAAAGAGAATATTTTCCATAAATACCTGAGTTATAATTAGTTAACGGATATATCTAACTTAGATTCTTAGACAAGAATGGACCAATAAATTGACTAACTCTTAACGGTAACCGTTTCCAAGTAGCGATAAAAAACTTATATTTGGGGTTTAGCGGGTTAACATTAGGTATACATGTTGATTTAACTAAATAAAATTCATAATACAGTTGCTTAGGTACGAAGCCCCAGTTCTTTTTAAAACTATATGAACCGGTACCTATTTTACTGCGTCCAAAATCGAATACTTTTGTATCTTTTTCAACTGCACGACGCATAACTTCCCAGTACATAAAATCATTGCCTTTAAGATCTCGTGCTAAATTTGTTCCACCACCATAGTAAGGTAATATTTCATCCTTGAAGTAAAAGCTCATAACACTGGATATTAATTGGCCATTATAAAAAACCGATAAAACTTCACATTGTTTACCAAATACATCTTTAAGTATCTGAAAATATTTTTTTGAGAAAACAGGTGTTCCTAAATTTCTAACACTTTCTGAATAAGCTTGATATATATTGTTAATGTGAGTATCAATGACGCTAGTGAGCCCCGCATCAATAGCTTTTCTTACCATTGCCCGCTGCTTTCTGGGAATAGCCAAGAAATTTTTGTCTATATCAGGATCTAATTCCTTTCGGAAGTATACATAGAGTTCTTTGTAGGGTCTATCTTGGTGTTTTTGTACTTTATTTCTTATTTCTAGACTATCCACACCTAACTTATTAGCTAAGTGGCACGCTTTTTTATCCAGCGCCGAATAAGACTGATCATCACTGGCAACAATTCCCCCATAAACACCAGGAGCAATGGAAACAAGGGTATTACCGAATATTAGGCTATTGATATGGACTAAAGGTAGTATGCCGGTAATTGTTCCTTCCTTTTCAATATATAAAAAAAAGGTTTTATGGCCAAATCCTTTTTCAATAACAACTTTCCATCCGGCTTGATGAAAAAAGGTTGCATCGTTATTTTCTTGAACAAACCTGTCCCATCTAGAGTAGTTACTTTCATCTAGTATTTTAATCATGTACTTTAACTTTAGTTAATCTCGAAAACTTTGGCCATGGTGTCCCACTGAAAATCAATTAAGAGTTTGTTTACTCTACTTTCCATTTTATTAAGATTGAGATAATGTCTGAATTGCGTTTTATAATCCAAACCTTTTTGTCGAGGTTGATCTGGATCTATTTCCCAAGGATGAAAATAAAAAATAGCAGATTTTTTTTCTATATTATTTATTTGATGTAATGCCCATTTTGATAAACAATATGGATAAAATCTGAAAAAACCACCTCCCCCGCACGGATAGTTTTTTTCGCCAAGTCGAATTGTACTAATGGGTATTTCTTTGAAACTATTATTTTCTATTGGATGGTATACATATCTTGGTGCGTTCGGGATTCCGTAAAGATCATGTTTTACTGGGTAAATACTTGAACTATATTTATACTCCTCTTCCTGTAGTACGGATAATGCCCATTGATTAGTTACACCAATCGAATAACTTGCTGCTCGATAACCATTAACAATTATTCCACTTATATCTTCAAGTAATTTTTTACTCGTTGAAACATCGCTACGAAATTGCTCTAGTGTCTGTTTATTTACTCGGATATGATTAAAACCATGGCTTGCCAGTTCGTGCTTATCCCGCACTATGCGTCTAATCAAGCTTGGATAGCGCTCAGCCACCCAACCTAATGTAAAAAATGTAGCCTTTATATTTTTTTTATCAAAAAAATCAAGTATTTTGTGGGTATTATGCTCGACTCTGTGCGGCAAAATGTCCCAATTATCTCTGTCAATATAGGGCTCAAAAGCTGATACTTGGAAATAATCTTCCACATCTACAGTCATGGCATTTATTTTCATATTTGTAATTAGCTTGTACTTATAACAGTTATATATATTCATTACCCCAACTTTAAATACAGTAAGTTTAGTTAATGATTGTCGTTGTATACAGTATCCATGTCTAATTGTAATAAAATCGCTTTACGAAGTAAGGCACGTTCTTTATTTAAACTATCTTGTAAATGGATTACCATTTTTTCTAATAAGGATATACGATCCTCGTAGGAACCATTGCTATCGATATTTAACATTGTAGTTGGAGCCCTATCATGAAATTCCTCAGTAATTAAGGATGATTCATCTTCAATATCCTCGATAACTTTTTTTACGGCAAATGAATTAATTGTCGTTAATTCATCAAGATATCCAAACAAGAGTAATCGATCGCATAGAGTATTAATTAAGCGAGGTATTCCATTGGTGTAGTCACATATTTTACAAAATACTTCATCGTCAAATTGCGGAGAGTTATTCCATCCTGCTTTCTTTAGGCGAAATAAAATATATTCTTTTGTTTCTTCAATATTCAACGGTTTTAATTGATAAGTAGCTACTACACGTTGCCGTAACTGTTCCATTTCAGGCAAGGCTAATCGTTCACCTAATTGTTGTTGACCAATTAAAAATATCTGGAAAAGAGATTTACCAGCCATTTCAAAGTTAGACAACATTCTTAATTCTTCTAAGGCATCCTTAGGTAAATTTTGGGCCTCATCAACAATCATTAGAACTCTTTTACCTTCCATAGATTGATTAATAAAAAAGCGTTCAATTCTAGTTAGTAAAGTAGACTTATCCTCTCCATCGTAGGGTAATCCGAAAGTAGCAGATATGATCTTTAAAAGATCATCTGCACTTACTTGTGAGGAAACCATTATCCCAATGGTTATATTGTCATTATTTAAGTTATTAACCAGTTCTTTAACCAACATAGTTTTACCAGTACCTGGTTTGCCTATTATGACTACGAAACCTTCCCCCTGCGTCAAACCATAGCGCATATATGCTAAAGCTCGTTTATGAACTGCACTATTAAAAAAAAAATCAGTATCAGCACTTAACTGAAAGGGTTTTTTAATTAAGTTATAAAAGCCGTCATACATAATTAAAATCTCATAAATATACTAGCTGTTACACGATTTTCTTGATAATCATTTGTAAGTCCGCCTGGTAGATCGTTATTTTCATTGCCGTTCGATGTTTGATTCATATGACGAAATTCTAGTACACCATTTAGTCGACTGGTAAAGTTTCGGTTTATACCTATTGCAACCGTATAATATTGGCTGTTATCAGTTGACCCTTGATTATCGATATGCTGCCACTGGGGTCTTAGATAAGCACTTGTTTTACTTGCAAAAGGCCAGTTCCATGTGCCACTTGCTCCGATTATATTTTGATTATTTCCCACAGTTTGGTAAGTATAATCATCAGAATAAACATTCGCACTGAATGTACTTTTTCCCGGAGTAAAACTGCTCGAAAAATTCCAGGTTTTTGTTACGATTACTTGATTGGTTAAAGTTGGATTATTTATGATACGTTGATTAAGATCAGAATTGCCTATCTGATTATTTGCTACATTCTCCGCTGGGAAAATCTGATTTTGACCTAAGATTTGTTGCGATGTAGTGGTAGTATTATTATGAGTTAAAGTCCATTTAGATCGCTTGGCTTGGTAATTCCAAGCCATAGTCCAGTTTTGTCCAGAGTTTCCTCCACCAGTTGCTGGTGTGTTCTGTCCACCAACTGCCGGTGAATTTTGTCCAGTATTTACTCCAGCATTTCCTGGTGAATATTGACCAAAATTCGTTCCTACGGCATTATTGCTATAAGTCGAAGTTGTGGTTAGACGTGACATCGGAGAGAAGAATACTGTCACAAAGCTATTATTACCGGCGCCTGCAGTTATATTGAACCGTTGACTAGGTCTCCACTGACCGCCAACTGTGTAATATGCGCCTGAATCAGTATTTCCAGTAGTATTAACAGAAGTAGATTGATAGTTATTACTACTATAGCCTCCTTGGGTAAAAACATTAAAATAGGCATTTATGGGAACTCCCAACCTTCCATTTGTGTTTTGAAAGCTTATAGTAGGACTATCAATTCTATAATTTTCGTTATTGTTAAAAGAAAAATTCCAATTAATTCGCTGAAAGTAAGTACCACTTTGTAGATTTATGGTTTCAGCAAGATTAACAGAATCTGATATCGCATCTGTATTATTAGATACATTCCCTCCCCCTGTTGAAATAGTATTGAAATTCATTCTGGCAATACCACTTGCGTAGTTTGCAAAACGTGGAGTCCAATATGGGGAGACACCAATGTTATAGACAGTCGTGTTATTGTTGGAACCGTTTATATTACTGGTACCTATCAAATTATTATTTATATTTTGCTGACTGATAGATGAGTTTGAATCTATAAAAAATTTATTTGGAATTAATACGTTATTGGAATTTGATTGTAATTGATTATAAATACTAAGCCCGTTGTTACCCCCTGCATTATATAAACTTTGCATTCTATAATTAAAAGTCATTGTTGATCGCGTTGATTGCCCTTTAATTGAAAAACCAGGATTAACAGAGGTAACAAAAGCAGCCTTTTCATTACCGGATGAAGCTAAGTTGATATTATCTGAATAAATTTCTTGTGTTTGTACAGTAGGTGTTATTGTCCAACTGATTGCAACAGATTGTTGACAATGAAGTAAAAGATAAATAGTTACTATTAAGACAAATAGAAAAAAAATAACCTTGGGTTGCGAATCTTTCTTATCGTTATAATCTGAGATTAATAATATTGGATCCATTGCGATTACTATAAATCCATAAGTTTAAAAAGTTCTGTAAATTCATAAACCAATATTACAAATTGAGTTCATTCAATTTTTATAAATGGATAATTACACTTTAATTGTAAATTTAATAAATATAATAGGAAAAATCTGTAAATTTACTAGGAAAAATTCATATTTATTTTTGATCAATACTTTCATTACTATTCTGCAATAAGGAAAGTTCAATGTTAAAGCTTCATACGCATTGAAATTATTCTTTAATTAGCATAATTTCCATAACCATAACCATAACCATAACCATAGCCATAAAAAGCTCCACCAGTATTTCCTTTAGATTTATTGAATACAGCTAGAACGACATCACAGGTTGATAGTTTGTTTACGGATTCCATAACCATACTTTGTAAAGTTTTCTCGGCTTCTACTACTAAAACAATTTGCCCGACTAATTTTGCTAAAATTTCCCCTTGTGTTGCTGCTAGTAATGGGGGTGAATCAAAGATGATAATTCTATCTGGGTATCTACTACTCAATTCCTCAACTAATAAAGCCATTTTATTGCTCGATAACAATTCAGTAGAATGTTTATGAGTCTTACCAGCAGGCACAATGCGTAATCCCGCGATATTGGTGTCGACTAAAATATCAGAAAATAAAATCCCTTCATTATCTAGATATTCTATTAAGCCAAGTCTGGGTTCAATCCCTAGTACTTTTGAAATGGAAGGCCTCGCAACATCAGCATCGATCAATAGCACTTTTTTATCGCGTTCATTGGCAATACTCAAAGCCAAGTTAATTGCAGTGAAGGTTTTACCCTCACCTGGTAAACTACTCGTTATTAAAATCAGGTTAGCTCTATTTATACCTACACTCCCCTTTCCAAATGCGTTGTTTACTATAGGTCTTTTTATATTTCTATATTCTTCTATTGCTTGTGTATTTGAATCATTAGGATCAACAAAACCTAATGAAGTTAAACGAGTAAAGTCAATTTCGACAATTTCTTTATTTGTTTGTTGATCGATAATAGAGTTAATTTTACAGTCAGAATTATTATAAATTAGTCGGGGGTTATCTGAATTTACTTTTAGCTCTGATTGGGTATTAAGATGAACATTCGAATCATGTTCTACTTTGTTTGCTTTATTTAAAGCACTTTCAATGATGCTCATTGATGCCTCTTAGAGATATTGTTGTCATAATTGCAATAACTTAGAAAGCACATCAATCTTTATTTCTAGAATATCAATTGTTATAAAACTTATGTAAATTAATAATAAACCCAATATCGAGGAACTAAATTTGAGTATATCTGTATTATTTTTTTTCCCTTCGAATACACCAATCTTCATGGAAACACTACCTAAAACCGGTAAGCCTGTTAGTTGTTTAAGTTGTGTTACAGACATTATTGTAGGTCTTATAAAATACAGTAATGAAGCTACAAATAGCCCAAATACTGCGCCAAGCAATAAAACACCCGTGTATAATATTTTTCTTTTTGGCGAAGATGGTTGTAATGGAACATTAGGTGCGTCAGCAATCTTAAATTTTAAAGATTCAGCTTGATTGTCTACTTTTTCTGACATTGCTGCTTGTTCTTTACTAGCCAATAATCGTTGATAATTTGCTTTTATAGCATCATAGTCTCTATTAAGGTTCTCTATTTCAGTTTCAATCGATAGTCTAGTATTCAATTCATCCTGTGCTTTTTGTAATCGCTTGCTAAATATATCAACACGTGAATTAATTGATGCAATTTCTGCATCTACTTGATTGATTGCAATTTGAATAGATTGAATATAAGGATTTGTCATTACTGCAACATCTAATCCTCCATCTTTGGCCATTTTTGTTTGTTTTTCTAAAAGGTGTTTCTTAAGTTCTTTTATAGTCTTTTCAATGTATAGAACTGAAGGATGATTTTTAGTATATCGAATTAATAATTCATCTCTTTTTTGTTTAAGTTCATTTAATTGTGGATCATCAGGATTAGAAAGGCTCCCTGAAACCTCTGTTAGTCCATTATTATCGGCAGTTAATGCTTCCGTTAATTGTGTTTTCAAAGCATCTTTTTTGGATATTGCTTCTTTTAATGCTAATTTACCTTCTTCCAATGCAGTCGTCATTTGCTGGATTTGATTAATTTGATCCCCCCCTTGTCCAGGCAATAACCCTATATTTGCCCGTTTAAAATTTTCTCTGGCTTTTTCCCCATTACGTAAACGCATTTCATATTCTTGAATTTGGTCATCTATAAAACGCTGCGCGCTATCTACATTTCCGAGTGTTGATAATTGAGTTTGTTCAGAAAAAACGGTTAAGACCGCTTGTACTACTTTTTTTGCCTCAAAAGGGGTTTTTCCTTCATATTGAATTACAAACAAATCGTCAACTCCACCATTAATATGTATATCTTTCTTTAATGATTCTATAAGATTTTCTTGCGCTTTTGCTGTATTTGTAATTGAACTCAATTCAGATAATTTAATAATCTGTTCAAGATTGTTTTTTGTAAACATTAATTGCTGCATAACTCGAAGCAAACCTCTGACATCAGAGTCTATAGTCATCCCTGACAATAAAGGTCTTAACATAGTTCTTGTTTCAACATGAACTTTAGCTGTAGAGGTATATTTATTAGGCATTGCTGATACATATAACCATCCTGCGATACATAATACCCACGCAATAATCGCAGTTACCCATTTATATTTAAAAGCACCTTTCAAATAAGAAATAACTTCATATAACTGTTCTTGCATCTTAATCGAATAACCTTTTGTAAAATGATAAGTTTATAGCTATAAATAACTAAAGGTTATCAAAAAAATGATTCGGGAATTATGATAATATCACCAGGTAAGATCTTGATATTAGCTGTTAAATCCGAGTTATCAACCAAATCGTCAATTCTAATTCCAAAGTGCTGAGGTTCTCCATCTATGTTTCTGATAATGCTAGCTCTATTGCCATCGGCATATTGACCCATACCACCTATTTGGATGACTAAGTCGAGTAAAGTCATATCTTTTTTATAAGGAAAACTTTTGGCTGAATAATGTGCTGAGCCCCCTCCACCGCCACCGCCACTTAATTGCCCTATAATTCTTACTTGTTGGCTATATACACCTTGAAACCCTCCGACCATGATAACTACCTGAGGGTCTCTAACATATTTAGAGAGCGCTTTTTCCATTACTCTAGCTAATTGAGAGGGCGTTTTACCACTCGCCAATAAATCTTCAGCTAATGGAATTGTGATTTTCCCATCTGGTCGCACTGTAGCAGTAGTCGATATATCTGGGTTTCCCCAAACAAATATATTTACACTATCACCAGGGCCGATAATATATGTGTAATCAGAAGGAATTACTGCATCTTCATCTTGGCTTAAAGGCGCATATCCACATCCAGATGCTAGTAAAATAATGATACAAAATATACTTTTCATTTTTGTTGTAAAACACATACTATCTTTCCTGTTTAGATTTTTTATAGTAACAGGCCTCTAACCTTTTTAGCTAAAGTCTCCATAGGGTTATGTTCTCGGGAATTTTATTCCTATCAAGCTTGCCTTTAACATCAATTACAACACCTGTTTTTTTATTTAAAAGATTTGAAATGTATTCCCAATTCTTTTCTAGGAAATATTTGTGTGGAACAGCAAGTATTACTGCTTGTGCAGTTTGCATTAGTGACTCATTATTTGAAACCGTTATATTGTAGGCTTTTTGAATCTCATCTGGCGATGACAACGGATCAAAAACTTGAACAATGACACCATACTCTTGTAACTCTCTAACTATATCAATAACACGTGTATTTCTAATGTCTGGAATATTTTCTTTAAAGGTAAAGCCTAAAATAGTTACAATACTGTCTTTAATACAGGCACCAAGTTTAATCAGTTCTTTTATTGCTTGGGAAGCTATAAAACCACCCATTCCATCATTTATTCTTCTACCAGAAAGAATAACTTGAGGAATATATCCAGATATGATTGATTTGTATGTTAAGTAATAAGGATCTACGCCAATACAATGGCCTCCTACTAAACCAGGCTCAAAGGGTAAAAAATTCCATTTGGAAGAAGCTGCGGCCAAAACATCTGAAGTATCTATATTCATTTTATTGAAAATCAGTGCCAATTCATTCATCAATGAAATGTTTAAATCTCGCTGAGTATTTTCTATAACTTTAGCAGCCTCAGCCACTTTCATTGATGCCGCTTTATATACTCCTGCATCAACAACTGAACCATAAACAGTAGCGACAATATTTAATGTGCTGACTGAGTCACCTGATACAACTTTCGTGATTGATTTAAAAGCATGTAACTTATCACCAGGATTTATTCGTTCTGGGGAATAGCCAACGTTGAAATCTGTTTGCCAAATAAGATTTGATTCCTTTTCAAGAACAGGGATGCATATCTCTTCAGTAGCTCCAGGATAAACCGTAGATTCAAAAACAACGATATCACCTTTTTTAAGTTGTTGTCCTACGGTTTTTGTTGCGCTAATAAGAGGTAAAAAATCAGGTTGTTTCGATTCATTAACTGGTGTTGGCACGGCTATGATGTGAAAATCAGCTTTTCTTATATCAGCAGCATCGTTCGTATATAAAACATCTGTCGCAGCCAAATCCATAGCATCAACTTCGTTAGTTTTTTCTATACCTTTTTGTAAATCTTCAATTCTGGTAGTACTTATGTCAAATCCAATAACGTGCTGATATTTGCCAAACTCTACCGCCACAGGTAAGCCGACATAGCCTAAGCCAACAACTGATATTTTCCTACCATGAGGTGTCATCAAGTCTTCCTATAGAAATTTTTATACCATTCAACAAAGTTACGAACTCCAATCTCTAAAATTGTGTCCGGCTTATAATCAAAATCTGAAATAAAATCACTTACATCAGCATAAGTATCAGGAACATCACCTTGCTGCATAGGAAGCAAGGTTTTTTTTGCTTCCTTACCTAAACATTTTTCGAGAGTTTCAATGAAGTTTAATAGTGAAACAGGATTGTTATTGCCAATATTGTATATTCTGTAAGGCGCCAAACTAGTACCAGGATCTGGACAATTACCATCCCAATGATTATTTTTCTGAGCCGGGTTATCTATTACTCTCATAACACCTTCGACAATATCGTCAATATATGTAAAATCACGACGATGGTTGCCGTAGTTAAAAACATCTATTGGCTTCCCTTCAAGGATATTTTGAGTAAATTTAAATAATGACATATCTGGTCTTCCCCAAGGGCCATAAACCGTAAAAAAACGTAATCCGGTTGTTGCGAGTCCATAAAGATGGCTGTATGTATGAGCCATTAATTCATTTGTTTTTTTACTAGCAGCATATAATGAAACGGGGTGGTCTACGTTATCATGAACAGAAAAAGGCATTTTTGTATTAGCACCATATACTGAACTTGATGAAGCGTAGACAAAGTGCTTTATTTTATTGTTTCTACAACCCTCTAATATATTCAAAAAACCAACAATATTGGAGTCAATATATGCATGTGGATTTGATATAGAGTATCTGACACCAGCTTGTGCAGCCAGATGCATAACGTTATCAAATTTTTCATTTTCAAAAAGTGCTTCTATCTTCGTTTTATCTGAAATATCAATCTTTATAAATTTAAAGTTGGCATAATGTAAAATAGTTTCCAATCTCGCCAGTTTTAAATTGGTATCATAATAATCATTTAAATTGTCTATCCCTATGACCTCATCACCTCGTTTCAGCAGTCTTAATGTGAGTGCCGCACCAATAAAACCAGCTGCTCCTGTTACCAATATCTTCAAAATTTACTCCCAAAACAATAATAGACTAAATACATAATTATGTAAGGATCAACTCCCTTTTATCTTATGTATAATTTCATTAAGTAATTTTTCAGCATTTTTTCTATCTTGAAAAAAACCTACCTTATTATCAAGTTCAATTGCTTGATTGATTTCATTCATTGCCAAACTATTGTTGCCATTCATATAATAAGCCACACCTAAATGATACCTGAATACGGGTATCTTGGGTGAAGCAGTAACAATCTCAGTCAATGTCTTTAATCCTTCGTTTATATTTCCTGTTTTAATTAAGGACCAAGCGTAGGTATCTTTATAAAAAGGTTTATTCGAGTGTTTAAATTTATCAGCTAGTTGGACGGCTTTTTTCAGGCTATTTTCATCAACATAATGCTCGCTCAATATTGCTGCCAAATTATTAGCAGCAATATCAAGACTAGGATTGGTTTTTAATAGTGTCTCGTAAATTGAGATAGCTTCATCATATTTTCCTTGATGTTCATATAAATTTGCCAATGATAAAGCTAGCTTGATATCGCCAGGATTTTTAATTAACCCATCTTCATAAACTGAAATTGCATGATCAACATCTTTCTTATTGAAGTATATACTTGCCAATGAAACATATAATTGAGGAACTTTTACATTCGTCTTAATTAAATTTGTTAGTAATAATTCGCTTTTGTCAAATTCCTTGTTTAATAACAACAAATCAACTTGTAGAATACCAGCTGGAATATTTTGAGGATTTATTGCCAGTAATTCGTTCAAATAGTTGATCATGTCTGATCGCTTATTTAACTTTTCATAGCAACGAGCCATATTTCCTAGAGCATCACTGTTTTCAGGAAAGACTTTCAGTAATGTTTTATAAATGTCTATCGCTTTTTGATAACTTCCTTGACCTTGAAGCACTTGTGCCAGTAAATAGCTTGCAACATTGTTTGCTAATGGATCTGGTGAGGTTGCAATTTTTTGAATTATTGCCTTTGCTTTCTCCCAATCATGTTCTAATAAATTAATATTAGCCATCTTTTCAAGAAAAACAATGCTGTTAGGTCTTATGACTAAGGCTTTTTCAATGATGGCTTTTCCGGCTTTAATGTCATTCGTTGACATAGCTTTATCATAAAGATAATTTAATGCTTGGATGTTAGCTGGATTACTTTCCAATGCATTAGAGAAATATTGATCAGCTTTTTTTAGATCACCTTTTATTATGAAAATCTGCCCCAACAAAAGATTAGCTTCTTCAGCACCTTCTTTGCTCCAAATTACCCTATTTAATAAAGATATAGCGGCATCATAATTTTCTTTTATTAGGAATATTCTTGCTTCTAAAACTTTAGCATCATCATAATTTGGATTAGCATCTAAAATTTCATTTACAATTTTGGATGTGGCATCGAAATTTTTATTATCAAACTCCATCTTTGCAAAAATAATTTTTGCTGACAATCCAACTGATGAGTCTTCTTCCAGTTCTATAACTCGCTGAAGTGCTGGCGTTGCTGCTTCGAAGTTTCTTCTTGCAATCATCCACTTTGCCAATTCAAGCAATGTTCTCGGTTGATCCTTATGAAAATCAAGAAATAGTTTGAACTGTTTATCAACCCTATCTAAAGCTGTTGCACTTAAAAAATCAAGAACCAATAGTTTTGATTTTACGTTGTTTGGTTCTGATTCAATTAAACTGAATAATAACTTTTCAGCTTCTTTTATTTTAGCTGCTTGGACATAAATCTTAGCCAAAGTTATTTTATATTCACTATTTTCTGGATGTAAAGAAACTAATTTCTCATAATCAGCCATAACAGCATCAATGTTTTTAGTTTTTGCATCTAGCTGAATTTTAAAAAAGTCTAAACCAATATTGGTTGGATCTGATTTCTTTGCGTCTTCAATTAAAGCTAACGCTTGACTATAGTTCTCCTTATCCATATAAATTAGAGCTTTTAATGATAATGCATCCGTATTGTGTGGATTATCTATTAAAATGTGGTCGATAATATCCAACGCCTCGGCTGTTTTTTTTTGTTTTATGAGTACTGAAGCTTTTAACTCTAAGGCTTCTACATTTTGGCCTGTTTTTTTTAAAATAAATTCAGCTTGGCTCATTGCATTATCTGTTTCTCCAAATAAAACTTGAACTTTCCCTAACTTTATTCTTGCATCAATATAATCAGGAGCTAACTCAACCGTTTTTAATAAATTTTCCTTCATGCCTTTAAAGTGCTGGTTTTTCTCGTCTAGCAAGGCCATATAGTAATATGTTTCTGCTGTTTCTTTGCCAGATTGGCTTGATGATTTTATTTCTAACTTAGCTTTCGTAAGCTCACCTTTGTTTATGTATTCGATACCTTTTTGTAAATGGCTATTCGAATCATTTTCTTTGTTCTTATTACAGCTAACAAGTAAACTCAATCCCAAAAAAAAGATGTAGATTGTTATTTTCTTAATGTTGTTTCGATAATTGCAGGAAATAAACATATTATGAACGAGTCTATTAAAAAAATGTGGCAATAAGAAAAAGGTATCAATATTGAAATTGACAGTATATCGCCTGTTAATTAGATAGTTGAACGCATCAGGAAACGCATCAATTATTTACCTTGATAATTGTAGTTCAATACTTGGCAAATAGTTGTTGGGGGGAGGTTGTTATTGCTTATGGTTTAGCAAGTATTTTTATAGATAGAAGAGCTAAGAATTTTAGCTATTTTAAGATTAAAAAGGTATTGTTATATTAATTAAAATATTACACAAAGAGACAGGCTTTTAAACCTATAGATACATATTATTTTTTATAGGTTATTTAAGCACATCATGTAAAATTTCAGAGAGAGTATTATTAGCATGTATAGTGCTTAATAAATCTTCGGTACTAGCTGAGAACTCCATTGCTAAAACTGCTTCAGCAATTAACTCGGAAGCTTGTGTTGCAATTATGTGCACACCAAGTATTTTATCAGTAATTGAGTTAGCAATTATTTTAACAATACCCTCATTTTTGCCCATTGCTAGTGCCCGAAAATTTGAATTAAAAGTACGCACACTGATTTTTATATTTTCACCATTTGCGCGCAATACTTGCTCATTTTGACCCACCCATGCAATTTCAGGTTCTGTATAGACCACACAAGGAATATTTTTATAATCAAGTGACTTATGGATGCCAGCTATCCGTTGAGCAACTAAAACACCCTCTTCTATACCCTTGTGAGATACAGCAGGACCGAGTAACGTTAGGTCACCAATGGCGTAAATACCTGGCAGATTTGTTCTATTATAATCATCAGCATAAACATAGCCATTATCATCAAGTAATAAATTTGCTTCAGGTGCTGCTAATTCTCCAGTATTTGGTTTTCTACCGCATGCAACGATTAATTTATCTACATTAAGTAGGTGCACACCATCCTGATCTTGATACTCAATACATACTTTATGGTTACTCTTTTTTGCAGAAATAACACGAGCACCCAGACGCAAATCCAATCCTTGGTTTTGAAAAATGCGGAAAGCCTCACATGAGATTTGTTGGTCGACCAACGATAAGAAGTTTTCTTGAGCCTCAAGTAAGATAATTTCGGAGCCCAATCTATTCCAAATACTAGCTATTTCAAGACCAGCCACCCCAGCACCAATTATGGCCATTTTTTTTGGCACTGAATCTAAATTTAACGCCGTTATAGTATCAATAATGTATTTATTATCAATTGGAATACCAGATAAAGTAATTGGGATTGAGCCAGTAGCTAGAATAATGTGTTTCGCTTTTATTATTGATGTAACTTGTGTGTCGTAATCGGAAATTTCAATTTTCTGGTCATTTACCAGCTGAGCTTTTGCTTTTATGTGAGTTATATTGTGTTGAATAAATAAATCAGACATATTTCGACTTATTTTTTCGATTGTTTTATCTTTACGATGAATCATTGACTTTACATCAACTGAAATATTTTCAGCATAAATGCCATGCTGTGAAATAGTTGAATTGATTTGCTGATATATCTTTGCAGATTCAAATAAACACATTGAGGCTAGGCTCCCAGTATTCAGATGTGAATCACTTAATTTATACTGCGATTTGTTATGGTTCCATGTATCAATGCAAGCCGTCTTAAAGCCAAGCTGAGCACTGCGAATAGCACTAGCGAAACCATCTTGCCCTGCACCAATAACTATTACATCAAAATGTGCATTTTTTTTATGCATACCTTTAAATATTAAGTAAAAGATGAGCAGGTGATTCTAAACATTCTTTGATAGTCACCAAGAATTGTACTGCCTCTCGACCATCAACCAAGCGATGGTCGTATGATAAGGCCAGATACATAATAGGCCTAATGACAATTTGACCATTTTCTACAACGGGTCGATCTTTTATAGCATGCATACCTAAAATAGCACATTGAGGTGGATTAAGAATTGGCGTGGATAACATAGATCCGAACACTCCACCATTTGTTATGGTAAATGTACCTCCTTTTAAGTCTTCATAGGTAAGCGTTCCGGTCTTGGTTTTTTCTCCAAAATTGCTAATACTTTTCTCGATACCTGCAAAATCCAACTGATCGGCATCATGTAAGACTGGTACTATGAGACCACGCGGAGTACTAACTGCAATCCCCATGTCATAATAACCATGATAAATAATATCAGTTCCATCAATTGAGGCATTAATTGCGGGAAAGCGTTTTAAAGCTTCTATTGATGCTTTAACAAAAAATGACATAAAACCAAGTTTGACCTGATGTTTTTGTTCAAACCGAGATTTGTATTGATTTCGTAAATCTATAACGTTTTGCATATTAACTTCGTTAAACGTTGTTAACATTGCAGCATTTTGTTGAGCCTGTAATAAGCGTTCTGCAACTTTAACCCTCAATCGAGTCATTGCCACGCGTTGTTCAGGACGTATGTTAGTTGCAAGTGGAGTTGTTTCAGTCGAAATAGTCGGTTCTGTGGTTTTTACTTGAGTCGTAATTTGTATATTTCCATTGCTTAATTGTTGCTTGCTTAAGTGTTCAATCACGTCCGTTTTTGTGAGGCGTCCACTTTTACCCGATCCTTTGATTATTGATGGATCCAAAGCATTTTCATGAATTAATCGACGGACTGATGGACTTAAAGGGATGTCCTCGTTAATTTGCATGAGAGCATCACTAGATTTTTTTTCAGAAGAAGAAATTTGAATATCTTGCGTATTTTCCAAATCCAATAGAGCAAGTATTTCACCACTAGTTACGATAGCTCCATTATCTTTAAATATTTGAGTTAGTACGCCAGATTCTGGCGCCGTTACTTCGAGAACAACTTTATCTGTTTCAAGATCTACAAGATTTTCATTTTTGTTGACAAAATCACCTTTGTGTTTGTGCCAGTTTATGAGAGTTGCATCTGATATCGATTCGGGTAAATTTGGAACTAAAACTTCAATACTCATTTTATTTTCCTGAAAAATTGCCGTATAAGGCTGATTGAACGACAGCTTTTTGTTGTTCTATATGAACATGAAAGTTCCCAACAGCGGGTGCTGCAGACGGATCACGTCCAGCATAAGATATGTTAATTTGATTTGAAATATTGTCGGAAAAATGATGTTTAGATTGATACCAAGCGCCTTGATTCTTAGGCTCTTCTTGACACCAAATAAAATCTTTTAACTGAGGATATTTTGCCAACTCATGTTTTAGTAATTTATCAGGAAAGGGATAAATTTGCTCAAGTCGTGCAATAACAACATGTTTAAGGTTGTCTTTACGACGAGCTTCCAGTAAATCGTAATAAACCTTACCGGTGCATAATATAAACCGAGTTACCTCATCTGGATTAATACTATCCTGTTCGCCAATTACTGGCTGGAAAGCGCCATTAGTTATATCTTCAAGCGTTGACACCGCAAGTTTATGACGCAATAAACTTTTTGGGCTCATAATAATAAGAGGTTTCCGATAAGGCCGTAATAGTTGACGACGTAACAAATGGAATATTTGAGCAGGTGTCGTAGGGTAACAAACTTGAATATTATGTTCGGCACAAAGTTGTAAATAGCGTTCCAATCTTGCTGAAGAATGTTCTGGTCCCTGCCCTTCAAAACCATGTGGCAACAACATAACTAAGCCACAAAAACGTCCCCATTTAGTTTCACCAGAACTGATAAACTGATCAATGACAACTTGAGCTCCATTAGCGAAGTCTCCAAATTGCGCTTCCCAAATAACCAAAGTATTAGGCATTGTTGTACTATAGCCATATTCAAAACCCAAGACTCCAGCTTCTGATAATAAAGAATCAAAAATTTGTGCATTACCCTGATTTTTATCAAGATGTTTAATTGGAGTATATGTTTTATTATTCAATTGGTTATGAAATACAGCATGACGATGGACAAAAGTCCCTCTGCCAACATCCTGACCTGTTAACCGAATATTATATTTTTCTAACAGTAAACTGGCATAAGCAATATTCTCAGCAAAGCCCCAATCCAGCGGTAGTGACCCAGCAGCCATTTTAGAGCGGTTTTCCATCACTTTGGCAACACGGGGATGAAGCTCAAAACCACTTGGTAATCGTTGCATACGATCATTACAGAAGCGTAAATGTTCCATGGAAATAGCTGTTTTACATGGTGTTTCCCAGCCCATGTTAAGAAAGTTATTCCATTGATTTGTATATGAATAATTCGCGTTTGATGATATTGGTCTTGATACTACTTGCCCAGACTCCAGTAACTTTAAGTAATCATCCTCCATTTTTTTAGATTGCGCCAAGCTGAGGATGTCTTCTCTAATCAGTTCTTGTGCATATATATGTCGTGTAGTTGGATGCTGGCGTATCTTCCTATACATCATGGGTTGGGTAGTAGCTGGTTCGTCAGCTTCATTATGACCAAGTCGACGATAACAAATAAGATCAATAACCACATCTTTATTGAAAGTCATTCGATAATCAAGAGCGAGTTTAGTCACAAACATAACTGCCTCGGGATCATCACCATTAACATGAAAAACAGGCGCTTGAATCATACTGGCCACGTCAGTACAGTATAAAGTTGACCGTGCATCAACTGGATTACTAGTAGTGAAACCGATTTGGTTATTAATAACAATGTGAACAGTCCCCCCCGTATAAAAAGCCCTAGTTTGTGACATATTGAGGGTTTCCATAACAATTCCTTGGCCTGAAAAAGCAGCATCTCCATGTATTAAAATCGGAATTACCGTATTTATCCCATCGATTCCGGCTCTATCCTGCCTTGCTTTTACTGAACCTTCAACAACCGGATTGATAATTTCTAAATGGGATGGATTAAATGCCAAGGTCAGATGGACTGCGCCTCCAGGAGTTGTAATGTCAGATGAAAAACCCATGTGATATTTAACATCACCAGAATTTACACCGGGTGATAAAGCTGAGGTCCCTTCGAATTCATTAAACAAACTGGCAGGACTTTTCCCTAAAATGTTAACCAATACATTCAAGCGACCTCTATGCGCCATACCGATGACTATCTCTTTAACGCCATTGTTGCCAGAACTCTGTATTAATTCATCAAGAATTACAATGAGAGATTCACCACCTTCCAGTGAAAAACGTTTTTGACCGACAAAGCGATGATGGAGATAACTCTCAATACTTTCTGCGGCAGTTAATAATTTTAAGATACTTTTTTTATTCTCAGCATTAAGAACTAATTTATTTTTAGAGCTTTCTATACGACCTATTAACCAACGTCTGATTTGTGTATCAACAATGTGCATGTATTCATAACCAATACTACCTCCGTATAGGTTTTTCAAGTTTTGAATGATATCACGCAGAGGTAATCTATCAACTTCACCAAATAAAGCACCTGTATCAAATAGTGTATCCATATCTGGCACTGAAAGACCATAATAAGCTGGATCCATATCGGCTGGTTTAGCAGCGAATTTTCCAAGCGGATTACAGTAAGCAATTTGATGACCACGCACTCGATAATGGTTAATAAGGCGCGAAACAGAAGCTTGTTTTTTTACACTTTCTTCAGTAAAACCTTGTAACTGAGCTAACCTACCTTGAGATTTAGCAGAAAGTTCTGCAAAACGGGCTACAACTGGGCTATGTGGAGTTTCGTAAGCCGATCCATTTTGAAGCGCCTTAAATTCTTTTTGCCAACTCAACTCGATAGAGTCGGGGTTTTCTAAAAAACGTTCATATAAATTTTCAATAAAACTGGCATTACTACCTTGGAATGAAGATGAGTCTTGAAAAAGTTTAAGTAGGTCACTCATTATTGATTAATATCCAAATTATTCGGCATGGAGTTTATCATTTTATTTGATCTTAAAAAGCATGAAATAGGAACTTTAGCTAATTAATTACTTTTTAACAATATATTAATTGTGGCCTTTATAAAAACTTAAAGAATTGACTTCTCTATGAACTCTAGAATGATCAAGTAATTTCATTTTTACAAGAGATTGAGCCTGTTGTGTTATAAAATACATAATCAATTTTATGTTTGGTCATAAAATAACAGTTTTTTATTATTTATTGCCTCTTAACTATCTGTAGAAACTAGTTAAATTTGATATGGCAACTTTTTGGAGTTATTTATGCGTATTATTCTCTTAGGAAGCCCTGGTTCTGGCAAAGGAACCCAAGCTCAGTTTATAACTGAAAAATATGGAATACCACAAATCTCAACAGGAGATATGCTGCGTGCCGCAGTCCGTGATGGCACACAACTGGGCATTGAAGCTAAAAAGGTAATGGATACCGGAGGTTTGGTATCCGATACTATTATTTTGGGTTTAATTAAGGAAAGAATTACCTTAGCTGATTGTGTAAACGGTTATTTGCTCGATGGTTTCCCCCGCACCATTGCGCAAGCGGAGGGATTGGTTGCCATGGGTGTTCAAATCGACTTTGTCATTGAGATAAATGTTGCAGATGAAGACATTATAAAACGTATCGCTGGAAGAAGAGTACATCCACAATCAGGTCGCACCTATCACATAGTTCACATGCCACCATTAGTAAATAATATTGATGATGTAACAGGAGATGCTCTTATACAGCGCGATGATGATAAAGAAGAAACTGTTCGTAAAAGGCTTTCCGTTTATCATGAACAAACAAAACCATTAGTTAATTTCTATTCAAATTTTGGACAAAAAATAAAATTTAGTTCAATATCGGGTGTTGGCACTATTGAAGATATTACCAACAAAGTTTTCGCTGTTTTAGGTTAAATCGAGATTAAACTTCTTGATATAAATCATTTCATAAGCAAATTTTTAAGTCACATATATATCTATAAGATTTATATGTTTTAAACCTCTATTAAGGTATTCATAAATGAGTAAAGTTTATAACGTTGCAGTTGTTGGTGCGACGGGCGCAGTGGGCGAAGCCATGCTTTCTATTTTAGAAGAACGTCAGTTTCCTGTTGGAGAGGTTTACGCCTTAGCCAGTAGTAATTCAGTCGGCAAGCGCATTCCATTTAAAGAAGGCTCGTTAAGAGTTGAAGATTTAGCGAACTTCGATTTTTCTAAAGCTCAAATTGGTTTATTTTCTCCTGGTGCCAGTATTTCTGAAATATATGCACCCAAAGCGGCGGCTGCAGGTTGTATCGTGATTGATAATACCTCACAGTTTCGCTATGAGGATGATATTCCACTTGTAGTACCTGAAGTGAATCCAAATAAAATTGTTGATTATAAAAATCGAGGCATCATCGCCAACCCCAATTGTTCAACAATCCAGATGTTAGTAGCCTTAAAACCTATTTATGATGCGGCTGGGATTTCTAGAATTAATGTTTGTACGTATCAGGCTGTTTCTGGTACTGGTAAAGAAGCAATAGAAGAATTAGGTAAACAAACTCTAAGTCTTCTCAACATGCAGGCGATCAATACTAACGTTTATCCCAAACAAATTGCCTTCAATGTGCTGCCTCAAATTGATGTTTTTATGGATAACGGTTATACCAAGGAAGAAATGAAAATGGTTTGGGAAACTCAAAAGATATTGGGTGATACAACTGTTATGGTAAATGCAACCGCAGTAAGAGTTCCCGTTTTTTATGGACATTCTGAAGCTGTACACATTGAAACCCGATCAAAAATATCATCAGAAGAAGTAAGAGCACTATTGAAAAAAGCTCCTGGGGTAACTGTTGTCGATGAGCGTAAGGACGGTGGCTATCCCACTGCAGTAACTGACTCATCAGGAAATGATGATGTCTTCGTTGGGCGTATCAGAGAAGACATATCACATCCGTTAGGTATTGATTTATGGATCGTTGGAGATAACATTAGAAAAGGTGCCGCATTAAATAGTGTTCAAATAGCGGAGCTATTAATAAAAAATTATATCTAGGCTAGTGTTACTTTTGAAATAAAAACAGAGAGATATATGAGACCGTCTTATGTAGATTGCAGGGTATCAGCATGCTAAATGGTCCTAAAATAATGGCACTGGTCTTATTGTTAATAACGACCAGTGTATCTGCTTTAGGTATTGGTGAAATTACATTATCTTCTCAACTTAACCAAAATCTAGAGGCTAAAATTCCATTAATTATCGCTCCTGGAGAAAAAATATCTAATTTAATTGTCAAATTAGCACCTCCTGAAAAATTCACTGAAGCTGGTGTGACTTGGACGCCTTTCTTGCCAAAAATTAAATTCGAAACTATTACGGGAGCAAATAATTCTACCATCATTAAGCTGACTTCAAATGAAGCTGTAAAAGAACCTTATTTGAATTTTTTACTACAAGTATTATGGCAAAACGGTTCTTTATATCGAGAATTTACTGTTTTAATAGACCCACCAGCCTCTTATAATCCACAACCGGTATCTTCCGCTTCAGATCAGTTGATTTCTAACTACACTAGCCTTATACAGTCACCAGAATTGGATACGAGTGTCTATGGTCCCACCAATAAAAATGATACACTATGGAGAATTGCTGAACAAACCAGTCTTCAAGCTAATGTCTCTGTAGAACAAATGATGTTAGCCATCTATGCTGCCAATCCTCGAGCCTTTTACAAAGAAAATATCCATGCCCTTTTGGCAGGAATAAAGTTAAAGATTCCGGAAAGAGAGATAGCTCTTAAAATCTCTCGAAAACGAGCGTTAGAAGAGTATTATCTGCAAACAGCGGCTTGGAAAAACTTACAAGCACCTCTTTCTAACGACCCTCCATTATCCACTCAAAATCTGCCGGATAAGCAATTAACCCTGACCGCACCTTCACAAGAAGAGGCTCTTGATACTGAAGTTATTACATCTCAAAGCGAAAAAATTGCCGACCAAAACAAAGATGAAATTCAGACTACTAATCTTGTAAAAGAGATCGTAAGAACTGATGCCTTTTTAGATAACGAATTAAAAATACGAATATTAACACTTGAAAAACAATTAAGTGATATGCAACAAATGCTAGCATCAAAAGATCAGCAGTTAGTTGCTTTACAAGCGCAATTGCAAGTTAAAGCGAGTCCTCCTTTCGGGGAAGTTAAAAAATCACTACCATTACCAAATAATTTTCCGATAACCCAAACTGAGTCAGGGCAAAAAAAATCTGACAATACATTAGTTATCTTCATAGTCTTTAGTGCCATAACACTTGCTTTAACAGGTTGGTTGTTGTGGCGAAAACATATGAAGCAATCGACTAAGTCTGATATTTCCGCTTCTTCAAATGTAATATTTGATGTTAGTAATACGACACAAACTGATAGTGAGAAAATACCACCATTCTTTGATGAAACAACTATTGATGCTACTGATAAAGCTGATAAAGATCAAAATGAAATAAATCCTCTTGCTATAGCTGATATTTATCTTGCTTATGGTCGTTATGAACAAGCTGAAGAGCTAATTCGTGATGAAATTAAAGATAATCCTGATAATGATGAATTGCTATTGAAGTTGCTTGAAATATACTACTTAGCTAATAAAATGGAGGCATTTGAAGCCTTTGCGGCTAAGTTGGCGAGTGCGGGTAGAAAAAAAGATGTAGAGTTCTGGCGAACAGTTACTCAAATGGGTTCGGAAATTTGTAAAGACTCTGTGCTATTTAACCACCAGTTTCCAATAGAAAATATACCTCATGAAATCAGAGATATCCCAATTACTCATGGCGACTATCTGCCAATGGTTACTCCTGTTTCCAATATTCTATCTGATAATAGTGTGATTAATCATGATCAAAATCAAAGTAACAGCGTAGAGTTCGATATAAGTTCTCCTGTTTTAAAACAAAATGAAGATGAAATAGGTAACACTTCAGTTATTAATCAAAATGATGAAGCGTCCTCATTAAATAACAGTAACACCACTAATCCATTGCAACGAAATTTTTATGGAACACCTATTGGTAGTCAAATAAATAATGAACAGATGACCCATTTTGATCTTACCGATATGGATGAAATGGAAACTAAATTAGACTTGGCCAAAGCCTATATTGATATGAGTGATTTAGGTTCGGCCAAGGAAATGATTGCTGAAGTTATTATGAAAGGTACTGAACAGCAACAATTAATAGCTAAAAATCTATTGCAGGATTTAAAGCTATAACTGTTAATTGATCTTAATTCTGACTCGTAGTACCTGATAAAACAGCCGAAGCTTCTAAGGCTTTTGATGATTCTTTCTGTTTATTCGACAAATAAGTGCCACCAAAAATAAAAACCATTATTAAAAGATAAAAGATCGAAGCAATACGCCTTGGCTTTTTACTACTCTCATAGTGGCTCATATAAACAACCTGAAGTATATTGATCTAGAAGGGAATATCATCATCATAGGGGGCATCAATGTTTGGGTTACTGGTTGCTGACCTAGCTGATAATTGCTCACGCTCACCATATCCAGTCGATTGATTGGTTTGTTGTGACTGACTTGACTCATTTTTTCTTCCTATTAAATCAATAATATTCGCGTTGAGTTCAAGACTTGTCTTGGTTGTGCCATCATTACCCTTGTATTCACTTTGAGTTAATTCACCAGAAACAAATACTTGCTGACCTTTCTTAAGGTAATTTTGTAACTGTCCTTCAGCACGTTTGCCAAACAAAACCACCCGTATCCATAAGGTTTGTTGTTTATCACCAAAGCCGATATTATTGGCTACAGTCACATTTAAAACAGCAACGCCTGACGGCGCATATCTGACTTCAGCATCTCTGCCCACAGTGCCGGTAAAACTAAACACATTACTCATCGTATTTTTCTCATAGTTTATTAAATTATTCGATCATTATCGGTTGCTTTCCATTTCTTTCCAATAAAAAATCAGTGTACACTGATTATCGTTAATTCTAATTTTATCTCCTATGGCATAGGAAACCAGTGTGAGTTATGGCGTGTTTGTATTATTTTTTGAATACTTCATGACCACATAGCCCAGTAATGAGCCCCAAACCAACATATACATGCCATGAAGCGTGAACTCAAGACTGAAATTATTAACGTGCCGAAAATAATCCATTAGGTCATCTGTTAAAACTAAGAGAAGTACAAAATAGATGGCATTTTTTAATCTGATTTTATGCGCATAAAATACACCAATACCAATCAACACAAAGCCGGTAAAGAATCTAAGCGCGCTATGAATCAAAATTTCCAGATTTAAAATTTCTATCTTAAATGCAGCATCCATAAAATAGAGCACTATAAATCCTGCAATTAAAACTATTGTTACCCATTTCATCATGTATTTCCCGTCTTTATTTAATGGCTAAAGTAATGTGTCTTTTAATGTGAATACCCATTATACAAATAAAATAGCGCGTTATTAAAACTGAATAACGGTATCAAAACCCAGCAATATCTGGTTGGTTTGTTGCCCACCGTCAAATGGATTAATTTGTGCCTGACTCCAGTCATAGCGTACTTCAGGACGAATCATTAACCATTTTTTGGGCGTCCAATTTATCCCTGCAGTTATGGCATAGTAATTTGCTGCTCCATTATCGTATTTATATCCATTGGCATCTCTAAACCACTCTCCCCGCAAGCCTAACTTTAACTGCTCGGTTGTTTGATAACTAAGATAGGGCACTAAAGAGTACCACCTTGCATTCGGACCCAAATTATTAGCGTTATTTTGATTAGCTAAAACCTGCTCTAATATCAAGTTCCATTTACCCAGCCGTTGTTTGGCTATGGCTGTGTAATAAAATAAGTTAGAGCTCTGATAACTAAAATAATTGCCTCCCTTTGTAGAAATAGAGAGCTCTGTTCCAGATTTAGCATTTTTCCAATGAATACCGCTCAATTCAAACCAGGCGCCCAAGTCTTGATTAAAATTATCTGGCCCGGTGACAGCACCTAAATGCATGCCCCATTCCTCGCCTATTTCATAGTTAAACAAAACCCCTGTTGTGGTTAATGGAGAGGCTCTAAAACTATAAGAATGGGATGAATAGAAATTTAAACCTGACTGCACCGCTTCATAGTCCATATTAGTATAAAAATGTCCTATTTTTGTACTGAGACCTTCACCAATAGGCGCATAGATTTCAGTATAAGCTTGGGGCAAGGCAATATTATTGTAGTTACTCTTATTTAATAAATGACTATCCCAATTCCCTCTAGCTTGAGTATAACGCGCATCAGATCCAAACATAGCATCAAATCGGCCGCCTATTTGCCAGTTCGAAGACTTTTTAAGACGCTTCTCGATAAATAAATCTATTTGGTATAAATCAAGTTGTCCACTTCGATCCGTCATAGACACTGGCGTATTACTATTATTACTTGTATGTCTTGGGTTATAGTAGCTGCCGAATGTGACCCAGCCACCTATCTCAATTCCAGACGGCTCAAAGGTGTTCCACTTGGAGTTATCTTTATCAACGAGCGCCTGTATTAGTCCCTTTGGATTGGTGTCGTCTGCTCTGGCAGAATAGATAAAACCTGTCAATAGTATGGCACCAAGCACAATAGTGAGATTACGGTAATAGAGGTAAATAGTAGCCATCTTGCTTTCTAGTTAGTTGGCAACAAATAGCGAGAATCCACCAACACCAGTAAAATAAGCATATCGACAGTTAATTTTAAACACCTAATGATCTAAACCGTTTCATACATTGAAGTCTGAGTTCATTTGTTATTGATTAAGGTTAACCCTGGCGGCAACGCCTCACCAAACATCTGACTTTCTTCTTTTTTATCCAGCTCTTTAAAGTGTTCAACCATGTCTATCCAAGAGCTGGGGGCTTTGATGAGTTTAAGTTTACCGATGACTTGCTGACGCATTTCTACATTAATATCACACGCACGATCACCACTCATGCGTGCGATCAGTGTTGCCGCAAATCCGGCTTGGGGCGTTTTTTTCCAGTCTTCAGCCAAGATTTGGGTTAACCAGCGACAAGCCACTTCTGTGGAAACTACCTGATGACGACTACCATGAAATGGTAATCGTGAACCAATACGACCGACAGCCCACCAAGTCTGACTGGGCTCATTGGCTTTTTCCAACCGCTTTAATAACCAATCACCAAGCTGAATTTTTTTATCGACCGATAATCGTTCCAGAACGGCTGCAAGACGAACCATATCATCATAGCCACGGGTTTTTATTTGTTTGGCAACACCGGCTTGTCTTGCTGCAGCTGGGTTAAGGTATTTTGCAATATCTGAAAAAATGCGCTCTTGTGCATTAACGGATAAGCCGCCTGCTATACGACGCCAAAGTGTCCACCATTCTGACCAATTCTGCGTTTCATTAACAAACTGGATGCCGTGTGGATAATATTTCCACAGTTGTTCCACGCGCCAATCATCAAGTTGAGCACCAAAGCCTGGGCGCAAACAAAAGCCTGTCAGACTTAGCCAGACTCTTTCATGGTTCTCTGAGCGACGATTATATTTACTGCCTTCTAAAAAAGTAGCAAATAAAGCTCTTAATAGAGGCACTTGCCATTCAGTACGTGCGCAGCCTAACTGCTTCTCCAGTTCGGCACGTAGATTTTTAACCGCTTTGGGATCAATATCTTTAGATTTGGAGCCAAAGATATTTTTGATCTTATCGGCAGCCGCATTAAATTGCGCGGGCAATGCGTCATCTGATAATGATCCAGTCTCACCCTTTCTGATTTGGAATTCCACATTCCATCGTTGCTCTTTATTTTCAATTGAAACACATTGTATTTTGAGTGTGCCTACTTCAGTTTGAGTGACTGCCAATTCAACAACCACCTCAGTTTTTGTTCTCTCTGTATCACTTTCAAAAGCAACCGCTAAAGGTGGTAAAGAATGAAATGAATCTTTAATTGACACTAAGTCACCAAGTTTATATTCCACATCACCGGTAATTGTTGCTAAGTGAAAACGAACAGGCTCACCTAATCTTAACGCGAATTGATGATTCTTTAGAACAAGTTCATCCCCCTCTTCACTTCCTCTGGGTAAAATACAGATGCCTTTCTGTACAGTAAGCTTATCGGTATCTATCACAAGGAAATAACTACGGGCTGAACCCCCGCCTATTTTGATCTTTTTATCAAGACGAGCTAGTCCATAACTAACAGCTCCATAAGCAACGGATAACTCAGGGCGCCTATTTTCCAGCAAAACGGGAGGCTTACTACCCCATGAAGCAAGCAAGTTGACCAATCTTTGGGTAATAAGTTGACTACGAAATACACCACCATTCAGTAAAAGTGCGTCAGGAACACTCCCTTCACCTTTTAAAGCCTCCCTACAGAACGTAGAGTGTAATTTTAAAAAAGCGGCAATATGTTTGCTAATAGCAGGTTCTGAAGAGTAAGGCAGACCAAATTCTACGACGCCACTGCGTTTTTTTTCAGGTAAATCATCTTGTTTGGATAAAGGGAAAAAACCGTCTAAAGCAAGTGTTTTAACTTCATCACGGGTAAATACAATAGATCTAGAGCCACCAATTAACTTGGAGCCCCCTCCCAATAAAGTAATAGAGGCCTGCTCTGGGGCATCTTTGGCTAATAAGAGTTCTTTGACAATTCGGCATTGCTCAATTAGTTGCGACAAGTCAGACGCCGAAAAGCGTTTCTCTGATCCAGTTAATGTATTCATACGACTTTCTGCTAAATGAGCTAAAGCCAAGTCAATGTTGTCCCCACCTAACATAAGATGATCGCCAACACCTATACGGGTTAATTTAGGCTCTGTAACCCCCTGCTCTACTTTAATCAATGTCAAATCAGTAGTACCACCACCGACGTCACACACCAGCAATAAATGTACTCTGACCAAGTCTTGTTTAATCGTATCGCTATTAAAATGCAACCAGTCATAACAAACAGCTTGAGGCTCTTCAAGTAATTTTACTTTTTTTAACCCTGCCTTAGTTGCTGCTTCTATAGTTAAAGATCGAGCTATCTCATCAAACGAAGCCGGAACCGTTATGACAATATCCTGTTGAGCCAAAGGTGAATGGGGGAACTTATGATCCCATACCGTTCGGATATGCGCTAAATAACTGGCACTGGCATCTATGGGTGAAACTTTATTAATGTCATCATTACTTCCCCAAGGCAAAATTGTCGCACTAGGATCAACAGATGGATGAGATAACCAGCTTTTGGCACTGGTTACAAGACGACCCTTGGATTTTGCACCTAATACTCTTGCAGCTTCTCCGAGTATTGGCGCTTCATCTGGGGAATGAGGTGTTTTGAAAAAAATTGGAAAAGCAATTTCATCGGCAGATAATTCACCTAGAGCCGGATGGTAACGCACTGATGGTAATAGATTTCGTGCAGCAACCTGCCCAGGTGCAATTAATTGTTCAATCTCAAATAACTGAATGTCCTGTCGTTTTTTTTCCACGTTAGCATAGGCAACAACAGTGTGTGTTGTTCCTAAGTCGATACCGACCAAATATGATATTGATTGACTTTTCACGTTACGAGTATTTATAAATTATTGATAGTAAATAGCTAATTGTAATTCAACGCCTGTAAGAGTTTAGTCACCTATTAACGTGATATATTTTTTGGCGTTTTTTAGTGCAAAAAATTTAAAAAGAATAAATCCTTTCTAATTGCTTTATTGTTGTATGATGATTTAATGTCTAATAGATAAAAATGTTCTGGTAATCAAAAAATCGTTAGTAGTATTTACTTAATTACTTTACTTCATTAGTAGTTAAAAAGTCATTATCTACTAAATATTTTTGTTACTACTAATAATTCATTTGTTTTTAAGACTTTAGTTGCCTCTATTAAATAAAATAGGCGGTCATATAAGACTTAATCCAACTATTGAGTTAAAATGAACCAATAATAAATCTACCGTCTTTTAGCGGTGTTTAGTTTTGTAATCATATGTTTTTCATAGGTTCTTAGATATGCGTAAAAAACTTATTACCATCACTGGGGGAGCATTACTGCTTCTTATGCATTCATGGGTAGACGCAGCCACTGACTTACCAGCATCGGCCAAGGTTGATCCAGGTCCGGTTGAAGAAGTCTGTTCTGAATTTACTGATCCAGCATGGCGTAAAGCACAGGTGATTGATGGTGTAACCATACAAGAATCGAAACTATGTAATCCGGATAATCCTGCCGACATCGCCGCTTTTGTTAAAGGTACAAATGGCGTTTCAATGGATACCTTGATGTCAACGCAACTTGCAGCTGATGCAGTGACGTTATCAGATGATCTCGATGGCGATGGTGATCCTGATAAGATAGTCATTAAACTTGAAGTTGTTGAGTTAAATGGCCATTCGCCAGACATGAAAGACCCCACCACTACTTTTGATATCTCGCCTGGGATACAGCCGACATTTTGGGTATACGCCCCAAAAACTCGTGACATGTCTACCAAAAGCCTTTACGAACTTGAAGCTAATCCTTTATTACGTGTGCCCTCCCCTGTTATCCGTGTT
>CAIVQX010000022.1 GCA_903908165.1 uncultured Methylococcaceae bacterium | reverse complement strand
GTAATCTTGTAAAAATAATGCTCAAAGCCTTGCTAATAAAGGCCTTGAGGTATTACAAGTCACCAGTAAAATCTTGTAATGGAGTTGTAATCTTGTAACTATTAATTGGTATAACCCGACGTACTTTTAACTTTAAGTATGTTTACGTATAAGACTAATGGGGATTAAAACTATGCAATTAGTAACGAAACAAAAGCAATCTAGTATTTTTGTGAGCGAGTATTTGAAGGATTTCAACGGTCGCCAAGCGGCTATAAGGGCAGGATACTCGCCGCAAAGTGCTGAAAAAACAGCCTATCGTCTTTTGAAGGAGCCTTCGATAAAAGAACTTGTTGCTGAGCAGATACGAGCTAAAGTCGCAAGATCGTCGGTCACTTCAGACTGGATAGTGGCGCAACTCAAAAATGAGGCTCAATTTGATGGCGAAGGTTTTTCTCATGGCGCGAGAGTTACGGCGTTAGCTACGTTAGCTAAGATTATGGGCATGTATCTGCCTCAGCCCATTATGGATTCCAAGGTCACTTTTGTATTTAACGAAATGGCGTCTAAGCAACAGAGCCCGTTAATAGAGTATCAGCCCTGAATAGCACCCGAGGGGGGCATAGGGACCAATGGGTACCACCCCTAGGGGGTGTTGATATATCGCTCACACAATTTTTACGATTTTAGAAACTTTTTAACATTAGGAAATTAATATGAGTACTAAATTAAGACGCGCGACTTTCGCAATTTATTTATTTTATAGATTTATACCAGTGGAACAGCGCCCGCCCTTTAAAGAGATTAGGCAGTCTCTAACCACACGTAATGCAGACCGATCATTTACGGAGTTTTTTAACAGGGTAAAACCTCAATATTTCAACATGCGTCCAGACAGACAGAAGGCTGCTTTAAATGCGGTAATTGCGTTATGTGAGCTCGCAAACGACCGCCCCATTGAAGCGCCGACCGCAATTCACACTTTCTTCCAGTTTAGTTACAATCAGCTAAATGAAATTAAAAAAAGTCTTGGCTGCATTACTTCTAGAAAAAAATCACCTTTCAATTTTATCGGTGGAATTTGCTACGATTTGGAAATAATTAATAAAAAATACTCCCGCGAAATTGCGTGTGAAATCCTTTTGAAGGGGTTGGATGAGCCTGTATCGCAGGAGCTAAGAATCTGTTAGTGCAGCGTTTCCAAGAACGCTCAAGCTTGCGAGTTATTTAGGTAACTCCCTTTTTTTATTATTGTCTATTCTGTCCATCCAACAATATCATATTGGTATTAAAAGTATTAAAAGTATTAAACCGCTCCTGCTGAACTTGTTTTTGTGCATTGAAATTAGGCTGATAGGCTGCTTCACGTTGCTGATTTAATTGCTGTTGCATGATGACAGTCTGATTTGACATTTCATTAGCAAAATCATCGGTTAAGGAATTACAAGATAAACTTGAAGGTCTAGGGTATTCAGTTAATCGCCGTACTTTAGAACGGGATTTGGATAGATTATCGATTCCCTTTGCGATTGAAGCAGACACACGAAGTAAACCCTATGGCTGGCGCTATGCGTTGAACATGCATCCGTCTAATATTCCAGGACTTACCAACAGTGAAGCGTTAACGTTGGTTTTGCTGGAAACGTATCTTAAAACCTTGTTGCCAGTGGCTATTGCCGATAACTTGGCGGGTCATTTTTCAGCCGCTAGACATTCGCTTTCGGTCGAGCATAATGATTCCAAACTGCAAAGCTGGCTAAAGAAGGTGAAAGTTCTATCGCCTGGACAACACTTACTGGCACCAACGATTGATCCCAGTATTCAACGCACGGTTTATAATGCCTTAATGCAATGCTTTCAATTAGAAATGGATTATTTGGCTGCCGGTGCTGCAGAAGCCAAACACTATAGCAGTGTGCATTTACAAGGCTTGGTACAATATGGCTCGGTTATTTATTTGGTGGTCACGATTAACGATCATAACGATTTACGTTTGTTGGTCTTACATCGGATTCAACAAGTGAGCCTTAAAGAAGAGGCGCTGCGACCCCTATTGAATTTTGATCTACAGACTTACATTGATCAAGGTGGCTTTGGGTTTGGTCAGATTGCCCAGCCTATTAAGCTGACTGCACTCTTTAAAAATGGGGCAGTGCATCATCTTATTGAAACCCCGTTAGCAAAAGACCAGCAGATTGAGCGACTCGATCCACAAACACTTAAAATCACAGCAGAAGTGCTGGATACACCCCAATTACAAAGGTGGCTAAGTAGCTTTGGTCCCGACGTGGAAGTGCTATCGCCTGAACTCTTAAGGGTCACAATCGCAGAGCGTCATCAGCAAGCCGCTCAACTCTATATAAAATAATAAAGTAATAAAGTAAATTTAAGCCGTTAGTCCCACTTCCAAGTCCCTTCTCGTTTTAAATTTCAATTCGACATTATTTGTCGCAACATGGTTTTATCTTACCAACAGTACTAAAGAAAAAAGATCCATGAGTTCTAAATATTAGCCTTTCTTTACAGGCGTAGAAAAGAATCAATAGGGTCTTAAATCACTTAACGTTGGTTGTTATAAGGACCTCTCATGCGTCAGTTACAGTGTCAGCCCAGTAAATTTTATGCTTATCTTTCCCGCTTACGGTGGATTAAACGTTGGGGTTTAATGCGTAATGCAGAATCTGAAAATGTGATGGAACACAGTTGGGAAGTTTCCGTTATTGCCCATTCATTAGCGGTCATACGTAATGAAATCTTTGAGGGGCAAGTTGACGCCAATGCCATTGCTACAGAAGCTTTATTTCATGATGCTAGTGAAGTGCTAACCGGTGACTTACCAACACCCATTAAATACTTTTCTAATTCAATAACCATGGCTTACCGGCAAATAGAGGCAATTGCCTGTGACGAATTGATCAGTACCTTACCGGAAGCACTGCAAGCATCTTATCAGGAGTTATTAAGTGACGAACAACCAGAAGGGCATCACCAGATCATTAAAGCCGCCGATACCTTATCCGCGTATTTGAAATGCTTATCTGAGCTACGCACCGGTAATCTTGAGTTTACAGTGACTGCACGTAAATTGGAAAGCCAGCTTAATGCCTCTTCATTACCGGAAGTAGCTTACTTCATGCAAACCTTCGTAGCGGATTTTGAGGTGCCTTTTGATGGTGTCTTAGAGGGGCGACAAGCTCAAGCCTTAGTGGTGTAAAGCAAAATGATAAAGCAATCACACCCTCGTAAACAAAAACACTCAAGGCATTTATCACATCCTTTGCCACGCAAAGATAACCCAAGGGGAATGAAATGAAACAGATAGTAATACTGATGTTATTAGTTTGTGGAACTGCTAACGCAACGATCATCGCACC
>CAIVQX010000021.1 GCA_903908165.1 uncultured Methylococcaceae bacterium | reverse complement strand
CGTTTTCCAGACAAGGCGGGCACTCCACATAGTGAAATACTCCTTGTCTTACATATCGTTCAACCGGTCAAGATAATTGACGCCGACCGGACAAGTTAATTGTCGCCGAACAGCTGACCGATAGGGAAGCACGAGTGAGCGACAGCTCACTTCCCATTATTTAAAACTATGTTGGCTAAATACTCTTAAACCCTAATACCCAAATGAATAGCTACGTCTAAAATTCGAGTTATTCGCCAAAAATGATAAATACTTCAGTCATACGAAGGAGTATTCTGATGAAAAGAAAAAACAATAACCACTTAACTGCCATGAGGGCTTATCGCCTCTCCCCTACTTTGGCTCATTCACTTTATATCACTGCCAGAAGTTTAGACCTCAATGAGTCTGAATTTGTCAGGATGGCTTTAGATAGAATCCGGCAGAATTGAGACTACACAGCCAGAATTCCATTGCCTATATTTGGCGTAAAAGTAAATGAATTAATGATAGATAGATAGATAGAAACTTTTGATTATTTTTTGATTTATTATCTAAAGAAGTCCAAGCAATTCTTATTACAACCAGAATGCTTACTGGGACTATAACTGGGACTAAATCGTCTAAAAAAGCTTCAGGCAATAAAAAAGGCCTAGATGAAATCATCTAGGCCTTTGATTTGATTGGAGCTAGTGAGGGGATTCGAACTCCTGACCGGCTGATTACAAATTACCAGATCTATGCTTTTATGATTGCCGCTATTGCTGACTATTAACAGCGCAGGCCTTGTCATTTATAGATGTTAATAATTCTGTACATTACCCAAGATTACCCTAAAATACTAAAAACATGCTTTCAAACATGACCCGACCATGACCCGGATTTTTAGTATAGGAACCTCTGCAATGGCAACAGACAAGAATAGAATCAATTTTACTCAGGGACGGATAAAAGATTTACCTGACCCATAAACTGGCCGAGTTGATTATCATGATACCGGCTGTCCTAAATTAACTTGTCGCGTAAGCACTACGGGCATTAAGTCGTTTGTTGTTTTAAAGTGGACAGGTAAGACTACCCAGCGCGTTACCTTAGGCCGATTTCCAGACATGAGTGTTGATGAGGCTAGAAAACGAACTCAGGCGGCCTTAACCGATATAGCGACAGGTATCAATCCAACCGATGAAAAACGTAAGAAGCGATTCAGAAACATCACCTTGCAGGTTTTATTTGATTGGTATTTGGCAGACAAGTCAGAATTAAGGGAAGCGTCGATAAAGGATTACACCAAGATAATGAACTCGCCTTCTGGTTTTGCTGATTGGTTGAATAAGCCGATTAATGAAATTACCAGAGACATGGTTCTGGCACGTAGGAAACAATTTACCGGCGGTGCTGATAATAAAATGAGGGTACTACGGCTTTTGATGAATTATGCAATCGCCTTAAAAGCTATTGATGAAAATCCGGTTGATGTGTTGCGGGATGGTTCATTGTGGGCAAAGCCAACACGCCGTAAGCGCATGATACCAAGTGACAATATTAAAGACTGGTACAACTCAGTTTTGCACTTAGACAATGAGCAGGCCAAAGTTTATTTATTGCTGTTACTTCACACCGGGCTAAGGGATCAAGACGTTCGTTATCTGGAATGGAAAGACGTAGATTTTAAAAATGATTGCTTTACAGCCAGAGATACCAAAAATAGAAGCGATTTTACAGCTTATCTCGCACCACAGATCAAGCCTTATTTACGGGCTTTGCATGATAAAACCGGCAGTGGTCAATACGTGTTTCCAGGCAGAAATGTAGACGGTGTTATGGACGTTCCGCGCAAGCCCATAGCCCAAGTATGTAAACAAACAGGTATCACCTTCTCAAGTCACGATTTAAAGCGCACGTTCTTAACTATTGGCGAAGCGGCGATGATTCCGTTTAGTCTACTTAAGGCACTGGCAAATCATACTACTGATGGCGATGTTACCGGCGGATATATCAACCCGGAAGCCAACACATTAAGACAAGCGACTTTTAAAATTGCCGATACTATTCAGCAGTTGACCATACCTGATATTGAAAATATTGTTACAATTAAACGAAATGTCAGCAACAAGGATAAACCATGAACGCACAGCCACAATTTATAACCAATGCCGACGGTGAAAAAATTTCCGTTGTCTTATCTTTAGCTGACTATCAAGAATTGCTCGATGATCTGGAGGATTTAGCCGCCATTGCCGAACGTAAAGACGAAGCTGTAACACCTTGGCAACAAGTAAAAGAGGAGCTAGCAAGTAATGGCTTGTTATAGCGTAACGGTTAAGAAATCAGCTCAAAAAACATTATTTGGATTACCCGCGCCGATTGTGCAAAACATCACAAGGATAATTGATGCATTGATAGAAACCCCTAAGCCAAAGGGTTCAAAAAAACTAACGGGATCAGATAACACTTACCGGATAAGGTCGGGAGATTACAGAATTATTTACACCGTATTCAATGCTGAATTAATTATCGAAGTAGTCAAAATAGGCCACCGTAAAGACGTTTATCGTTGATATAATCAAACTTAACCGGATAGCTCGACGGAGCGATAAGAAAGACTCATTACCTTGTTTCCGGTTAATCATATCGTAATGAATGACGCTTTAATGGAGTGTTGCCAATACCACGAAAGAAAGTACCCAAGCCCCCGCTGTTTTCACCTTATACGATCCACGATGAAGAAGGTAACGAGTTTCTAGTTGATGAACCGCTAATACAACCGCTAATACAACCGCCAAAACACCACAAAACCGAGAAAGCAAATCGGTTGAATCTAGCTATCTGGAAGGACATTACTAAAAACAGCGATAAGTGGGACTTACGCTCAGGGTATAAATTTAATACTTCAGCAGTAGCAGCGGGTTTCCGTAGGGCAAATGTAGTGACCGACGACCCCATACAAAAAGTAATTTAATATGAAAGAATACTATCCATTGCCAATGGATTAACTTTTTTATACTTATTTTTTTACTATCGGCATGCAATAAAAACGATAATCAAAAGGAAGCCACATTTAAGAGTTACTAATGCACTAGCGACTGTTCTGGTCACAATTCTGGTTATGTTTTGACTGCAAAGAAAGGCATTAATAACCCAGAAGATTGCGGCGGTAAGTCGAGTTCATTTATTGAAGGTTTTAAGGCATATGCTACAGATCAATAAAGCATATGCGGAAAAGCAAGGACTAACTTGGCTTTTTAAAATATTATTTTTTGATTGGCTGTTTATTTTAGTGACGGGGGGGATATCTGATTTTAAAAAGTTAGGATCGCTTGAGTAGATTAGTAATCAATACAAGCACCACCCTATTTATAACTAACGGGGGTATGGGGTCTAGCTTTGCTGTTTTGGTGATTTTAAGCAGGATCGAGTATAGGTTTTATTGAATAAACTTAAGCTGATTTGATGCTAGTTTTTTATGTCTGATAGTTGGCAGTTTTTGCGGTTACTATTTAAAAAAAACTTGCTCAGGATTACTAGAAAATACTATAGATTACATTTCAAACATGACCCTGCCATGACCTGAAATTTCAAACATAAAAAAGGCCTAGATGAAAACACCTAAGCCTTTGATTTGATTGGAGCTAGTGAGGGGATTCGAACTCCTGACCGGCTGATTACAAATCAGCTGCTCTACCAACTGAGCTACACCAGCAAACAAGCGGGCATTATACACAATAATATTTAATTGAAAAATATTATTCTTTAGTTTTTTGCTTTTCCGTATTTTTTTTCGCTCCGATTGTTATCTAGACCCGTGTATTTAGTTT
>CAIVQX010000020.1 GCA_903908165.1 uncultured Methylococcaceae bacterium | reverse complement strand
GGCACCTTTACTTTAATTGATGTGGCTTATAAATACTGGATGGAAAAGCCATTTATTTTTAAGCCCAGTTATGAAGCCTGTCGTTTTCATCATATATCAACCGATGAAGTCTATGGTACCTTAGGTGAAACGGGGTTGTTTACAGAAGAAACCCCTTACGCGCCTAACTCACCGTATTCGGCTAGTAAAGCTGGCAGTGATATGATTGTTCGCAGTTATTATCATACTTATGGTATGAATACTTTGATTACTAATTGCTCGAATAACTATGGCCCCAAGCAACACAATGAAAAGCTGATTCCTACGATTATTCGTAAAGCTATTAGCGGTGAAAATATCCCCATCTATGGTGATGGCAAAAATATACGAGACTGGTTATATGTGTTAGATCACTGTAAAGGTATTGATTTGGTTTACCATCATGGTCGTATCAGTGAGGTGTATAACATCGGTGGTCGAAATGAACGCAACAACAATTACATTGCTGATAAAGTTTGTGAAATTTTGGATGAATTAAAACCGAAAACACAAGGCAGTTATAAAGATCAGTTACGCTTTGTAGAAGATAGGGCAGGTCATGATAAACGTTATGCCATTGATGCCACTAAAATAGAAACTGAACTTGGCTGGCAGGCTGATGAGAGTTTTGAAACCGGTATTCTTAAAACCATCGAGTGGTATTTAGATCGCTAAGCAATAGCAAATAGGCTTTTACAGTAACAATGAATAAAAATAATAGGCGGTAGGCCAGTGTTTATTCTGTATTAAAGATGTTATATTTAACATCTAAATTAACATCAAATTGGGGTTATAATGGACACTGTATTTGCCAATACAACTGTTAGTGTTACGGAATTAAAGCGTAATTATGCTGCCATAATTAAACAATCAGATGAGAGTCCTATTGCTATTCTCAATCATAACAGGCCTGAATCCTATTTGTTGCCGGCTGCATTTTATGAAAAACTGTTAACAAGACTTGAAGATTTAGAAGATTCACAGCTTATCATTGAACGTGCAAACGGACCATTTGTTGATTTAAGTATTGATGACCTATAAATTAAGGTTTCACGAACTTGCTTTAACTGAATGGCATACGCTGGACACCACTATAAAATTTCAGTTTAAAAAGAAACTTGCAGAACGCTTAGAACAGCCAAGGGTAAAGTCATCAGCTCTTTCTGGAATGAAAGATTGCTACAAAATAAAGCTCAGGCAAATAGGGTATAGATTAGTTTATCGAGTAGATGATGAGATTGTATCCGTGACGGTTATTGCTGCAGGCAAAAGAGATAAACAGAAAGTCTATCAAGAGGCTGAAAAACGCATTTAAACTGAATAAAAGGGTCTGACCCCTTTATTTCTACTTTATTTCTAAAATAGAAACTGAACTTGGGTGGCAAGCAGATGAGAGTTTTGAAGCCGGTATTCTAAAAACCATCGAATGGTATTTAGATCGCTAAGCAATAGCAAGTAGGCTTTCACAGTATCAATGAATAAAAATAATAGGTGGTAGGCAACTGTTTATTCTTTATCATAATGGTAGCTATCTTAAATAATAGCGTAAGTCTTTATTTTGATATACTATTCCCATATTAAAATTTGCTGGAGCTTTTTATGGCAACGATTACATTTGATACATTGAAATTTGTCGAGCGATTGGAAAAGGCAGGGGTTAGTCGTGAACAAGCATCGGCAATGGCTGAAGCTTTTAAAGATGCGAGTACTGAGGCTGAATTAGCTACGAAAAATGATTTGGATAAGCTTGAAATTAGAATAACTGGTGAGCTTAATTTAGTTAAATGGATGCTTGGGGCTATCTTAGCGTTAGCTATTGCAAATTTTGTTAAACAATTTTTGTAACTTGTAATATAAAGAAATATTGCCTACCCCATTTTTGCTGGCATTATTAACTCTTTAGATACCTATTTCTTGAAGGTTGGAATGTTGGTTTTTTTGTTGTGATATACTTGATTTCATACAATAACTGGTGTTAGAGAATAACAGGGAATAAAGGGGTCAGAGTAAAGTTATATTTCTGATAAACGAATAATGGGTGACAGACCAGGGTTTATTAACCCATATCCACTTTTCCTATAATAGCGTTTATGTTAATTTAAACTAAAATAAACACTTTATTCAATACAATACATTAGGCTATTTTTATGCCGACTATCAGTATGTTTTATGGCATCATTGTTTCGATGTTTTTTGAAATTCAAGAAAAACACATCTGCCGCACATTCACATTCGTTATCAGTGCTATAAGGCATCGATTGCCATTGAAGATGTTAGGCTGCTAGCGGGTGAATTACCTCCAAGACAATTACGAATGGTGCAGGTGTGGATTGATTTACATCGCGAAGAATTGTTAGCTGATGATTGGGATCTTGCTAGTGAAGGTGTCGAACCTTTTCGCATTGACCCACTTAAGTGAGAGAGCCTAATATGTTGCTAGATATAATCAATGTGACCGTTCAATCTGATTTTGTTCTATTTCTTGATTTTGAAAATGGGGAGCGACGTGCCTTTAACATGGCGGCTTATTTAGATC
>CAIVQX010000019.1 GCA_903908165.1 uncultured Methylococcaceae bacterium | reverse complement strand
TCAGGGCTTTGATCATTTTAAACTGGCCTTATCAATCGGTATTATGAAAATGGTACGCTCAGATCTGGATGCCAGTGGCGTCATGTTTTCACTGGATACCGATTCCGGTTTTAGCGATGTAGTTTTTATAACCGGTGCTTACGGCTTGGGTGAAAATGTCGTACAGGGTGCTGTTGATCCAGATGAATTTTATGTGCACAAACCTACTTTTAAGCAGGGGTATCGTGCCGTGCTAAAACGTACCTTGGGCGCAAAAAAGATAAAAATGATCTACAGCGATGGTCGCACCCGTGAATCAACTCACAATGTCGTTACCTCAGAACAAGAACGTAATCATTTTTGTCTTACCGATCAAGATGTTTTAACGTTAACCGATTACGCCATAAAGATAGAAAACCATTACAGCGCCAAAGCAGGACAAGGAAAACCCATGGACATGGAATGGGCAAAAGATGGCCTTGATGGCAGACTCTATATTGTTCAAGCACGACCAGAAACTGTGGTATCGCAGTTAAGTGGCACGCTTCTAGAACAATATACCTTAACTAGTAAAGCCACTCCCATTGTCACCGGCCATTCGGTAGGCAGCAAAATTGCAACCGGTACTGCCCGTATTATTGACAATATCAGCCAACTGAGCAGTTTTAAAGCCGGTGATGTATTGATTGCTGACATTACGACACCCGATTGGGAACCGGTGATGAAAATTGCCTCAGCCATTGTTACCAACCGGGGCGGTCGCACCTGTCATGCCGCTATTATCTCGCGTGAACTTGGCGTACCTGCTGTGATTGGCTGTGATAATGCCACGACAAGCATTAAAAACAATGCACCTATCACCGTCTCCTGTGCTGAAGGTGACCATGGCAAGGTCTATGAAGGGATTCTTAATTTTGAAATAAAAACTACTGACTTATCTGGCCTAAAACGTCCAAAAACCAAAATTATGCTAAATCTAGGCAATCCGGAACTGGCTTTTAAAACTAGCTTCTTACCTAATGACGGCGTCGGTTTGGCACGTATGGAATTTATTATTACCGAAAGCATCAAAGCTCATCCAATGGCCCTGATACACCCGGAACGAGTGCAAGATGCCAGCGAACTACAACAACTCAAAGCGTTGACACGTTATTACAATAAACCCGATGATTTTTTTATTGAACGTTTGTCAGAAGGCGTTGCCACCATTGCCGCTGCCTTCTATCCTAAACCTGTCGTCGTAAGGATGTCCGATTTTAAAACTAATGAATACGCCACCTTATTAGGTGGGCGTTGGTTTGAATTTAACGAAGCCAATCCTATGATAGGATTTCGCGGTGCCTCACGTTATACCCATCCAGCCTACGCAGAAGGTTTTGCGCTTGAATGTGCCGCCATGAAACGTGTACGTAATAATATGGGTCTGACTAATGTCATTTTAATGATTCCATTTTGCCGCCGTGTTCAAGAAGCCCAAAAAGTATTAGCGTATATGGCACAACTAGGTTTAAAACGGGGTGAAAATGGCCTAGAAATCTATGTGATGTGTGAAATACCCAATAACGTTATCTCGATTGATGCTTTCTCTGAACATTTTGATGGTTTCTCCATCGGCTCCAATGATCTTACCCAGCTTACTTTAGGTGTAGATCGTGATTCTGCAATTATTGCTGAAGACTTTGATGAACGAGATCCTGGCGTTAAAGAAATGATCCGCCTTGCCGTTGAAGGTGCCAAACGCAATAGCAAACATTGTGGTTTATGTGGTCAGGCGCCCTCTGATTACCCTGAAATGGCCGATTATCTGGTTGAAATTGGTATTGATTCAATGAGCCTTAATCCTGATACCGTATTACAAACTACGCAACGAATACTTGAAACTGAGAAACACTTGGGTAGATCTTAAAATGCTTCAAAGCTTTTTCGTTATCAATTATTTTTTATTACTCTATTTTTCAAATGACTTAGTAATTTACAAAATAATGGCACAAGGAAATTACCTTTCTGGTAAAACCCTTTAAGACATTTGCAATCATCTGCTTGCATTTAACTGTATAATTTTACTCTGTTACGTTTACTTTTATAAAAAATATTATGTCCACCGTTAATTCTGAAAAACTTTCCAGCGCCAGATTTGCAGAAGCAACCGATGCTTTTGTTGAGGTTTTCACCGCTTCTGTCGATTTTGACAAACGCATGGCTCAGCAAGATATTCAAGGTTCAATTGCTCACGCTTCTATGTTAGCGCATTGCGGTATTCTCACTGAAGCTGAACGTGACTTAATTATTAGTGGCCTCCATCAGATTAGTAATGAAATCATTACCGGTGAGTTTGTTTGGTCGATTAAGCAAGAAGATGTGCACATGAACATCGAAGCCAGATTGACTGATTTAATCGGTATTGCTGGTAAAAAACTGCACACAGGTCGCTCACGTAATGATCAAGTGGCGACCGATATCAGGCTTTATTTACGCAATGAAGTTGCACAGATTACTCATCAACTTACTCGCTTACAAACTGGTATTCTGGACTTAGCAGAACAACATGCCGATACCATTATGCCTGGATTTACCCATCTACAAGTAGCCCAACCCATTACGTTTGGTCATCATTTAATGGCTTGGTTTGAGATGTTGACACGGGACAAGGAAAGACTGCAAGATTGCGTTAAACGTATAAATATTATGCCATTAGGTGCTGCCGCTTTGGCTGGAACCAGTTACCCGATTGATCGTCATATGACAGCTGATTTATTGGGATTCTCTCGACCTTCTGCCAACTCACTGGACTCAGTCAGTGACCGTGATTTCGCTATTGAATTTACCGCGGTAGGTAGCATCATCATGATGCACTTATCGCGTTTTTCAGAAGAATTAATTTTGTGGTCCAGCGCCCAATTTGACTTTATTGATATGCCAGATGCCTTCTGCACCGGTTCTTCTATAATGCCACAAAAGAAAAACCCAGACGTGCCAGAGCTGGTAAGAGGGAAGTCAGGTCGCGTAACCGGACATTTAATGTCACTACTGATGCTGATGAAAAGCCAGCCTTTAGCCTATAACAAAGACAATCAAGAAGATAAAGAACCTTTATTTGATACCGCTGACACCTTGATTAATTGCTTGCGCGCTTATGCCGACATGGTGCCGCATCTTAGCGCTAAAAAAGATAACATGTATAACTCCGCTAAACGCGGATTCTCCACCGCAACTGATCTGGCCGATTACCTTGTTCGTAAAGGCATGGCTTTTCGTGATGCCCATGAAGTAGTTGGCTTGGCTGTCCGTTTAGGTATTAATAGTCAGCGAGACTTATCGGAAATCACATTAGCAGAACTGCAACACTTTTCAGCATTAATTACTGAAGATGTCTTTGAGTTTTTAACTCTCGAAGGCTCTGTTGCCGCGCGCAAACATATCGGTGGCACGGCACCTGAAACCGTCAAAAAAGCCATTCAAAAAGCACTTTTAACACTATCGACTTTATAGGAAAACTAGCACGCTAACTATTTAAAATACATTCACTTTATTTATAATTCCAATATTTACTTTCTGTATCACGCATTGCCTGTATTAGCCATAGGCCATCTTTATTACTTAGCTTAATAGCACCCTTATCAGCGGTATTTAGCCATTTTGCATTAACTTGCTCGTACCGCTCTATAACTGTTCGATGAGGATGTCCAAACTGATTGCGATACCCTGCCGAAATTAACACATACTCTGGCTTTACTGCTTCAATAAAATCAGGTGTAGATGACGTTTTACTACCATGATGAGGGGCAATTAAGACTTTGGCGTTTAAATTGGTTCCATTGGTTTCGACTAACCAGGCTTCTGCCGACTCTTCTATATCACTACTTAATAAAACAGCACCCTCTTGTGTTTCAATTTTTAATACACAAGAATTATCGTTCTCTGAAACAAACATTTGTTGTGGTGCTAATACAGTAAACCTGACTTGATCCCATAACCATGATTGCCCTGCCCTACATTTAACTGGTAAAAATTCCATTAAACGCTCTGGTGCACTGGTTAACAATTGTTCTACCGGGATCCCACGCAATACTGATACTGCACCACCGATATGATCATTATCGCCGTGACTTATAATTAACTTATCAACCTTTTCTACACCCTGCTGTCGTAAAAAGGGCAATATGACACTTTTACCGATGTCACTTTCTTCTGAAAATTTGGCACCGGTATCAAAAATTAACCAATGATGTTGAGTCTGTACAACTAATGACAACGCTTGACCGACATCCAACATCGTCAAGTTAATACCTCCCGCTTTCGGTTTTTGGGGTGCAGTAACTATCAAAGGCAGAAACATGACCAAACTTAACCATCTGGCAGGAACACCTCGGGGCGCCAGTAATAATAAAATCCCCGGAATAGCAAACACTAATGCACATAACGAGGGCTGAACATGCGTGATTGTTGCAAAAGGTAATGCAGCCATACGTTCCAAAAACCACCACAAGCCTTGCAACGCAGCATCAACGACAAGAAATAACCCAAGCGCTAGAAATGGTGAAATAAACATAACCAAAACACCGACCAATGCCAAAGGCACTACCAATAAACTGATTATGGGAACTGCAATAAAATTAGCCAACGGTGAAATAAGTGAAACTTGTTGAAAAAACAACAGCAATAATGGCGACAAACCAACCGAGGTTGCCCAATTAATTTTTATCATTTCAATAAAATAACTTACTTTTCCCAATCGTCCGGCGATCACATAAATAATTAAAGCCACCGCTAAAAAAGATAACCAGAAACCAACTGATAATACCGATAAGGGATCAAAAACTAGCACTGAAAAAAGTGCAACAGCCAAGGTATTGAATGGATGGATATTTCGTTGCAAAATGATGGCTGCCATAATAATCACAATCATGATGACAGAACGCTCTGTGGGCACAGAAAATCCTGCTAGCGCAGCATAGAATATTGCCGATACGATGGCTACAAAAGCAGCAACGGTTTGTGGAGACCACCTTAGAACTCCTGTCCAGGCCCACAACTTAAGTACCAAAAAATAAACCAGTCCGGCTATTAATCCTACATGTGACCCAGAGATAACCACCAGATGTGTAGTTCCAGTTTTACGAAAAATATCCCATTGATTTTGGTCAATACGACTTCCATCACCAATGGTGAGTGCTTTAATAAGACCAAGACTAGGTTTAGCATCTAAAATGAGCGACAAATGGTCGGAAATAGTTTGTCGCCAAACTCCAATACTAGCCCAAGCGGAGTAACGCCCCAACAATTTCGGTTTTTGATTTACGTGAACATAACCGGTTGCGCCCACGTTTTGACTGAATAACCAGCGCTCATAATCAAAGCCACCTGGATTCATACCGCCGTGAGGACGCTTTAGACTAACTATAAAAGACCAGCGTTGACCAGTTTTAATCTCTTGCTCAGGAAAATACCAAGTTAATCTTATTTTGGAAGGTAACTTTTGTGCTGAGTCGATGACCATAAGATCAAAACGCGTGCGTCTTTCATCCTGCTCAGGTAATCCAACAATAACCCCCGTAATAGGAAGGTCAATACCTTCAAGGGATTCTGGCAAACGATCAGACAATCTCACCATGGCAAATATAACTGCCCATAACAGCCCCACTGCAAAAAACAACCATCGCCAATATCGCAGCAAGGCCATAATAACAGCAGAAACAGCAATCAAAAAAAGCCATTGACTACCTGGCAAATCTGAAAATTGCTGCACGCACAAAAGTCCAGCCAAAAATGACAGAGCAGATAAAATCATTTAGCTCCTGAATGTTTTTGCGGTCGATATAACCTGTTGAACCTTAAAATTGCTGTATCACAACTCGCTAGCTTCGGTTTTTATAATATCCACGCTTTCTGTAATTATTTTGCAGAAAAAATTGAGTAACAAGACGACGGTATACACCTTCAGAACAAAAAAAATCCCTTTAGAGCCCTCAGTTATGACAAACACAAACAATTAATCCATTTAAAGATATGACATTTCTCTTCGTATCTCGTTATGGTAATCCCCTGCTATGTTTATCTTTAACTAACAATTAAGCCGTCTTCCATATGCAAGACTTTACCCATACGGGCAGCTAGATCATGATCATGCGTTACCACAAGGAAACTAACATTCAACTCTTGATTCAACTCCAACATTAACTGGTAAACTTGATCGGCTGTTTTACTGTCAAGATTCCCTGTAGGCTCATCCGCCAGTATTAAACTGGGTTTGTTGATTAAAGCGCGTGCCACTGCTGCACGCTGTCTTTCACCGCCTGATAATTCGCCAGGTTTATGCTCAACACGATGTCCTAAACCCACTCTTTTCAATAACTCAATAGCGCGACTTCGCGCCTGTTTTACAGAAACACCCCCTATTAACAAGGGCATCGCTACATTTTCAAGTACAGTAAATTCACCCAATAAATGATGAGATTGATAAATAAAACCTAAAGATTTATTTCTTAATTTAGCCAACTTTGCTGCGCTGACTTGATTAATATTAACCCCATCCAAAATGACTTCACCGCCACTGGCTTTTTCCAACCCCCCCAAAAGATGTAGCAATGTACTTTTACCTGAGCCCGATGCACCCATAATGGCTACACGTTCACCCGTTTCAATCGTTAAATTAACCCCTTTCAAAACATCAACATCTAATCCACCCTGATCATAGCGCTTGGTTAATTGTTGGCACTGTAAAATATTTAATTTATTCATATCTAAGCACTTCCGCCGGATTTATTCTGGATGCCTGCCATGCAGGATAAATCGTTGCCAACAAAGACAGCAAAAAGGCCATTCCAGCTATAGCATATACATCTGACCACACTAATTTGGATGGCAATTCGCTAATGTAATAAACATCAGCCGCCATAAATTGGACCTGAAAAAGTTTTTCAATGGCCGGAACAATCGTTTCAACATTTAATGCCAGTAATACCCCACCTACCGTGCCAAGTGCTGTTCCAACTATACCGATAATGGACCCTAACACCATAAAGATGCCCATTATGGAGCCAGAGGTTAACCCCTGCGTTTTAAGTATGGCAATATCTCCACGCTTATCAGTGACTACCATCACCAATGTTGATACGATATTGAAAGCCGCAACCGCTACAATGAGCAAGAGAATAATAAACATCACCCGTTTTTCTGTTTGAATAGCGCGGAAGAAATTACTGTGCGCCAATGTCCAATCACTCACTTGATATTCTCCATATAAATCGGCGGCCATTGCGTGTGTGATTTGCGGAGCATCAAATAAATTGTCCAATTTAATACGTAGCGCTGAAACTGCATTATCCATACGAAATAACTTGGCAGCATCCTCAATATGAATAAGAGCCATGTTGCGATCATACTCATACATGCCTACCTGAAAAACACCAACTACCGTAAAGCGGCGCATTCTTGGCACAATGCCTGCAGGAGTCGAGTTAATTTGAGGGCTGATTACAGTGATTTTATCCCCTGTCATAACTCCCAAATAATTAGCTAATTCAACACCCAATACAATACCGTATTGACCTGGAACAAGATCTGTTAACTTACCAGATTTCATTTTATCAGCTACTTCTGAAACTTTAGCCTCATAATCGGGCAAAATACCATTAAGCATAGTCCCACTGACACGTCTATCGGCATTAATCATAACTTGACCACTAACAAAGGGAGCAGCACCCTCTACATGTGGATAATCTTTTAATTTTTGATCCAGATCACGCCAGTTATCTAACTGTCCAAATTTACCGGTAACAGTCGCATGCGAGGTCATCCCAAGAATCCTTTCGCGTAACTCAGCTTCAAAACCATTCATTACTGAAAGAACGGTTATCAGGGCTGTTACGCCCAAAGCGATGCCCAAAACAGAGGTTAGCGTAATAAAAGAAATAAATTGGGTGCGACGTTTGGCTCGCGTATACCGCAAACCGATATAAAAAATAAGAGGCTTAAACATGAAGTCTATAAAATAAAAGGTAAGTCAAAGTTGATTGCACTTAGGGCAAATTCCGTATAAATAAAGGCCATGATCTGTTAGTTCATAACCCAGTTTTTGAGCAACTTCTTTCTGCCGTGCTTCGATAATTTCATCAGTAAATTCATCTACTTGCCCACACCTCATGCAGAGAATATGATCATGATGAGCACCGGTATCCAATTCAAAAATCGAATTACCGCCTTCAAAATGATGCCTAGTAACCAATCCGGCTGCTTCAAATTGTGTTAACACCCGATATACTGTCGCCAAACCGATATCTTCGTCTTCACTGAGCAGGATTTTATAAACCTTTTCGGCCGTTAAGTGCCGCTCGTTAACCTGCTTTTCTAGAATTTGCAGGATTTTAACGCGAGGTAAAGTCACCTTAAGACCTGCGTTCCTTAAATCATGTTTTTCCAACATTAATCTCCGGTTATCTCACCGAATAGGCAGTTAAATAGAAAATAATGTGCATTGTAGCCTTTTTAGGCGACAAGAGCATGACAGATTTTTAGTATAATTATTTAACATCCTGTATGATTTAAAATTTTAATGCTACTGCAGCCTCAAATGAGAAAGCCGTTTTTTTATTTAAGCTTATTAACAAGCCTGTTGTTGATATCCTGCTCTTCCGTTCTAAATAATTTGCCCGGTGTCTACACCATTCCTATTCAACAAGGTAACATCATTGAACAGTCGATGATTGACCAATTGCGACCAGGCATGACTAAAAGGCAGGTACTTTACATAATGGGATCGCCAATGCTTGATGATGTTCTTCATAAAAATAGATGGGATTACATGTATTCAAATCACCCTAGCGGAGAAGATAGAATCCAACATCAAATCTCTTTATTCTTTGATAACGACCAAATAGTTGGTATACAAGGCGATTTTAGACCTAGCGCTGTACCTGTAATTAAAGCCTCTGAAGAAACTACCGTCGACGTACCTAAACGTGATCTTGAAAAAACATTATGGGAGATAATTTCGGGGGCGGCAGGTGCCGAAAAAACAGACGCAAAACCTAAACCGGCTAAAAACGAATTAGAAACTGATGGTTTACCGCTTTGAGTTAACACGTTCAAAGTACACTAATAATTGATTCGTTAAATCAAATTAACGAATCTTATTTTTTTGTCGCCCGCTGCCGCCTAGCTTCTTTAGGATCATGAATTAAAGGCCGATAGATTTCTATTCTATCAGCCTGCTTCACTAATTGCTCAAGCTTACAGACAGCTCCAAAAACCCCAACCTGTAAATCAGCGCTATCTATTTCCGGAAAAATAGTTAACAAGCCTGATTTGTCTATTGCCTGTAAAACAGTTGTGCCAACCGGCATTCTTAGTGCAACAATCACTTGTCGCTCAGGGTTAGCGTAAGCCACTTCTATATCAATCAAATTTTCAACCATACACTTGCTTAGCGCGAACTGAAAATGAACTCACCATAGTATTGCATATTTGATTAAAAACAGCTCCAAATGCCAAGCTGGCTAAAACGCCAGACATTTCAAATTCTAAATCCAACGAAATCTTACTAGCGTCTTCACGGAGGGGCATGAAATTCCAAACACCTTCCAAATAAGAAAAAGGGCCATTAAGCAAAGAGACAGTTATCTTACCGCCCTTATCAATTCTGTTCCGTGTAGAAAATGATTTTTTAAAACCACCTTTAGCAATATCCAATTCCGCTTCAACAATACCCTCCTCACGTTTAATAATTCTACTACCCGTACACCAAGGCAAAAATTGAGGATAATCTTCAATATTATTGACTAGATCAAACATCTGCTGAGCAGAGAATTTCACTAAAGCGCTTTTTTGAACAATAGTCATTAGAAGATTCCAATAACGTGAAGAAACACAAAAAACACAGCACACGGCGCCACATAACTAATCAAAACTTTCCACCTAATATAGTCTAATTCAGTAGCCATATTTAACTCTTGCTCGCTATGTTGCCGCTTCATAATCCAACCTGCGAACACCGCAATACAAAAACCACCAATAGGCAACATCAAATTAGCTGTTAAGTAATCCAACAATTGAAAAATCGTCCTATCAAACAATTTAACATTGGACCATACGTTAAAAGAAAATACCGTTCCCAATCCCAATAACCAAGTTAGTGAGCCAGACCAGACACAAGCCTTTACACGACTGAATCCTCTATTTTCAACCAACCAAGCAACAGCAGGCTCAATTAATGATATCGATGAAGTTAAGGCGGCAATAACGAGCATGACAAAAAACAGTATACCCATCAACCATCCGCCAGTCATGGATCCAAAGGCAATAGGCAAGGTTTGAAAAATAAGTCCTGGGCCAGAATCGGGGTGAAGATTATTACTAAACACAATAGGGAATATAACAATACCGGCCATTAAAGCGACTAATGTATCAGCACCTGCAATTAACAACGCTGTTTTGGCAATTGATATATTTTTGGGCAAATAAGATCCATAAACCATAATGGCGCCCATACCTAAACTCAACGTAAAAAAGGCATGACCCATAGCTGTTAATATTGAGCTACCGGTTAGCTTACTAAAATCAGGAAATAATAAGAAATGCAGTCCTTGATAATAACTATCCATCTTCATCGCATAAGCAACTAACAAGAACATTAGAACAAACAAACTTGGCATTAAATACTGCACCGCTTTCTCCAGTCCATTATTAACACCACGCACTACAATCATCATGGTTGCCAACATGAATATTGAATGCCAAAAAATCAACCGCACGGGGCTAGCAACAAAATCATCAAAAACTGTTTTTATGGCAACCGCATTTGCATCAAAAAAACTGCCCGTAAACGCTTTTACGACATAAGCTGATGCCCAACCAGCAATTACGCTGTAATAGGATAAAATTAATAAACCTGCGATAACACCCATCCAACCTAAATAATGCCAGTTTTTATCTGCGCCCGCTTCTTCCGTCAAAAGCTCCATCGTTTCTATAGGATTCCTATGTCCGCGTCGTCCCAACATGACTTCGGCAATCATGATAGGAATTCCGATAAGTAAGACACAAAGAAGATAAACAAATACAAATGCCCCTCCACCATTTTCTCCAGTAATATAAGGAAATTTCCATATGTTACCTAATCCAACTGCAGAACCTGTTGCCGCCAAAATAAATGCAAGACGTGATGACCATTCACTATGAGTCGATTTTTTTATATTCATCATTTTTGAGCGTCCATTAAAAACTCACCTTATTAGTAATATCGAGTAAAATAACAAAATAATTACTTTTAGTCAGTTTTAAATCAAAACTTAGCTTAACTATGGCCGAAAAAACGCCCAAAAAAAATAAAACACAGCAAAATGTAACTATTGCCGTGAATCGACAGGCTAAGCATGAGTACTTTATTGAAGAGCGCTTTGAAGCAGGCATTGTACTTGAAGGCTGGGAAGTAAAAAGCCTCAGAGAAGGTCGCGTTCAACTTAAAGAAAGTTATGTTTTACTAAAGCGTGGTGAGGCTTGGTTGTCTGGTGCCCATATCTCTGCACTACTTTCAGCTTCTACTCATATCAAACCAGATGCCATACGCTCTAAAAAACTTTTATTGAATCGCCATGAACTTAATAAGCTGATTGGCTCAGTCGAACGTAAAGGCTACACACTAATTCCCCTCTCTATGTATTGGAAAAATGGACGTGCCAAACTAGAAATTGGTCTGGCAAAAGGTAAACAATTGCATGATAAAAGAGCCGCATCAAAAGATCGTGATTGGCAACGAGAAAAAGGTCGTATTTTGAAAAAAGGCTGAAAGAAGAGCCATCAAAGAAGTCTTTTATAATAACCCTGATCTGGTTATAGTCAGATTCTATAGCGATTGATATAAATCATCTAACATTTAAACCTTCCTCACTTTTACAATTTTAATGATGAAAATAACTTCATTTCTGGAACAAATAGAAAAAAATATGCCTGTCAGTTTTGACGAAACTATCACCGTCATTGATAGTAATTATATTTACGCAGCCACTGAATTTAGTAACGGCCTTAATGAAGATAAACTGATCAACAAAGCTGGAACCAATGAAGGATCATGTAAAATTTTTGCCTTTGCCGATATCCATCATCTTAATCAACAGCAGACATTAAATCTATTTGGAGATTATTACCGACTTGATGTTTTAAGTGACCCTCATGGAACCAATCATCAAAATATCAGAAATTTTATAAAATACGGGTGGACTGGTATTGTTTTTCAAAGTACTGCATTAACACTAATTCCTAATCAGAGTCTATAAAAGAGATATGACTGTCAAAAACAGTAATGTTGTTGAAAGAAACACCATTGATCCCTTAAAATTAGCAGCACTGATACGCAAGACAAAGGATCTTTCTCCTGCTGTCCAATCGAATTTATTAATCCCCCTAGCAAAAAGTACCAAATTAGCTTCCATTCATAAGCAATCGCAACAGCTGTTAAAGTCTGAAGAGCACCCAACTGGCCTTGACGAAAGAACCTCACCGAGGCTAGATAAAAAAACGAACGGTTTATTACTGGAAGCCCAAAAACAGATAACTATACTAATTGAAGACAGGATGGCGCTTTATCCATCTGCAAAAAAAAACAAAATGTTCTCTCTTAAATATGGCTCTCCTGAAAGCATTAAACAACTTAGCATAACTAAAATATTTTCTAGTTTACGAGCTAATAAGCCACAACAGTTTATCCCCATTGAAAACTTAAATTTTTTTGGTAATCAAGTCAATACACTCAAAAAACCCAAATTCAAAAAAATTCCTGATGCTAAAAATTGCAAACTTTAAGCAACCTTTTTAAAATTTAAATTTAATTTTTTATCTAAATAGGGATTAATTATCTCATTTTTGGCGCATTTAAATGTATGAATCAATAGGTCAGCTTGTAACCTCATTGTATAATTTACACACAAGTTTTATCTATCCATAACAACTAAGGATTAATTGACATATGACACCAGTAAAACGCTCGACACCCCGACGTGGCATTTATTTATTGCCCAATTTATTTACTACGGGTGCTTTATTTGCTGGTTTTTATGCAATTACTTCAGCAATGGGCGGACGTTTCGAAACAGCAGCCATAGCTATTTTTGTTGCAATGATTCTTGATGGGCTTGATGGACGAGTAGCTCGGTTAACTAATACACAAAGTGAATTTGGCGCTCAATACGATAGCTTATCTGATATGGTTTCGTTTGGAGCGGCTCCCGCACTGGTAATGTATTTATGGTCATTTTCAAGTTTAGGTAATTTAGGGCTTTTTGCCGCTTTTGTACACATGGCCGGAGGCGCTTTGAGACTTGCCAGATTTAATACACAATTAACATCTGCTGATAAACGTTACTTCCAAGGACTACCAAGTCCTGCAGCCGCGGCAATTCTTGCCGGTTTTATTTGGATTTCGCTTGAACACAATTATCCCGTTGAAATTTTCAAATATATTGGCATAGGATTAACTATCAGCACTGGTTTATTAATGGTTAGTAATTTTAGATACTCCAGCTTTAAAGAAATTGATTTGAGAGGCAAAGTACCTTTTTTTGTTACTATTGCAGTTATGTTGGCAATTGCTTTTATAATGGCACAACCACAAACCATGCTGTTCTTATTATTTTTAGGTTATGCAGTGTCAGGACCAGTTGTTACCTTGGTAATGCGTAAACGAAGATTTCATGGACGTAAATCTTAAAATCTGCTTGAGGGTATATTTCCATTGGGGTATAGTCGTAACCAACAGTATTATTTACACTTAACTTTATTGAGGGCATCGAATATTAATGCCCTAATAGGAATATTTTCAATTAATTCCTTCATTAGTTAAAATCCCCCTACCATTTATATCATTACATCCCTTGATATAACGCCTAGATTTGAGTTTTTTATGAAAGACAAGTTAATTATATTTGATACTACATTACGTGACGGGGAACAGAGTCCTGGCGCCTCTATGACTCGTGATGAAAAAATCAGAATTGCAAAAGCACTTGAACGGTTAAAAGTTGATGTCATAGAAGCTGGTTTTCCAGCGGCAAGTCCCGGTGATTTTGAATCTGTGCAAGCCGTAGCTAATACTATAAAAGATAGCGTTATCTGTGGCTTAGCTAGAGCCTTAGATAAAGACATAGACCGTGCAGGCCAAGCACTTAAAGGAGCTAATCGTTCTCGTATACATACCTTTATTGCTACGTCGCCAATACATATGCAGATGAAACTGCAAATGTCACCAGAGCAAGTAATTGATCATGCTGTTAAAGCAGTCAAACGTGCTCGGCAATATACCGATGATGTTGAGTTTTCTCCCGAAGATGCCGGTCGTTCTGAAGAAGATTTTTTATGCCGAATACTTGAAGCAGTTATTGATGCTGGTGCGACTACGCTAAATATTCCTGACACTGTGGGTTACAGCGTTCCTCAACAATTTGGTGCAACCATTGCCAATTTAATCAAGCGTATCCCTAATTCGGATAAAGCCATTTTTTCCGTACATTGCCATAATGATTTAGGGCTCGCTGTTGCCAACTCCTTATCTGCAGTCATGAATGGTGCCAGACAGGTTGAATGCACCATTAATGGATTGGGAGAGCGTGCTGGTAATGCTTCTCTAGAAGAAGTGGTAATGGCAGTTCGTACGCGTCACGATGTATTTAACTGTCAAACTGGTATTGATACTCATGAAATTTTGACCTGTTCGAAACTAGTTTCATCGATCACAGGATTCCCAGTCCAACCTAATAAAGCTATTGTCGGCGCTAATGCTTTTGCTCATGAAGCAGGCATTCATCAGGATGGTGTCTTAAAAAACAGAGAAACTTACGAAATCATGCGTGCTGAAGATGTCGGCTGGACTGCTAATCGGATGGTATTAGGGAAACATTCCGGTAGAAATGCCTTTAAAAGTCGAATTAATGAGCTAGGTTTTGATTTTACTTCAGAAGAAGAATTAAATGATTCTTTCTCTCGATTTAAACAATTAGCAGATAAAAAACACGAAATTTTCGATGAAGACTTACAAGCATTAATTTCAGAAACCGGTTTTGAGTCCGATGATGAGTATGTCAAACTCATTTCCTTAAAAGTCTGCTCAGAAACAGGTGAAATTCCTAATGCAACTATTACTCTAAGGATTGATAATAAAGAAGTTATCGGAAGTTCCAGTGGCGGTGGTGCTGTTGATGCCAGCTTAAAAGCTATTGAAAAACTTGTAAGCTCCAAGTCTACTCTCGAGCTGTATTCAGTTAATAATATAACCAATGGTACTGATGCCCAAGGTGAAGTTATTGTTCGTCTTGAAAAAGAAGGCCGTATTGTGAATGGATTAGGCGCTGATACGGATATCGTTATCGCCTCAGCAAAAGCCTATATTAACGCAGTCAATAAACTTCAAACCCCCGATCAACGCAGACATCCTCAAAAAGGAGATGTTTAGATTCAATATGCAATACGTTTGGTTTATTCCAATTAATCCTGTTTACTCTAACATAATTAATCTGGAGTTTAATTTTGGATAATACCATTCGCTTGCAATATTTGGAGGCTATGGGTATTGATGTTTGGGTTCCCAAAACATCTCCCCCTTCTCATAAAAATCAATTAGTTGAAGCAGTAGTCGATGATACTGAACTAGAAACGAAAGACTCAGTCATCAATAACTGGAACAATCTAAAAATTGAAGTTGCCAATTGTACAAAATGCGCTTTACACACAACTGCTTCAAAAACAGTGTTTGGTTCAGGTGATAATAAAGCTGAGTGGATGTTAGTTGGAGAAGCACAAGGACAACAAGAAGATAAACAAGGTCTATCCTTTGTTAGCAATGTGGGGGCGTTATTAACAGAAATGTTACGTGCTATTGATTTAACCAGTAAAGATGTATTTATAACCAATATTACAAAGTGTACCCCCCCAAATAACCGCCTTCCTGATGTCAACGAAATTGACAGCTGCAATAATTATCTTCATCGTCAACAACAATTAATCAAACCCAAAATCATTGTGGCGTTAGGGCTTTTTGCTGCACAATCGCTGTTAAAAACAAACAAACCGCTGGACAGTCTTAGAGGTAAAGTACATAGCTTTAACGATACACCGGTTATCGTTATTTATGATCCAGCTTATTTATTACGATTTCCATTCAAAAAACAAGAAGTATGGTTGAATTTAATGCATGCAATACAAATAGTTAAAAATAACAAAGGTTGAATATGCGGGGATTAATGGACAAAATAAAAAAAATGGTCATTTATGATGCTGACAGGGAGTTTTATGCCAAATTATTCCCCAACTCAGTATCCAAAAAAGATTTACTGCGCCTCCGGATAATGACAGAAGACGACTTACCGAGCGTACTTGCAATAGAAAGAAAAAACTACTCATTCCCTTGGGAAGAAGATATTTTTACCGACTGTTTTACAGCGGGTTATAGTTGCTGGGTTTGCGAATACAACGATGTAGTTCTTGGCTATAGCCTACTCTCAATTGCCGTAGGTGAAGCACACATTCTAAATATTTCAGTGGATCCAAACGAACAACAACAAGGTATAGGGCGTAAAATGCTCGAAAACTTAATTGAAGTTGCCCGTGGACGGGCAGAGACTATTTTTTTAGAAGTTAGACCGTCAAATACTGCCGCTATTGGGCTTTATGAAGATATCGGTTTTAATGAAATAGGTATTAGAAGAGGTTATTATCCAGCAGAAAATGGTAGAGAAGATGCTATCATGTTGGCATTAACTTTATTCTAAATAATCTTAAAACTCGACTAGAATCCTACCAATACAAGAGTATTACCCTTTTTATAATTTCAGACCACTATTAATACACGTCAAAAATTAACCATAAAAAAGATATGTATTTCAAATTATTTTAAATTTTCGGTCACATGTGGTTCGATAAGTTGATACATAAGCTGATGCATTTTAGGGCTGCCAACAATTACATTTCCTGACTCAAAGTAATTATCATTAAAAGAAAAATCAGTCACAACGCCACCAGCCTCTTTTATTAATAAAATACCAGCAGCCATATCCCATTCCATTATTCCGATCTCCCAATAACCATCCATTCGACCTGCAGCTACATAAGCCAAATCAAGGGCTGCAGAACCAGCACGGCGAATACCGGCGCACTCTGTAGTTAATGCACGAAACATACCTATATAAGCATCAAGATGCTTATCTGTTTTAAAGGGAAAGCCCGTGCCAATTAATGCTCCTTTTAAACTATTTTGATTAGTCACTCTCAGTCTACGATTATTTAACATTGCACCGCCACCGCGTTTAGCGGTAAATAATTCATCTCGTAGAGGATCATAAACAACCCCGACCTCTAACTTTCCTTTATATTTTAGAGCAATAGAAACTGAATATTGCGGAAATCCATGCAAGAAATTAGTCGTTCCATCCAAAGGGTCAATTACCCAGACAAAATCATTACCTTTATGCTTTCCACTTTCTTCAGCCAAAATTGCATGGTCAGGATAAGCCGCTTTAATTATGCCAATAATTTCCCTCTCAACCATCCGATCAACTTCGCTGGCATAATCATTTTTACCTTTTTGATCAACAGTAAGTCGGCCAACATTATCAGTTGAACGAAGGATTAAATCGCCAGCGCTTCTAGCCGCACGGACGGCAATATTTAACATAGGTTGCATAGACAAATTTACAATGAGCATATAAAACGTTAATGATAGCAAATCTTTTGGTAAACTTGACTTATTTTTAACAAAGGACGATGCCATTGCTATCACATATAAAAATTGTTCTCGTCGAGACATCGCATCCCGGTAATATTGGTGCAGTTGCTCGTGCCATGAAAAACATGTGCATGACGAATCTTTGCCTCGTTTCTCCTAAAACATTTCCATGTGCCGAAGCCACATCAAGAGCTTCTGGTGCCGATGATATTTTGGCAAAAGTTATCATTTACCCTACCTTACAAGAAGCTATTGCTGACTGCCAACTAGTAATTGGCGCGAGCGCCAGATCTAGGACAATAAATTGGCCAGAATTGGCACCACGAGAATGTGCAGAGAAAATTATAAAAAATACAACACATGATAAAATTGCTATAGTTTTTGGACGAGAAAATTCGGGCTTAAAAAATCATGAAATGGATTTATGTCACTATCTACTCCGCATCCCCTGTAACAAAGAATATAGCTCATTAAATATTGCTGCCGCTGTTCAAGTCGTTTGTTATGAATTATTTATTGCTAGCACCTTGAAAAAAGAAAATGCTGTCATTTGTGACGACAATAAAACACAAAAAGCCACAGGGCTGCAGATGGAATCTTTTTATTCACATTTACACCAAACATTAACCGATATTGGCTTTATGCATCCTGATAAATCAAAATCTATAATGCGACGATTAAGACGAATTTATAATCGCATAGAAATGGATACCAAAGAAGTAGATATACTAAGAGGTATTTTTAAAATGTCTCAAGATCATCAAAGGGATAAATAATGTTTAGTCGGCTAAAAGAAGATATTGCTTGCGTCTTTGAACGTGACCCGGCAGCTCAATCTGTATTTGAAGTGATAACAACATATCCTGGAGTTCACGCCGTTTTAATTCATCGCCTTAGCCATTTCATTTGGAATGCTGGTTTTTTATGGCTAGCAAGATTCATAGCATATATCTCTCGCTGGTTAACAGGCATTGAAATCCATCCAGGAGCACAGCTAGGTAGGAGGATTTTCATCGATCATGGTATGGGTGTAGTGATCGGCGAAACGGCAATCATTGGCGATGACTGTACTTTATATCATGGTGTGACCTTAGGTGGAACAACTTGGAATAAAGGCAAACGGCATCCAACCCTACATAATGGTGTTGTCATTGGTGCTGGAGCAAAAGTTTTAGGTCCTATTGAGATTGGAACTGCAGCCAGAGTTGGATCAAACTCTGTTGTATTAAAGCCAGTACCTGCCGGTGCAACAGTTATTGGGATTCCTGGCCATCTCATTGGTACGCGCCCACAGAATAATACCAACGAAGTCAATAAAGTATCTATTAAAACGGACTTTGATGCCTATGGCACAACTGCTGATATGCCTGATCCGGTAGCTTACGCCATAAATAGTATGCTTGAACATATTCATTCACTAGACAAACAAATTGAATCTATGCAAAAAGCACTCAATGTGGCCGGAATTAACTGCACTGAAACACCAATCTCTAATTTAGATGGCTGTGAAATTGCAGATAGTTACGAGAAAAATCATTTATAAATAACTGGGGCACCAGCGCAACACTAACTTTAGACTTTATCCTTAAAATTTAAAGTTGACTATTCCGCTTGGTTTAGTATATTACTTTAAATATACTATTTATTTTGAGGTATTCTTTATGCGTTTAACTACTAAAGGCCGTTATGCAGTAACGGCCATGCTCGACCTAGCTTTTCATAGTCAATCAAAGCCCGTTACATTAACTGAGATTGCTGGTAGACAAACCATTTCCTTGTCTTATCTGGAACAGTTATTTGCTCGTTTACGTCGTGCCAATTTAGTAAAAGGTGTCCGCGGACCCGGGGGTGGCTATTCATTGGCTGAAAAATTAACAGATATTAATATAGCCCAAATTATTGCTGCTGTTGATGAACCTATCGATGCGACCAAATGTGGGGGCGAAGCTAATTGCCAGAATGATAAAGCCTGCTTAACACACGATCTATGGATGGGCTTAAGTGAACAAATCAAAGAATATTTAAAAAGCATAACGCTTGCTCATCTGCTTGAAAAGCATACTATTCAAGAAATAGCCAAAAGACAGGATCATGATTATTCGCAAGTTATTGAAATACCGAAATCAATTAAAGCTAATTCTTAATCCAAGTGATTTACCTTGATCATAATGCAACAACACCCATTGATGATCGAGTACTGGAAGCAATGCTACCCTTTTTAAAATCACTCTATGGCAATCCTTCAAGTCTATACCGTTATGGAAGAATCACCCGGAGTGCGTTAGACACTGCTCGGGAACAAGTTGCTGCACTGATTGATGCCCCAAGTTCAAAAATTATCTTTACTAGTGGTGGTACAGAATCTAACACCCTTGCATTAACCGGATGTTCATCGCTAAGTAAACTTGCAGTTTCAGCAATCGAACATCCTTCTATTGCTGAAACTGCAACGCGTTTAAAAAAAATAGGTGCATCGGTAAAATTACTGCCTGTAGATAATAATGGATTAATCACACAAGAGGCTATTGAAAATACCATAAAAGATAAACCAGATTTGGTATCAATTATGCTAGCCAACAATGAAACAGGAACTATTCAAAACTTAAGCGACATTACCCAGCAACTGAAAGAGCTCGACATTACTATCCATACTGATGCAGTCCAAGCAGCTGGAAAAATTCCAGTTTCTTTTATTCAACTTGGCGTTCAACTGATGTCACTATCTAGCCATAAGATATATGGACCTAAAGGATGCGGCGCACTAATAGTTGAAAAACACACTCTACTGAATCCTTTATTTCTTGGCGGTGGTCAAGAACAAGGATTAAGAGCGGGAACTGAAAATATTGCAGCTATAGTTGGTTTTGGAAAAGCGGCTGAACTCGCAAAATCTGAACTTAACAAACGCACTTCACATTTACTAAAATTGAGAAATCTATTGGAAGATGGTTTAAAAACTATTCCTGGATTGACTATCTTTGCTCAACTAACACAACGTCTCCCAAACACTGTACAATTTGGCATACCTAAAATTGATGGTGAAATGATGCTCATGAATCTAGATAAAAGAGGTTTTGCCATATCCAGTGGGTCAGCGTGTGCTAGTGGTGGAAATCTTCCCAGCCCTGTATTACTTGCCATGAATATAGAATCCGGGCTAGCTAAAAGCGCGCTCCGTGTAAGCCTAGGTATAACAAATACTGCCGAGGATATTTCTGAATTTATTAATCAACTAAAAACCTTGGTTTACCAAGTATAAAGAAGGTGTTATGTCTGTCTCATTAACTGAAAACGCTGCTCGTCAAATACAAAAACAATTAGTAAAGCGTGGCAAAGGAATTGGTTTGGTATTGAATGTAAAAAAATCAGGCTGCTCCGGTTATGCCTATTCACTTGACTATGCAGATACCCTTAATGAAAATGATACTATATTTGAAAACCATGGCGTAAAAGTAATTATCCCAGAAAGCGCCCTGGAGTTTGTAGATGGTATTGAACTGGATTACCGTAGAGAAGGAATTAATGAGGCCTTCAAGTTTAACAACCCAAACGTCAAAGGAACATGTGGCTGCGGGGAAAGCTTTTCTGTTGGCTAAGCAATGGTAAACCAACTACCTATTTATCTAAAATATTTATATCAATCATAAAAGAGCCTTCAATGTTATAACTGACAGACTCGATTTCTCTCAAAGAATGTTTTACTATGTTGGCACTAACAACAAAAAAGAGCTGAATCAAAATTGAACGATCAAATTGTTGAAGTAAATATTAGTGAATGGGATACCCCCTCAACACAAGAGCAATTAATTACTGATTTGGAATCTGGCAAAGTCATCCATTTTACTAATCTTGAATTTCCTATTTCTGAGATTGAACAAAAATACTTTACTTCTGAGATACGTGATAAAAAATCACGAAATATAAGCTTAAGTGTTTCAGGAGACATAAAGGGAGTTGTAAAAAATAATGAGGCGGAATCTAATTTAACTAAAATGTTAGTGCGTTATCGCAACCACTCACATCTTCTTGTTAATAGTATCTTACCTTGTTACAAGGACCATTTACATTTGGCCCAAACTAGCTTCCGTCCCAATCAAATAGTCACTCGAAATCAATCATGGCGTGCAGACGACAAACGCTTACATGTTGATGCATTTCCTTCTCGACCTAATTATGGAGAGCGCATATTACGGGTATTTATTAATGTAAATCCACATAATGTCCCCAGAGTCTGGCGAATTGGTGAACCATTTGAAGCCATTGTAGAAAGATTCCTTTGCGACACAAAACCTTATTCAGCTTGGCAAGCAAAAATATTAAATGCTTTTGATATTACAAAATCATTACGCAGTAAATATGATCATTTAATGCTTCAATTACATGATTCGATGAAGCGAAACCTATCTTATCAAAGTAATTGCCCTCAGATAACAGTAGAATTTCCTACTGGTTCTGTTTGGATCTGCTTTTCTGATCAAACCTCACATGCGGCAATGTCAGGTCAATTTATGATGGAACAAACATTTCATTTGCCTACAGCGAACCAATATAATCCTAACACTAGCCCTTTAGCGATATTAAGTCGTCATATGGGGCGGCAATTAATCTAGTAATCGGCTAATTTCTTCTAGGCTATGATTTTTAAAATCTAAGGTGCTTTGCTTAAAGGCAAAGCACAAATTTGCTTGATTAATATTTAATATCAATCAAGTTTTCCATGACAATGTTTATACTTTTTTTCAGATCCACAGTGACAAGGATCATTACGTCCCAATTTACCACCTTCTCGAACGTATGGCTGCCCTAGGACATTATCTTCTGCAATTATAGCCTCAGCCTTATCGTAATCATCAAGGCCCGGTGCTAGTGCATGCTCAAAATGCATTTCCCTAGGCGCCTGCATTTGCTCATCAATAGCATTAACATCTTCTTCCTGTTTTATTTGCACCTTAAATAGAATCTCTATAACTTCATATTTAATATGATCTAACAAGCTAGAAAACATTTCAAACGCTTCACGCTTATATTCCTGCTTAGGATCCTTTTGGGCATAACCTCTGAAATGTATACCTTGACGTAAGTAGTCCATCGCTGCCAGATGTTCTTTCCAACTTGAATCCAACACTTGCAACATGACTGATTTTTCAAAATGTTGCAATACCTCTTGAGTAATATGCTGTTCTTTTTCTTTATGATTCTCTTCTAAAATATCAACAATACGAATCCTCAAAGAGGCTTCTTGTAAACTAAGATCTTCTTCTAACATTTTTTGAACAGGAATTTTCACATTAAATTCCTGTTGTAAATGATCTTCCAAACCTTGTATATCCCATTGGTCAACCATAGTTTTAGCGGGGATATATTGAGTAATCACATTATTAACAACATCTTTACGTATAGCAGTAATAATTTCAGAAATTTCTTTTGCCGCCATCAACTCATTTCGCTGAGCATAAACAACCTTTCTTTGATCATTAGCGACGTCGTCATAAGCCAGAATTTCTTTCCGTATATCAAAATTTCGCCCCTCTACTTTACGCTGCGCATTTTCTATGGAACGGGTCACCCAAGGATGTTCTATTGCTTCGCCATCACCCATACCCAGCTTCTTCATTAATCCAGCTACACGATCAGAAGCGAAAATGCGCATCAAATCATCTTGCAAAGATAAATAAAAACGCGTGGATCCAGGATCACCTTGGCGCCCTGAACGCCCCCTTAATTGATTATCTATACGTCGAGATTCATGCCGCTCTGAACCAATCACATGCAATCCACCTGCAGCTAATACTTGATTATGTCTATCTAGCCAAGCACCACGCAATTTTTCTTTTTCATTGTCACTGGCATCTTCGCCCAAGAGCTTAAGCTCCGCATCTAGATTACCACCCAAGACTATATCTGTCCCTCGACCTGCCATATTTGTAGCAATAGTCACTGCACCGGGCATACCAGCCTGTTCAATAATATGCGCTTCACGTTCGTGCTGCTTGGCATTAAGCACCTCATGTTTAATGCCCTGTTTTTTGAGCAACTCAGAAAGACGCTCAGAGTTTTCAATGGAAGTAGTCCCCACTAAAACAGGCTGTCCTCTACTAACACAACTTTTAATGTCATCTGCTACAGCAATATATTTTTCGTTTGCTGTCAAATAAACTAAATCGCCCAAATCCTTACGCACCATCGGGCGATGTGTTGGAATAACAACTACTTCAAGCCCATAAATCTTGTTAAGCTCAAATGCTTCAGTATCCGCCGTCCCTGTCATACCAGACAACTTGTCATACAAGCGAAAATAATTTTGGAAAGTAATTGATGCTAATGTTTGATTTTCACTGTTAATAGCGACATGCTCTTTAGCTTCAATCGCCTGATGAAGCCCTTCAGACCAACGTCGACCGGGCATTATGCGACCAGTAAACTCATCAACGATAATAACTTCATCATTAGCTACGATGTAATCTACGTCTTTTTTGAATAAAACATGACCACGCAACGAAGCATTTAAATAGTGCATTAAACGGATATTGGAGGCATCATAAAGACTAGTCCCTTCAGCCATTAAACCCCGCTCAAGCATTAATCGCTCAACACATTCATGGCCGGCCTCAGTCAAATAAACCTGACGCATCTTTTCATCAACCGTGTAATCACCTGGCTGTTCGTCACTCTCCTGTATTTTTAAAGCAGGAATAATATCGTTAGCTTTAATATAAATCTCTGTACTTTCTTCAGTTGGACCAGAAATAATTAGGGGTGTTCTAGCTTCATCAATAAGAATTGAGTCGACTTCGTCAACAATAGCGAAACTTAAATCGCGCTGAACTTTTTGCTCCAAATTGAAAGCCATGTTGTCACGAAGATAATCAAAGCCAAATTCATTGTTGGTACCGTAAGTAATGTCTGCAGCATAAGCTTCACGTCTAGGCCCATGTTCCATTTGGCTAATAATAACGCCTGTCGTCATACCAAGAAATGCGTATAACCTACCCATCCATTCAGAATCACGCTTGGCCAAGTAATCATTAACTGTAACAACATGCACACCCCGACCTGGTAAAGCATTCAAATAGGCAGCTAATGTCGCCATCAATGTTTTACCTTCACCAGTCTTCATCTCTGCAATTTTGCCATCATGAAGTATCATGCCACCAATCAACTGCACATCAAAATGACGCATGTTAAAGACTCGCGAGGAAGCTTCTCTAACCGCAGCAAATGCTTCTGGGATAAGATTATCCAGTTTTTCACCTTCCGCCAATCGATCACGAAACTCCTGAGTTTTTGCTTTTAAAGCATCATCAGATAATTGCTCGTATTCCAAAGCTAATGCATTGATCTTCTTGACCAGCTTCTTTTTCTTCTTTACAAGCCTGTCGTTACGGCTCCCTACAACAAGTTTAACTAGCTTACCCAGCATGTATTTTTCCGATGTGAATTTAGTAAATGATTAGCTCAAAACGTTTCATTATATACTCTCTATCTATTTAGTTACAGATAAAAACATCTGCTAATTATATATTTGACCTTGGTAAAATTAAGTTTTAATTTATAACCTTAAAGACAACCAATAAGTCCTTATAAAACTAAAACTTAAATCGGTTTTTACTGACCCTAGGGTTAACATAATGTTGACCAAGGAATCTATTTGCGACTTTATAGTACAATTGAAAATTTAGAAAAATATCGGCAGTTGGCTATGCTTCTATTTTTAAGTATGCCAACTAGAAATAGCACATGTTTTTTTTCTCGCCTTTAATGCTCTATGTCCCAACTAAAATATTTAAGAATACTATTGCTCGCAAGTATCGCTACCCTCAGCATATCTCGAGCCGAACCTGATTTATCTTCAAAATCTCTTGGGCCTGGCTATGGCTCCCTAGAGTTTTCAGCGCCTGAACCTGGATCATATGAACTACCCTTACTGGGCTTAGCAGCTAACGGTAAAGTTCTTGATACACAAGGCAATACCCTAACATTACACAATTTGATGGGGGATAAAGTTGTCTTACTTAGCTTTATTTACTCAACCTGTAACGATATCAATGGATGCCCTTTAGCAACAACCGTGCTACAAAAAATTAAAAGCCGTCTAAAAAAGGAACCAGAACTTAATGATAAGCTAAGACTGATAACGATAAGTTTTAATCCTGAGCAAGATACGCCTGAAATAATGTCCCATTATGGACAAGCGTTTCAGGATCAAGGGATTGAATGGCGTTTTTTAACTACTCAATCGCCAAAAGAATTACAACCCATACTAGAACACTATAAGCAAAGCATTCAAAAAATATATGATTCTCAGGGGAAGTTTACCGGAACTTTTTCACATTTGCTGCGTGTTTACCTTATTGACAAAAACAAACAGATACGCAATATTTACAGCGTTACATTTTTACATCCTGACACACTAATTAATGACATTAAGACATTATTACACTTAAAGCCAAAACAAAACTCCCTATCACTTAATCCCCAAAAAGCACCAATCACCAATAACCTTTATGCTCCGGGTGATAACAAATCAAATTATCAACAAATTGATTATGTAACCCAATCTATTGCATTACCCGACCGAATTGGACATAGTGTAAATTTATTAAAAACCGTTAACACTCCACCCTTAGGTTTACCAACCATTTCTACACCTAATAACAACCCATTAACCAAAGATAAAATAAGCTTGGGTCAAAAATTATTTTATGACCGTCGCTTGTCATTTAACAATACTTTTTCTTGCGCCATGTGCCATGTGCCTGAACAAGGCTTTACCAGCAATGAAATGGCTACAGCTATCGGAATTGAAGGTCGCACAGTAAGACGTAACTCACCTACTTTGTTCAATGTAGCTTTTGCACAATCTCTTTTTCATGACAGCCGTGAATCAACCCTAGAGCAACAGGTATGGTCGCCGTTACTCGCCCATAATGAAATGGCTAATCCATCGATTGGTTATGTCATTGATAAAATCAACAACAGCATTGATTATAAGGAACTTTTTAAAAAAGCATTTGGTAAAGAAGCCGACATGGAAACTATTGGCATGGCGATTGCCTGCTATGAACGCACACTAAACTCAGCTAATTCAGCATTCGATCAGTGGTTTTATAAAAAAGACCAACAAGCTCTGGATGTAATGGAAAAACGAGGCTTTCAATTATTTACCGGCAAAGCAAAATGTTCAAGTTGCCATACTATCACCAAGAACAACGCTTTATTTACCGATCATAATAACCATAACACAGGCATTGGCTATAATGCGGCAATGAGCAAACCAAATAAAACCCAACAAGTTCAAATTGCTCCAGGAATATATACAGAGGTTAGCGAAAACTTTATTTCAACAGTATCCGAACCCAAAGCCAATGACTTAGGACGCTATGAAATTACTCAAAAACCACAAGATCTATGGAAATATAAAACTCCTACATTACGTAATATAGAATTAACAGCCCCTTACATGCATAACGGCACTTTTGAAACTTTAAAACAAGTTGTAGAGTTTTATAATCGCGGAGGTATTGTTAATGAAAATCTTGACCCTTTAATCAAGCCATTGAATTTAACTGAATCAGAAATAACAGACTTAACTGCTTTTTTAAAATCATTAACCGGTGATAATGTGAACGAACTTGTTGCAGATGCCTTTTCCTCGGCCATTGGAGACACTCAATAATATTAACGCTAACGTATTAAAAATTTGAGTAAATTACTCTTTTATTCGACTAACTGCAAATAATGCAAGCGCCAAAACAGTCAAACTTGGGAAAAATGCAATCAACGGAGGACTCAATTCATAAATCAATCCTAGATGCCCAACAATCTTATCGATAATATTAAAGCTCATCCCGAAGACAATTCCAATCATCATTCTTCCACCAACACTAATACCTCTTTTAATACCAATAACAAAAGGTGCTGACAACAAAAGCATAATAACTGTGACTAGAGGATTCACTATACGCCCCCAAAAAGCCTGTTCAAAAGCATGTGCTTTTTGATGATTTTTATTTAAAAAACTAACATAATTTGCCAAATCATATAACGATAGATTATTAGGACTAATCGCAACTGTTCGTAGTAAATTAGGTGCAATCAATGATTTCAAAAGCTGAGTATCTTGAGTGCTCGCCGACATTTTCTGTATTGAAATCTCTGACTTTTTGATTTGGCTCATTTTCCATTCTTGATTCCCTAAAAAAGTAGCTTGTTCAGCATGCATGGCATGTTTTAAATGATGCTGATCGTCCATTTCATAAATACTAACATCAGATACATTACCGTCATTCACTACTTGCCGTATATTTATAAATTTATTACCTTCTCGTAACCAGAGCCCATACTTTGTCCCCATAATCACTTGTTCATTCTTAGCAGAAAGTCTAATTAGCTGCGCTAATCGATGAGTTTCTGGAGCAACAAACTCACCAACCAATAATGAAAAGGCTACCAAAATACTCCCCGCCAACAGTACCGCTCTTATAATTCCAAAAACAGATAATCCTGCCGCTCTCATGGCAATAAGCTCTCGATTATTGCCCATCGCACCCAATATAAATAAACTTCCTATCAAAGCTGATGAGGGAACGAGCTCATATAGAACACCGGGAGAGGTAAGAGCGACGTAATATATTATTTCTTTTAACCCGTACCCCCCTTCTAGGTCTTTCATCTCATCACTAAAAGTGAATAAATTAAATAACGTCAAAAATAACAACAACGCGACAAAAGAACCTTTTAGAACTTCTTTGACAATATAAGCCGTTAATACATTCACTTACGACACCTTCCCTTTAACTTTCAAAAGAAGCCACTGCCATCCATACAATCTTGCCAATAAAAACCCACCCGAGACTAATAATAAAAAATCCACACCTACACCACCCAACCAAGCAGGTATAGTTTCATTCATAACCCATCCTTGACTAATACGAATAAGATTTCCATAGCTAAAATAAATCAGGAAACCGACAATCATGTTTCCATAAACACCACCTCGCGGTGAAATTTGAGCTAAAGGCACAGCAATAAAACTCAACAATAATGCGCCCAATGGAATAGAAAAACGTCTCTGCAACTCAGCAATGTAAGTTTTTACATGAGATCCCCACAATAAATCGACACCTAGTGAATTGCGCTTAAACTTGGCGACAACAACTTTTTTTTCTATTCTCACCGCATATTCGGTGAATTTTTCAATCACGTAATTTAAACTTCCAGGCAAACCTTTTACTTGCTCTCCATTCTCAAAAAAAATATATTGCCCTCCAGGCAATTCTTCAAAATGTGCTGATTCTGCATTGATAATACTGACATTACCCTGACGCCTGTTTTCTAAAAAAACCTTATGCATCTTATTGTCAGCACTAATATCCTCAACATAAAAAACTAAATCGCCATGACTATATTCAGTAAACTTTCCCGCTGCTATTCCTCGTAACTCAGCCGACTCCTCGTCATGTTGTATTAACTTATCCGCTTGCGACTCCGCCCATGGCGAAACGTACAAGGACAATACAGTAGCAATGATACTCAATGGTATAACTAACAGAAATACTGCACGATAGATCGTTACTGCTCCTCCTCCTGCTGAAGCAACAGCGGCCATCTCATGGTCTCTATACATTCTCCCCATAACCATTAATACCGACATAAATAAAGCAACTGGAAGAAACTCAACAGTTGCAACAATCATTTTTAAGCCTAAAATATCTAATAGTGTTTCGTCAGACACCTGCCCCGCAATAGCCCCATCAAGAATTCTGATAAATTGCCGACTGACAATAATCACCACAATGACTGTCAAAACAGAGAACAAAGTCTTAATCAAATCCTGAATAATCATTTTATCCAGAATAGTGACTAATTTACGTCGCCCCATCTTATAGCTCTCTGGCCAATCTACTTCCAAGCCCATCTCCCTAAACTAAAGTTAATACCAAAATCTTAAAACAAAAAACTTATACATATCAATTTCTAAATTTTACCACAAGAGAGGAATGTGAAAAATTTTCGTCCTATAGGGCCAGATATGAATGTAATTTTCACAAATCAGCATTATTGTGAGTGGTGCAACTGAACTACTTATTGGTGTTTTACACCCATCATACGCGGTTCTAACTTCCATTTTGATACATCCTTTAATAACATACATCAATTAATTCATTGAATTAGAACGACAGTTAAATATTGGCATGGAAATAGCTTGTACTAAGTAATTTTTATTATAAAAGAGAATTTATATGCGAGAAACTTCAATGTCCTTATTGCCAAAAACCGGACTAGCTGGATTAAAACAAAACTGGCGCAGTGATCTACTTTCAGGTTTCTTGGTCTTTCTTATTGCCTTACCCTTGTGTCTTGGCATTTCAATGGCCTCAGGTTTCCCACCATCGGCAGGTATTATTACCGCTATCATTGGCGGTGTATTAGTTTCACGTATTAACGGTTCATATGTCACCATCAATGGCCCTGCTGCTGGCTTGATAGTCGTAGTACTGGGCGCAGTTCAAGAGCTTGGTCAAGGTGATAGCATGGCAGGATATCGATATACCCTTGCTGCCATTGTCGTAGCTAGTGCCTTACAAATCTTACTCGGCGTTGTCAAAGCAGGAAGGCTCAGTGCATTCTTTCCAGCATCAGTAGTGCACGGCATGTTAGCTGCCATTGGTATTATTATTATGGCCAAACAACTTCATGTTTTATTTGGGACTGCCCCAGAAAAAGGCAGTAGTCTTCTGTCAACTATTGCTCAAATCCCCCATAGCATCCTAAACCCAAATTATGAAATTGCACTGATTGGTCTAACAGGCTTAGCAATACTAATTATCTGGTCAATGATAAAAAACCCATCATTGAAGATGATTCCAGCACCACTGATAGTAGTGATAGTCGGTATAGGCTTGGCTAAGTATTTTGATTTAGATCATGAACACATGTATTTATTCCTGCCAGATGCAACCTTTTTATCGCATCATGAAGACAATGTAGGGCCTAAATTTTTAGTCGCTATTTCAGACAACTTCATGTCCAGCTTTTATTTTCCCGACTTTTCGAAACTACCCACCTTAGAATTCTGGGAAGCTGTACTCAGTATCAGCTTGGTAGGAACTTTAGAGACTTTACTGAGTACTATGGCAGTCGATAAACTCGATCCATACAAACGTCATGCCAATCTTGATAAAGATTTAACTGCTATCGGCATAGGTAATTTTTTAGCTGGGCTCATTGGTGGCTTACCATTGATAGCTGAGATCGTCCGAAGCTCTGCAAATGTTAGCAATGGTGCTAAGACCCAATGGGCCAATTTCTTTCATGGTATGTTCTTACTGATATTTGTAGTAGCATTTCCAAAAGTAATCCACAGCATCCCCCTAGCGGCGCTAGCGGCACTGTTAGTCTTTACCGGATATCGACTATCATCACCAAAAACGTTTCACCATATTTTGAAAATGGGGAAAGAACAATTATTTATGTTTGTTGTTACAATTATTGGTGTGTTAGCTACTGATTTATTAATCGGTGTAGGTATTGGTATCTTGACCAAATTTATACTTCACTTATTACGCGGAGTTAATCTAAATAATCTTTTTAAAATTCATTTCGAAATTGAAAAGAAAGATGCAAATACATATGAGGTCAATATAGCTCGGTCTGCTATTTTTTCAAATTTTATGCCATTAAAGAGCGGTTTAGGCGATATTGAAAAGGGCAAGTCTATTATCTTTAAACTACATAATACTTACTTTATTGACCTGACCGTATTAGAATTTCTAGAGGACTTTAAACATAATTATGAAGAAAGCGGCGGAAAATGTCAGTTTATTGGGTTAGATAAACATAAGAATTTCTCAGGACATTCATTATTTTTGCCCAAAGAAGCCAAAGTATAATATTTATACCCACAAAAATAACCTATACGAATAAATCACAAGGACGTGATCGATTCAAACATAATCCTTTTTATATGGATAATCATCACTTCAAACTTTTAGTTAAAAGCCTCCCACTAAATTACAACGCAGTTATTGTTTAGCTAATAGATTTTAAGCTCAACTCCGACAACTGCTACCTATCCAAATTCGAGTCACTTTCACTCTTTAACTTTACGGCAAAAGATAGTCCTTTGATTTTCTGAATTAAACTGTTTTATTTGCCGTTAGTTTTTTCATCTTTATTATATGTAAAGTAAAAACTCACAGATAACTTATGGATATCTCCCCCATAATAATCTGATAATATATGGACATAAAACATGTTGAATGAGGAAATAGATTAATGGCTCACCATCATAACCATTCGAAAGGTCATCAACATCCTGCCCCCAAAAACCAAAGTCGCATCTTCGGAATCACTATCCTCTTAAACCTGATTTATGTTGCTGTTGAATTTGGTTATGGCTTTATGACTAATTCAACAGCATTAATAGCTGATGCCGGGCATAATATTTCAGATGTACTGGGTCTGGTTTTATCTTGGAGTGCTGTTATATTGGCTCGCAAACAACCCAGCAAACGTTATACCTATGGGTTGCGCAGCACTTCAATTCTAGCCGCCCTTGCCAATGCCATGCTACTACTTATCGCCTGCGGTGCAATAGCTTGGGAAGCTATTCATCGTTTTTCAGAACCCCCCGTTATAGAAGGCCTAACTATATCAATAGTAGCTGGAGTTGGTATTATAATTAATGGCCTTTCAGCGCTATTTTTAATGAAAGACAGTAAAGGTGATTTAAACATACGTAGTGCTTACTTACACATGGTAGCGGACACAGCGGTATCTCTTGCTGTCGTTATTGCAGGCATCGCCATCATATATACTGATTGGTACTGGCTCGATCCAGTTATGAGTCTAATTATCGTTATTGTGATTGTAGCTGGCACTTGGAGCCTACTACGCGAGTCCCTGCAACTAGCCTTAAATGCCGTACCGAATCAGGTCAATGCACTAGCCATTAATGATTACTTATGCCAATTAGAAGGAATAACAGAAGTTCATGATCTACATATTTGGGGGTTGAGTACCACTGAAAATGCGCTAACAGTTCATTTAGTGATGCCTAATGGTCATCCTGGTGATGCTTTCATCGATGACATTATATTGACGCTTAAAGAACATTACTTCGTCCATCACAGTACCTTACAAATTGAGCTAGGCACAACATCTCACGAGTGCGCCTTAACTCTTATGATTCCTGGCATACAGCAGCCTCATCGACACTAAAATCAACCATAATGTCACGCTATGGCAATAGACTAGGCCAAATTCCCAAGAGTATATGGGGGCTTGGTTTTTAAGCATGCTGATGGATATCTCGTCAGAGATGATACATAGTTTGCTACCTTTATTCATGGTCACAACACTAGGCAGCAGTGTTTTAACTATAGGCATTATTGAAGGCTTAGCAAATCAATTGCCTTAATTGTAAAAGTATTTTCGGGAATAATAAGCGACTATATTGGCAAACGCAAAGGCCTTGCTCTATTTGGTTATAGCTTAGGTGCTCTAACCAAACTTCTATTCGCCTTAGCGTCTAGCAGCGGACTTGTATTAACTGCCCGTTTACTCGATAGAATCGGTAAAGGGGTGCGCGGAGCACCTCGCGATGCATTGGTCGCTGATATTACTCCTTCAGATCTACGAGGAGCCGCCTTTGGGTTAAGACAATCATTGGATACCGTTGGTGCTTTTCTTGGCCCCCTGTTGGCTTAATGCTGCATTGGGCAAATGATTTTAGAGCCGTTTTTTGGGTAGCTGTCATCTCTGGAATACTAGCCGTTACCTTACTTTTTTTTTTTGGAATTAAAGAACCTAAACACTCTCATTCGGAAAGAAGAATTAACCCTATTAGTCGAAAAAACTTGCAGCGATTAAGCTTATCCTATTGGTGGGTGGCCACCATTGGTGCACTTTTCATGCTCGCCCGTTTTAGTGAAGCATTTCTTGTATTACTGGCGCTTCAAATCAACATCCCTATAGCGTTGACGCCTTTGGTGATGGTAGCAATGAAAATTATCTATGCCACTTCCGCTTAACCCTTTGGAAAACTCTCTGATCATATATCACATTACAAATTACTCAGGCTTGGTATGATTGTATTAATAATCGCTGATCTAATTCTGGCTAATAGCACTCACTGGAGTACCCTCTTGATAGGTGTTACTTTATGGGGAATCCACATGGGTATGACACAAGGTCTACTCGCGGCAATGGTGGCTGATAATGCACCAGCCGATCTGCGGGGAACCGCTTATGGTTTTTTTAACCTGATGAGTGGCTTAGCATTATTGGCTGCAAGTGTTTTAGCTGGTTTTGTCTGGGATGAATTTGGCGCTACTACTACTTTTTACACGGGTGCTACTTTTTGCTTGTTGACTTTAATTGGATTGGTCTGGCAACCCTCTCACTCAGAGACAAAACTATAGAATCATTTTTATCTAAAATAAAAACGATATCAAACAAAAATCCTCTTTTTAATTCATCCACTCAATTTTTACAGTACAAACTGCTAGTTGAAAAATACATTAAGAAAATACTCCTAATTTTATCAAAATCTTGGAATTTTCTAGAAAACAAGTTGTCGAATTTTGCAATTCTCATCGGAGTAATATTACAGTAACTTTATTATCTTATATGAGCATAACGACAAACTTTATCAATTCACTCAACACAACAACCTCATTACCAAGAATTAATTATCAAAACTTATTGATATAAATGAATTAGCCCACATTGTCGTACAATATTATATAGATTAATCAACTCAATTTAGGATCTTAAGCCATGTTCAAGCCTCGTGTTTTTGCCTTATTACTTATTTCACTATGCGTTACAGCACCAAGTTTTGCTGAAACCGATATAACAATGCATCAAGTCTATTTAGCCGCCTCAGCTGGAAAGTTTGCTGAAGCACAATCGATGATGGACAAAGTACTACGTGAACACCCCAACAGCGCCAAAGCACACTTCGTAGAAGCCGAGTTACTAGCAAAACAAGGACAATTTAACAAAGCCGCTAATGAATTGACTATTGCTGAAGGTTTACAACCTGGATTACCTTTTGCTAAACCCGAAGCAGTCCAGGAACTTAGAAGTAAAGTTAGCACTTCCTCTTCTAATGTAACGCAACCTAATAATTACAATAATGCTGACCTCGCATCGGGTGTCGCAAAATGGTTGCCGACAATTCTCTTATTCATCGGATTAGCTTTTATTATATGGCTAATACGATTTATGATGCAGCGTAACTCGAGAGCAATTCCTAGCAATAAATATAACTATGCAGGCAATAATGCTACTCAAAATACTCCCCCTATCGGCGCTGGCAGCACCAACCCAATGACAGGGCAAACTACTGGAGGGATGGGGTCTGGTCTTATGGGAAGCCTTGCAACCGGTGCAGCCCTAGGGGCAGGTGTTGTTGCTGGAGAAGCCTTGATGCATCACTTTGTTGATGGTCACAGAGTTAATAACAACCCAGAAACATCGTCACCTGATACATCACCTTGGGGCGCATCTAACTTAAGTGACAATAACGATGATATGGGGGGTAATGACTTCGGTATAACAGACGATTCCTCTTGGGATGACAGTAGTTCAGATTATAGTGATGATGACTGGACTTAACGATTAATTTAATTTTAAAAGGCTACATCATGAAGCTGTTACAAACCCAGAAAAAACTCACCGTTATTGCAATGGCCTTAACAATTCCTCTATTTCTCTTATCCTGTAGTGACGATGTCGAGGAAAAAGAAATCAATCATCTCGAGTCAATTGCTTCTAAAGTAGAGAAAAAAATACCCGAAAAATTGCAAAGAGAAGCCCTAGATGGTGATATTGATGCCCAATACGAACTTGCTTATATGTACGAAAATGGCTTAGGTGTACCTAAAGATGAAAAGAAAGCACTTGAACTTTATCAAGCGGCTGCAGGGGATGGCCACGTTGCTGCTCAAAGTGCAGCTGATGCATTAAGTAAACGCGAATAAATATCAACTGTTGTTATTAAATCGGACACCAAAATGCTTAACCAGATCAAACTTTTCTTTGAACAACATCTAGCTCTTTCTGCTCCTAGCGAAACTACGGAAGAAAAAATCCAGCTTGCCACCGTTGCTCTATTTTTGGAAATGATGCAAATGGACGATAAAATTGAAGCAAAAGAGCAAGATATTATCCTCTCATTGATTAATAAAAATTTTTCTTTAACGACTGAACAGACAACATCACTACTCCAGTTAGCAGAACAGCAACGAACACAAGCAACTGATTATTATCAGTTTACCTCCTTAATTAACAAAGAGTACAGTCAAGAACAAAAAGTTCGTCTAATTGAATCACTCTGGAAAATTGCTTTTATTGATGGCATTTTGGATATCCAAGAAGAATACCTAGTTAGAAAGATTGCCGATCTTTTATATGTCCCTCATAGCGCTTTTATTATGGCTAAAAATCGAGTTTTGACTAGCCAACCAAGTTAAGCTTTTAAAGCATGGATGAATAACTTTTAAAAACCATCTTAAATACATAACTGTTTATATCATAAGGATTTAAGATGGGATGCTCTAAAAAACAAAAAAACTCAGATGTTAATAATGCGTTTTGGAATATCTCTATTGAACAGCAATATAAACTGTTAAACACATCACACCAAGGTCTTAGAAATCAAGATGTCGAACAACGCATAAAAAACTATGGTTTTAATCGACTAAACCACAAAAATGAAGCTGGCAATATCCGTTTATTTTTTGCCCAATTTAAAAACTCCATTATTCTTATTCTTCTCTTTGCTACTGGCTTATCATTTTTTTTAAATGATCGACTGGATGCGGCAATTATATTAACAATTGTATTAATTAGTGGTTGCTTGGGGTTTTGGCAGGAAAAAGGTGCCGCCAGTGCCATAAAAGAATTACTTGCTATAGTCCAAATAACCGTCTGCACATTACGAGATGGCGTCCCAACAGAAATCCCCAGTGAGCGTTTAACTCTAGGAGATATTATTCCGGGAGACTGCTTACTTATTGACTCTGACAATCTTTTCATAGATGAGGCGCTATTGACGGGAGAAAGTTATCCCGTAGAAAAATTACCGGGCATATTACCGGGAGATACTCCGTTAGTTGAGCGTACCAATGCTTTATGGATGGGAACTCATGTGCAAAGTGGCAAAGCTACTGTACTAGTCATTAAAACAGGGCAATCTACAGAGTTTGGTAAACTTGCTCATCGTATCCAATTTAAAGCTCCAGAAACAGAATTCGAACACGGAATCAGACGTTTTGGTTATTTGCTGATGGAAGTTACACTAATTCTGGTCAGTCTCATTTTTGCCGTAAATGTGTATCTCACCAAACCGGTTATTGATTCAATTTGTTTGCATTGGCGCTAGCAGTCGGATTAACACCACAATTACTACCTGCAATAATTAGTGTTAATTTGGCTCATGGCGTCAGACGAATGGCAGAGCAAAAAGTTATTGTCAAACAATTGGCCTCGATAGAAAACTTTGGCAGCATGAACGTACTTTGTTCCGATAAAACTGGAACATTAACAGAAGGCACCGTCCATGTTCATGCTATTTTGGATTTATCAAGTAATGTTAATGACAAATTGGCCCGCTATGCCTACCTTAATTCATTTTATGAAACTGGATTTAGTAATCCAATCGATGATGCCATCAGACAATATCAGAAATTTGATTTAAAAAAAATGCGAGAAACTCGCAGAAGTTCCCTACGATTTTTATCGCAAATGCTTAAGTCTTTTGCTAAAAGACCAAGGTGAAACTATTTTAGTAACAAAAGGTGCTTTAACTAATATATTGGCCATTTGTTCACAGGCAGAAATGAGCGATGGATCATTGGTCGCGATTGAACAAGAGTCCACCTTCATAATGGACCGCTATGAAGAGTTTAGTCGAAAAGGATTTCGTACTTTGGGACTGGCCTACAAACTAATGCCCAACCAAACCGAACTGGATAAAACCGATGAGTTTGATTTGTGTTTTCTAGGTTTTTTGGTGTTTTTCGATCCACCCAAAACAGGATGTTCCCAAACAATCCAACAATTAAATACTTTAGGAGTAACACTCAAAATTATTATAGGTGATAACCGCTTGGTAGCAAAGACTGTAAGCAAACAACTTGGAATAGCCGAACACGAATTACTTACCGGATCCGAAATTCGTGAAATGAGTGAGTCTGCGCTTATAAATCAAGTAGCAGAGGTTAATTTATTTGCAGAAATTGAGCCTAATCAAAAAGAACGTATTATCCTCGCGTTAAAGAAAGCTGGTTTTGTCGTTGGTTACATAGGTGATGGCATTAATGATGTATCGGCATTACATGCCGCGGATGTTGGCATATCAGTCGATAGCGCAGCAGATGTCGCCAAGGAAACTGCTCAAATTGTACTACTAGAAAAAGATTTGGGCGTACTGGTTCAAGGTGTGAGAGAGGGTCGAATTACTTTTGCCAACATCTTAAAGTATGTGTTCATGGCCACCAGTTCCAATTTTGGCAATATGTTCAGTATGGCAGGTGCTTCTTTATTCCTACCCTTTTTGCCATTATTACCCAAACAAATTTTATTGACTAATTTACTGACTGATTTTCCAGAAATGACAATAGCTTCAGATAATGTTGATACGCAAATGGTTGCGCAACCTCGTCGGTGGGATATCAAATTTATTCGTAAATTTATGATTACTTTTGGATTCGTTAGTTCTTTATTCGATTTCATGACTTTTGGATTGCTGATTGCATTGGATGTCTCTGCTGAACAATTTCGAACAGCTTGGTTTTTAGAATCAGTAGTTTCAGCTTCGTTAATTGTATTTGTCGTGCGTAGTAGTAACTCTTTTTTTAAAACGCGACCCGGAGACTATCTGATTGCGACAACCTTAATGGTTGTTGCCTTCACACTATCTTTACCCTTTACACCTATCGCACCGATATTGGGGTTTGTACCCTTACCGTTATCTTTAATCGGCTTGCTATTAATGATAGTTATGTTTTACCTGTCCATAGCTGAAATCGCCAAACATATCTTTTACCGACTAGTAAAAATGTGAGCTGAATAAATATGTTAACAATTTCTAATTATTTTTTTGGAAGGTACTTAACTGCAAAAAAAAACAATAAATCTGTAAAATTTACATTCTCATTTATCTTTATTAAAAACATTGTTATTACATTAATATCCTTAACCATTACAGATTTATACTGTCATATAAAATAATAATGTAATCCATAAGTTATTATTCATACTCTAAATACAGTACATTATGTCGCTATCTTTTACTAAAAAGATAATATGTGGACAAAATATCTAAACACGGTAAAATTATCTCCTCTTATAAGTCTTAACTT
>CAIVQX010000018.1 GCA_903908165.1 uncultured Methylococcaceae bacterium | reverse complement strand
TGACATCTTACAGTCCAAAAGCTCATCAATCGGCAATTCCATTGCCCTATCATCTAGAGCAATAATTATTTCATCAATTTTATATTGCTCGGCAATGGCGATTATTTTTTTATTGTAGTTAATTTGATCACGCTGATCTATGACAGAAATCTCATCTGGCATAGCCAAAAAACCAACTATCTTAAAACCTCTATGAATAAGTAAATTATTAAGGCTAATTAATTGACTGGCTTTTTTGCCACTACCAATGACCAAAAAACGTCTCTTTAATCGGTCAATATTAGCGATCTTATAAAACAATAAACGGGTTATCATTATCCCGAAAAGAGCAAAAACAGTGGCTGAAATTAAAACACTGCGAGCAATATAAAGTTCTGGTATCGAATAGTAGATGGCAATAATTACCAAAATAGAGATGCTAAAACTAACGCACGTTCTTGCGACCAGATTATATTCTTCCCTGCTTAACGTCCTTCTATATAAGCCCAATCCTAAACAGGAAAAAGTCATCACCGATGAAAATATTAAGCTTGCAAAAGTAATATCTTCCAAGGTATACCAAGACTTTGTCGTTAAAAAACGGATACTACTACCAAAATACATAGCAGAAAAAAACATGCAAAACTCAATCAACAATAGCCATAAATAAGCTCTAGATATATAGTGGCGAAAAATGCGAATCATGTCACTTTCCTATTATTGATGTTTTTTATAAAAATCAGGCGTTACTATTGAAAAACCTTGGCTTTAAGAAGATTTTGAAGATAATTAACGGGTATCGCATAAGTAATACCACTGGGCTTTGTTAGAGCATTTTCTTTACTCTCTTGTATAAACACTTTATTAATAATACCTATTACATCACCGGTTTCAGGATGATAAAGTGGACTACCACTATTGCCGGGATAGGCGGTTGCATCCAGTTGAAATACCTTATAGGGTTCTTGTAATCGCCTGAGTAATTTTACATTTAGCTCCTCTGCTCTTACCATTGGAATAACATTAGGTGTGATAGCAGAAACTATACCTCTGTGTGTAACCGGAAAAAGCCCCAAAACCATACCTATTGGAAATCCTGTAAAGGCATACAACTGACCTTCCCTGACCGCTGAAACCGATCCCAATTTAAGTGGTGGTAAAACCTCCCCCTTAATTTTCAAGACAGCCAAATCATGCTCTTTGTCTAACGCTAATGCTGTTGCGACAATAACTTTATCGCTATTATCTTTATGATAAAAAACTGCCAATTGCTCCAAGTGTTCATAATCTATCTGCTCTGGAATAACATGCCAGTTTGTGACAATCAGGCTGCCATCTCCGACTGTAAACCCCGTAGCAAGAAAAACAGCGCGTGGATTTCGTTTAGGCATATAAGTACCAACTGCCACGATACCTGGTTTTAATTTTGATAGCGTATCGGCAAGATCTTGCTCAGTACCACAAGCACTGGAAAAAAAAACCAACAATATCCCAAAAAAAGCTACTCTAGCCACCAACTCATTTGTAACTATATTGATTTTGATGATCATTTTTAAATATCACGGTAACTGTGTAATTTGAAAAGTAATTTCAAGCTTAAGCATGGCCTATCACGATATTTTTCTAACTTTTAGGCTTAGTCAACCTAAATTCTAGACCATAAGATTTATATTACTAGGCATAATTACGAACCAATACTAATGTCTAATTTTTGAAAACAACCATCCTTAACCGACAAAGTACCTTTCAATTTGTCGTCCAGGCTCGGGGTCTTCGCATCAAGGCAAAAAATAACAATAAAAAAAACAACAACGTCAAACGAGGTGCATCAAAAGGGCTGTCAACAAAACCAACAACCATAAAACCACTGAAAGATGACAATAATACACACGCAAATATATCTACCCGCAACAACCGACGACAAAGCGTATATAAAGCTTTTGCAAATAACAAAGAAAACGTAATACTGCCTAACCAGCCCAGATCGAATAACAAATGTATCCAAAAATTAAAGATATGCCATGGATTATGTTTTTCGGTGGCAAAAAACCAAAAGTCACTACCTTTCTTAAAATCTCCATTTACCAAAACATCTGCACCGGCCTCATCGAGTAATTGCACATTATCTACATCCACTAATTTACCTAAGCCATTGCCATTATAAAAAGTCAGTTGTATCGGACGCTGCAAT
>CAIVQX010000017.1 GCA_903908165.1 uncultured Methylococcaceae bacterium | reverse complement strand
TTTATCGTGCCTAATCTGCCCTTTACTATCAAGCCAACATCTACATCTTTTTGCCTTTGCTTGATGTATTCCTCAACAGCTATTTTAGTTGTGAATGAAAAGTATGATTTTCCTGCTAATTGCTTAGACATAAGCTCGTGATAATGGAGCTTAGCTTTATCGATGGCTGTGTTTCTATTTGTTGTTTTTAGGCTGAAGCGAGCGTATTTACGCTCTTTAGTTAACCACATTCTAAACTGCCAATATCTACCGCGGGTGTAGATTACAGCGTCGTCAAATATGCTCTCTTCGTTTTCTTCGAAATTAACTTTTTTGAGTGCCATTTAAGTTTTGAGTTACTACGATTTTGAGTAGTCGCAATTTTGTGCAACGTTTTGTGTAACTATAAATTGAAAACGTAATTAAATCAACGACTACTTTTTAGATGTGAAACTTTTGTGTAACTAAAATAATACTATAAATCAATAACTTAAGTACGAAAAACTACTCCCACTCAATAGTTGCCGGAGGTTTTCCAGATATATCATAAGCAACCCGAGAAATGCCTGGCACTTCATTAATAATGCGGCGGGATATCAAATCAAGAAACTCATAAGGTAAATGAGCCCAACGAGCAGTCATAAAATCAATGGTTTCTACTGCACGTATAGCAACCACATAATCATAACGTCGCCCATCACCCATTACTCCAACTGATTTAACCGGTAAAAATACTGCAAAAGCTTGGCTCACTTTGTCATAAAGATCATGTCGATACAATTCTTCAATAAAAATAGCATCAGCTTGGCGCAATAAATCTGCATATTGCTTTCTCACTTCACCTAAAATTCTTACACCCAAACCTGGGCCTGGAAAAGGATGACGAAAAACCATATCCGCTGGTAAACCCAACTCTAATCCTAATCGCCTCACTTCATCCTTGAATAATTCACGCAACGGTTCAACCAGTTTTAAAACCATATTTTCTGGTAACCCACCAACATTATGGTGTGATTTTATTAAATGTGCTTTCCCACTTTTTGATCCAGCTGATTCAATCACATCTGGATAAATAGTACCTTGCGCCAACCATTTTGCATCGGAAATTTTTGCGGCCTCTTCATCGAATATTTCAACAAACAGATTACCGATAATTTTACGTTTCTGCTCAGGATCCGAGATACCAACCAATGCATCCAAATAACGTTGCTCCGCATTAACCCTAATCACTTTAACGCCCATGTTTACTGCAAACATTGACATAACCTGATCGCCTTCGTGTAAACGTAGCAATCCTGTATCAACAAATACACAAGTAAGTTGGTCTTTAATTGCTTTATGTAAAAGTGCTGCAACTACAGAGGAATCAACCCCTCCCGATAACCCTAAAATAACATGATCAGTTCCAACTTTTTTCCGCACAGCGGCGATACTATCTTCAATAATATTACTAGCTGTCCAGAGCGCAACACAACCACATATATCCAATACAAATCGTGACAGAATACGTCCGCCTTGTTTGGTATGTGTCACTTCAGGATGAAATTGTAAGGCATAAAAAGACTTTTCTTCGTTAGCAATTCCTGCAATAGGTGCTCCGTCTGAACTGGCAATTAACTTAAAACCATCAGGCAAGGCAACAACACGGTCACCGTGACTCATCCATACATCTAGCAAACCGAAACCTTGATCTGAAAGATGATCTTCTATACCAGACAATAACTTTGAATGACCTCGCGCTCTTATTTGTGCATAACCAAACTCTCTATGATCTGAAGTTTCAACCTTGCCACCCATCTGCTCAGTCATGGTCTGCATGCCATAACAAATTCCCAATACTGGTACGCCAAGTTCAAATACCACCTGAGGTGCTCTTGCAGTATCACCACTAGTTACAGTATCAGGCCCACCTGACAAGATAATCCCATTGGGCGTAAAATCTTTGATTTCTTTTTCACTGCATTCACAGGAATAAATTTCACAATAAACACCAATTTCACGAATGCGACGTGCGATTAACTGAGTGTATTGTGATCCAAAATCTAAAATTAGAATCTTGTGAGTATGGATATTAGTCAAGTCTGCTTTCACTGTTTTGTTATATAATTTAACCTAAATTAATCTTATTTCCATAATTCCTATGGAATCTTCCATTCACATCATCATTTCCAAATTTTTAGGAACTATTCTGTACGATAATTAGGTGCTTCTTTTGTAATAGCGACGTCATGAACATGACTTTCCCTCATACCTGCACTTGTCACTCTTACAAACTGTGCTTTTTCATGCATTATGCTTATCGTTTGACTACCTGTGTAACCCATACTGGCACGGATTCCACCTAACAACTGATGAATTACTGCAAGCAAACTTCCCTTATAAGGTACACGACCTTCAATGCCTTCCGGAACCAATTTTTCAACTGAATCAGTTTCTTCCTGAAAGTAGCGATCACTAGAACCTTGCTGTTGCGCCATGGCGCCCAGGGAACCCATACCACGATAAGATTTATATGATCGTCCTTGATATAATTCAACTTCACCAGGCGCCTCTTCAGTACCGGCAAACAAACCACCCAACATCACAGCATATGCCCCAGCAGCCAGCGCTTTGGCAACATCACCAGAATAACGAATACCGCCATCCGCAATCAACGGCACACCTGTTCCTTTCAAAGCATCCGCTACATTACTAACTGCAGTAATCTGAGGAACGCCAACACCTGCAATAATCCTTGTTGTACAAATAGATCCAGGACCAATACCGACCTTCACCCCATCAGCACCGGCTTCCACTAGCGCCAATGCAGCTGCTGCGGTAGCAATATTACCTCCTATTACCTGGACAAATGGATAAGTCTGTTTAACCCAGCGCACTCTATCCAAAACACCCGCTGAATGACCATGCGCCGTATCAACGACAATAACATCTACACCTGCTTCAACCAATGCCCCAACGCGCTCTTCAGTATCATTGCCGGTGCCAACTGCTGCACCAACTCGCAAACGTTCCTGCTCATCTTTACAAGCTAATGGGTAATCTTTTGCTTTTTGTATATCTTTGACAGTAATCATGCCACGCAAATGAAATGAATCATTTACCACAAGTACCTTTTCGATACGATGTTTATGCAACAAAGCAATAACTTCTTTACGATCTGTATTTTCGATAACTGTAACTAATCGTTCTTTAGGTGTCATAACTTTTGAAACTGGCTCATCAAAACGCGTCTCAAACCTCAAGTCACGACTGGTCACTATCCCAACCAATTCATCGCCATTGACTACCGGAACTCCGGAAATATTTTTGGCACGCGTCAATTTAATAACATCGCGTATACTTACATTAGGCGAAACAGTGATGGGATCTTTGATTACGCCACTCTCATACTTTTTTACATGACGGACTTCTCTGGCTTGTTGCTCTATAGTCATATTCTTATGAATAATTCCTATCCCTCCTTCTTGAGCAATTGCGATAGCTAGCCTTGCCTCCGTAACGGTATCCATAGCAGCTGAAACCAATGGGATATTAAGCGTTATGTCTCTTGTCAACCGTGTTTTCATTTCTACATCACGTGGCAACACAGTAGAGTGCGCAGGCACCAATAAAACGTCATCAAACGTGAGTGCTTCCTGAATAATTTGCATAATCGACACCTAAACTATCACTTAAAATAACAGGTCATTATACGGTGAGTTTCTAAACTACTGTAGTACTAAAACTTCACCAATCTATAAATCTATATTATTTAAAGTAATGTAAATAAAACCATTAAACCAGATCCGATATTATATTGAATCAAATATACGAAAATTATTTTAGATCGATCTCATCAACAGGCGGATCAGTCCAATTTATATTTGCCGTTGTAGCCTTTGCATAACGATAAAATGTGCCTTCAAAATTACCAAAGGCTAATACAAAACCTGGCCACCCATCTAAGAAACCAAGTTTGATTACATAAATACGAAAGAAAGCCCATAACCCATGCACTAAGGCAGTAGTCATGCTAACAGATTTTCCTTTTCGATTTAATTTACGGGCACCTAATGAAGAGTAACGCTGCGTCTTATGAAGTAATTGTTCTAGGTTTTGAAAAGGAACCTGAATTATAGCTGCCTTGAAATAACCGATCTTACCTTGTACCGTGAATGATTCATGCACCTCTTCACTATTATCAAATGTCAAAGCACTTTTACGAAATAGTTGGGGCTGACGATAATCTGGATACCATCCACAATGATTTATCCATCTTCCCATAAACCAATTACGACGAGGAACATAATATGCATCAGCATTTGGATGTGACAGCACCCGTAAAATTTCTGCTTTAGCTGCAGGGGTACATCGCTCGTCTGCATCAAGACTAAATACCCATTCGTGTTGGCATGATGCTATTGCATCATTTCGCAACTTACCAAATGTAGTAAATGGAATTTGTTTAACTGTGGCACCCAACTCTTCTGCAATCTTGACAGTATCATCACTACTGTTCGAATCCAACACCAACACCTCATCGGCCCAAGCTACACTTTGCAAAGCTGCAGCAATCTTATCCGCCTCATTGAAGGTAATAATATATACACTAAGCTTGGATGCTTGAGTTGTTAGGTTCTCAGAAAAAATTTCAGCCATGCCTCAACCCTAATCAATATATTGCAATAAACCTATCCCAAGCGAGATAAAATATAAACCGCCTAAGTTCTTGTTTAATATTATAAACGATTAACCATCAATAAGATTTAGAAATGACTAGGTTATTTCTTCTTTAACATGTAATTATGATAAAGCATTCTAAATATTGTTACTCATTCAACTCTACTTAATTACAATAATTGGAATAAATCCATTAACAACTATACTTCAATTTTAAAAAGGGAATTAAAACTAATACTTATCTTACTAAAAACTAAGATGTCATTTCTATCTCAAGAGCAAGAGTTAAATACAGTTAATATATTAAACTCAACCATTAACGAAATTATCAAGGACCCTAATTTCCGCGAAGGAACAGCCTGGATACGCCGTCAATTTATTAGCAATGAAATTATTATCCGTCAGGGCGATATTAGCAAATCGTTTTTTTTAATTGAAGAAGGCGTTTTAAGAGAAAGCATTCATGTAGACATCGAAGAACGGCGAAATATTCAAGCAGGCATCAGTGATCTTATAAAGGGAGATTTTTTTGGGGAAATCTCTTTATTCGACTCAAGCGAACGAATTAACTCTATCACCGCCGTTACCAACGGCTCTTTGATTGAGATTAATGGAAAAACACTTTGCGAGTATCTAGACAACCATCAGAATCAGGGATATTTGTTTTTTAAGCAGATAGTTAAAACAGTCATTATACGAATGACTGGTGGCTCTCATAGAATAGAATCACTAATGGCATGGGGACTTAAAGCTCATGGAATATCAAAATATCTATGAATCCATTAATAACATATTCGGTGCCATTCACTACTGAACTTTACATCTCTTAATTGATTTGCTACTAGTGAAATAAGACCCCTCCACCCTTTAAACCTAACACCTAATTAGGTATTATTTTACTACTCTTAAATTAGGCTTTACTGGAGGCTTATTTGTTGGAGGTGGAGTTTCATCAGCCTCCCCATCTTCATGATCAAAGACCATGCCTTTACCATTTTCTTTCGCGTAGATGGCTAATACAGCAACTACAGGCACTACGATATGCATTGGTTTACCGCTGAACCTTGCGTTAAATTCAATCCACTCATTGCCAACAGAAAGAGCATCTGTAGCTTCAGGTCTTATATTTAAAAGTATCTTTCCATCTTCAATCAACTGAACTGGCAAAATCGCACGGCTATTTTCTGCGTCCACCAATAAGTAGGGCGTTAGATCATTATCAATAATCCATTCATAAATTGACCTAATTAAGTATGGTTTTAAAGGCGTCATTTTTAATTATCGCTGTTTAAGACTCAATCATTTCTTTTTCAGAATCACTCAGACTGCGCCTAAAGGCAGGTCTATTGAATATACGTTTGGCATAATTATTAATATCATCATTTGGTGTAGTGACATCAATACCCAGGCTAGGCAATCTCCATAACAACGGAGCAATAGCGCAATCAATCAATGAAAACTCATCACTCATGAAATAGAGTTTATCTGCAAAAACTGGCGCATTAGAAAGTATACTTTCCCTAAGCATTTTTTTAGCTCGTGCTGATTTCTTTTCACCGGAATACAATATTTCATCTAATAATTGATACCAATTTTTATCTATTATTTTAATCTGCATTCTGGCGTTAGCTCGTGACACCGGATCCATCTGATGTAAAGGTGGATGAGGAAATCGCTCATCCAAATATTCCATAATAATACGCGAGTCATAAAGAACCAAATCGCGCTCTATCAAGGTAGGCGACGAACCATTGGGATTGAGTTCGAGCAAATCCTCAGGAGGATCCGTTGGATCATAATATTCTATGTCTGCGGTAACCGCTTTTTCGTGCAAAACAAATCGAGCGCAATGACTCATTGCGCAATTTGGCGCTGAAAAAAGCGTCATTACAGATTTACGACTAATAATATTTGCCACGAATAGCAACCTCTTTGGGCGTATAATACGAAAAAAGGTATTGTAACATATACAAATACTCTTTTGAGTTAGGGTTATTTAGAAAATAATACTATCTTCCCCTAAGAAACTAATCGACATCCCGCCAATATTCTTTTTTCAACAAATAAGCAACCACCAGAAATAATAGTAGAAAAACTATTACATATTTGCCAATACGTTGCCTTTCAAGTTGAACAGGTTCACCGACATACACCAAAAAATTGACCAGATCATTAACAAAAAGATCGAACTCTCTCTCAGATAAAGTTCCTGATGTTTCAAGTACTAAATCAGTATCGTCACCATATATCGTTTTTCTAACCTTAGTGTGCTGCTCTCCTTGTAACTGCCATAAAGGATTAGGCATTGCAGTATCTTCAAAAACCAGGTTATTTACGCCAGTTGGCCTATTCTCATCAAGATAATAGCTTTTTAAATACGTATATAACCAATCTGCGCCACGTGATCTAGCAATTAACGACAAATCAGGTGGTTGCACGCCAAACCACTTTTCCGCATCATGTTTGTTCATGGCACTGTGCAATTGATCATAGATACTTGCGCCTTCAGGAGCAATATCCTTCAGCATTTTCTTTTGATCCACACCAATATCAATAGCTATACGTAAATAACGCATATGCTTTGCCGAGTGACAACCCAAACAATAGGTTACAAAATGCTGCGCACCTCGCTGCAATGACTCGTTATCAGACAAGTCTATATTTGCCTCTTGTAACTCCACTTCTTCTGAAGCAACAACGCCAAAAGAAAGGTTCAATAATAATAAAAATAATAGGAGTAATTTTTTCATATCAATCAAGGCTCTCTACTAATTTTTTAAAAAACCGACTGATAACATGGGCAATACCTTTTGGATTTGGCCTTCTGTTAAAAAAGGTACTTTTAAATGCAGGATGACCAATTTCACTATTTACTGGCTTAATATCAGTAATCTCATCAATTAATGCCGGCAACTGCTCCTCAAGAGCATGGAATTGCTCTTCAAGACTATGTGTTTTTGTTAAACTTTTCGGCACTGGCTTCGTTTTCTCCCAACGAGTATAAATCGGCATTAAAAGAAAAAAACCAAAATATATAGTCGTAAACAGTCTTGCCATGGTTGTTGCTAAAGGCGTTACTGGCTGAGTACCCAAATAACCCAATGCAAAAAAACTGATCACAAATAAAAACAAAGCTTTTTTGAAAATGCCTCCACGATACCTAATAGACTTTACCTTGCAACGATCCAACCAAGGCATCAAGAATAGAACAACAATAGATCCACCCATACCAATTACGCCAGCAAACTTATCAGGTATAGCTCTTAGAATTGAATAAAACGGAGTGAAATACCAGACAGGTGCAATATGCTCAGGCGTTTTCATTGGATCTGCCGGAATAAAATTGGCATGCTCAAGAAAATAGCCGCCAACTTCAGGCATATAAAAAATGACTGTCGCAAAAAACAATAAAAACACCCCCACGCCAACAAAATCTTTAACCGTGTAATATGGATGAAAAGGAATACCATCAACAGGATGTCCCCATGGGTCCTTTGATTCTTTTATTTCAATACCATCAGGATTATTAGAACCCACCTCATGAAGTGCGACTAAATGCATAAAAACCAGCATCACCAACACTAAAGGAACTGCAATTACATGAAAAGCAAAAAAGCGATTTAATGTTGCATCAGCAATAACATAATCACCCCTAATCCAAAGTGATAAATCATCACCAATAACTGGAATTGCACTAAAAAGTGAAATGATAACCTGCGCTCCCCAAAACGACATTTGACCCCAAGGCAGCAAGTAACCCATAAATGCTTCTGCCATTAAAGCAACGAATAATAACATTCCAAATATCCAGATCAATTCTCGCGGATGCTTAAACGATCCATAAAGCAATGCCCTGAACATATGAAGATAAATTACGATAAAAAATGCAGAAGCGCCGGTTGAATGCATATAGCGCACCAACCACCCCCAAGGCACATCGCGCATTATATATTCTACAGAATCAAACGCCAGCTTTGCATCCGGCTTATAGTTCATCGTCAACAAAATTCCAGTAAGAATCTGATTAACTAAAACCAGCAATGCTAATGATCCAAAGAAATACCAAAAATTGAAGTTTTTTGGCGCATAATATTGCGCCATGTGATCATTCCAGAATTTAGATGCGGGAAAACGATCCAGAACCCAGTTACCACATTCGGTTAATCGGTTTGGTTTCATGCAGTTTTCTCCCCAGAGGATTCGCCAATCATTATCCGTGTATCAGTTATATAACGATAAGGTGGAATCTCCAAATTAGTAGGAGCAGGTACACCTCGATAAACTCTGCCAGCCAAATCAAACCATGATCCATGACACGGACAGAAAAAACCACCCTTCCACTTATCACCTAAATCCACAGGCGCCACTTCTGGACGAAATGTAGGCGAACAGCCTAAATGAGTACATAACCCTACCGCAACAAAAATTTCAGGCTTAAGGGATCTAACCGGATTCTTACTTGAAGCCGGTTGCTCTGATTCATTTGAAAGCGGGTCTCTAAGATCACTATCTAACGTTTTTAATGTCTCAAGAACTTCAGCTGGTCTATTAAGCACCCATACTGGTTTACCTCGCCATGCAACTCTAATCAACTGTCCCGCTTCCATTTTACTAATATCAACCTCAACCGGTGCCCCAGCAGCCATTGCTTTAACACTTGGTTGCATTTGAGCTAAAAAGGGAACAGCTAAATAACCTGAACCAACAGCGCCAACAACGGTCAAAGCCGAGGTTAAAAACTGGCGCTTAGTCTTATCGACGCCTTTATTATTCATTATGAAAATCTCCTGATTTTATCCATGGCTTTACAGCTTATTTTTATTTTGTGTCAATATACCACTAGAAGCATGTGAATTTGAAGTGCTTATGCTGAATTACACGAGATGATACCCAGTATTTAAATTGAATGCTCGTGATTTCCAATCCTTTGGAGCTTTCACAGTTACGCAAACGGTTATTTACTCTTAACTAAATTGTATCGCAACCTCTTCTTGATGGGGTTTTCCTTAAATCTATTTACAATATCAATCAAAAGTTTTTGATTAAGTTACGCTCGTTACATTCTTAAAGACTTTTTCTTAATGCGGTCAGAAAAGCAATATTTTCCTGTGGTGTGCCAATAGTAACTCGCAGGCAATCACTTAGTAACCGACCATGATTGCTTAGGTTTTTAATTAGAACCCCCTGCTCCCTTATCGATAAGAAAATTTCTGTAGCTTTATTTTTAGGCGTTCTAAATAAAATGAAATTAGCTGCGCTTGGATACGCAATAATGCCATCAAGCTCATTAAGCTTTTTAAAAAGAATCGACCTTTCTTTACAAATGCTTTCCGTTTGTTGCTCAAAAAGAAATTTATTTGAAAGCGCAAAATCTGCACTACTCTGGGTAAGAGTATTAATGTTATAAGGCAGCCGAACTTTATTAAGTTGCTCAATGATCTTAGGATGCCCCATGATGTAACCCAAACGCAATCCTGCCAAGCCTAATTTGGAAACTGTTCGCATAACCAAAAGATTGGTATATTGACCTAACATGTTTATAAAACTGGCATTCGCAAATGGCGCATACGCTTCATCAATTACCACTAAGCCATTAGCTATTTGTATAATTTCCAAAATCGCCGATTCGCTAAATAAATTTCCAGTTGGATTATTAGGATAGGCCAAAAAAATAACTGCTGGCTGATACCTCTCTATAGCTTCCCGCATAGCCGGCATATCTAAGTCAAAATTATCTGCGCACAAAGGAATACCCAAATAATTCAACCCCAAACAATCACTCAACTGTTTATACATAACAAAACCTGGATCAGGCGCCAATACACTTACTGCCTGAGGCAAAGCCATTAATAGTAATTGAATAATTTCATCTGATCCATTACCTAATAACACTTCAAATTGCTCAGGCAGTTGATTCAATTGTTTAATGGTATCTATCAGATGAGCTGCTTGAGGATCTGGATAGCGATTTAAATGGCAATCTTTTAAAGTCTTCAGCCAATCTTTTTTAATATCATCTGACCAACTATAAGGATTTTCCATAGCATCCAACTTAATTAAGCCTTTTGCATCAGCTATTTTATAAGCCTCCATCGCCAATACTTCTTTACGAAAAATGGTAGAAATCAGATTATTAATTTTAGTCACAATTTCAGTGAAAGATGAGGTGAGGGGGAATTATCTAGCTTTTACAGCACTATATCTTTAAAAAGATTTAATTCTATATTCTGCAGATTTCGCATGGGCAGTGAGACCTTCACCACGCGCTAAAACTGATGCTGTTCTAGCCAGTTTATCAGAACCAACTTGAGAACAATTAATTAAGCTGGATCGTTTCTGAAAGTCATAAACACCTAAAGGGGATGAAAACCTAGCTGTGCCAGAGGTGGGTAAAACATGATTAGGGCCTGCACAATAATCACCCAAGGCCTCAGCCGTATACCGCCCCATAAATATAGCACCAGCATGATGAATGCTATCACTCAACAGTTCGGCATTTTCTACAGATAATTCCAAGTGCTCCGGCGCGATTATATTAGCAATATCGGCAGCCTGTTTTAAACTTTCAACTTTAATAAAAGCGCCTCGTGTTGAAAGAGAGGCTCTAATAACATCAGAACGCTCCATTCCCGACAATAAAGCATTAATACTTTGCTCTACCGCATTTAAACAATCATTGTCATGACTTATTAAAATGGCCTGCGCATTTTCATCATGCTCTGCTTGAGAGAACAAATCCATTGCTATCCAATCTGGATTAGTTTTGCCATCACAAATAATTAGGATTTCTGATGGACCAGCAATCATATCTATTCCAACTTGCCCAAAGACCAACTTCTTGGCAGTTGCGACATAAATATTCCCTGGTCCGACAATTTTTGCAACAGCTGGAATCATTTCAGTACCATATGCAAGACCAGCAATTGCTTGTGCTCCACCAACAGTAAATACGCGATCGACCCCCGCCAAAAAAGCTGCCGCCAAAACCAGATCATTAGTCTCATTATAAGGCGTTGGAACAACCATAATTAACTCGCCAACACCGGCAACTTTTGCCGGAATTGCATTCATTAAAACAGATGAAGGATAAGAGGCTTTTCCGCCTGGCACATAGAGACCAACTCGATCGAGTGGAGTGACTTTTTGTCCCAACACAGTTCCATCAGATTCAGTGTATTGCCATGACTGTATTTTTTGGTGTTCTGCATAGCTGCGAATACGATCCTCAGCAACTTGTAACGCTTGTGATTGATCAACTGGCAAATTTTCCCAAGCCGCTTTAAGAACGTGTTGAGACAACTCCAATTCACTTGCCTGAGTAACATTACGATGATCAAAACGATTGGTATAGTCGATAATAGCTTTATCACCACTTTTCCGAACATCAGCAATAATATCCAATACTCGTTGATGAATATCTCTATCGTCAGACTCATTAAATGCTAATAACTGTTTTAACTGTTGCTTAAAATTAGCTGATGACGCATCAAGTTTAGTGATATTTAAAAAGGACATAGACTTATCTATTTGCCAAAGTTTTCTCAAATTGAGTCAATAATACCGAAATTGCTTCATGCTTCATTTTCATCGCCGCCTTATTAACAACTAATCTTGAACTTATATTCATGATAAGCTCACGCGGCTCCAAATCATTAGCTTTTAAAGTATTACCTGTATCAACCAAGTCAACTATACAATCTGCTAAACCGACTAACGGAGCGAGTTCCATAGACCCGTATAACTTAATAATTTCAGCCTGCATACCTTTGCTGGCAAAATAACTCTGGGCTATTTTAACGTATTTAGTGGCCACTCGAATACGACCTTTTAACTCCGGAGCATCTTTATGTGCTGCTGTCATTAACCTGCAACAAGCAATATTCAAATCCAAAGGCTCGTAAAGACTTTCAGCACCATGCTCTAGCAAAACGTCTTTTCCAGCTATTCCCAAATCTGCAGCGCCATATTCCACAAAAGTAGGCACGTCAGTAGCACGAATTATGACTAACTGCACATCTTCTCGAGTGGTATCAAGTATTAATTTCCGACATGTTTTAGGATCATCAACAGGAACTATTCCTGCTTCAGCCAACAAGGGTAGAGCATCTTCATAAATCCTGCCTTTAGATACGGCAATAGTTAGCATTTTAAGCCTTACCTTGGAACACGACGGATTGTCGCACCCAATTGAGCAAGCTTTTCTTCAATATGATCGTAACCACGATCAATATGATAGATACGATCAACTAACGTATTGCCTTCCGCAACCAGAGCGGCAACAACAAGACTCGCTGACGCTCTTAAATCGGTTGCCATCACTGGAGCACCAATCAATTTTTTAACTCCGGTGCAAATAGCCGTATTAGATTCTAATTTTATATTAGCACCCATACGTTGCAACTCTTGAACATGCATAAAACGATTCTCAAAGATCGTTTCGGTAATAACGCCAACGCCATCAGCAATAGCATTCATTGCGATAAACTGAGCTTGCATATCTGTGGGGAATGCAGGATAGGGGGCCGTACGAATAGAAACTGCCTTAGGTTTTTTACCTTGCATATCCAACTGAATCCAGTCTTCACCTGTGGTAATTTCAGCACCCGCTTCAACCAGTTTTTCCAAAACAGCATCCAAAATATCGGGACGGGTGTTTTTAAGCTTAACTTTCCCTCCAGTAATAGCCGCTGCAATCAAATAGGTGCCAGTTTCAATTCTGTCAGGAAGAATATCATAATGGAGATTTTCTTTACCCAAGCTTTTAACGCCCTCAATGACTAATACATCAGTGCCTATACCAGAAATCTTGGCGCCCATTGCATTAAGAAAGTTAGCTAAATCTGTCACCTCAGGTTCTTTAGCAGCGTTCTCAATAATAGTAGTCCCTTCTGCCAAGGTAGCTGCCATCAATAAATTTTCTGTCCCGGTAACAGTGATTTGTTCAAGCACTAAACGACAACCTTTTAGTCGATCGACTTTTGCATGAATAAATCCGCCCTCAACAGTAATATGAGCGCCCATCTTAATTAAACCATTAATATGAATATCTACAGGTCTAGAGCCAATAGCACAACCACCTGGGAGGGAAACGTGAGCCTCACCAAATCTTGCCAATAAAGGTCCTAACACTAATATGGAGGCGCGCATAGTTCTTACAAGTTCGTAAGGCGCCTCGTAACTAGTAATCGTATTACTGTTAACCTCGATATTCATTTTCTCATCGACAACCAGATGAACTCCCATACGACCCAATAACTCCATAGTCGTAGTGATATCGTGTAAGTGCGGGATGTTACCAACACTGACAGGTGTTTCTGAAAGTAAAGTTGCCGCTAGAATTGGCAGGGCAGCATTTTTCGCCCCAGAGATCCTTAACTCTCCAGACAGACGGGCTCCACCAGTAATTATTAATTTATCCATAATCGGTACTTTAGATCATCTCTTTATTGGGCAACGATTCAACAACATGTTCCCCCATTGCTTGTGATGCGAAATGCGACGTCTTATCAAGTCCACTGAGTTTAGCCAAATTATGCAACTGCTCAGGAATGTTTTTAAACGTTATTTGAACTCGATGTTGTCGCGTATATTTGATCCATTCCATCATTAACGCAAGTCCCGCACTATCTGTGCAAACAACTCGACCAAGATCAATAGTAACCTGCTTTGTTTCTTTTAAAAATGCGAATGACTTTAAGATATTAATATCAATAGTCGAAAAAGTTAAATCGCCATTAACAATAAAAGAGCCTGAGCCCTGACTAACTATACTCAGTTTTGTCACTTCTTTTCTTCCGCAGACTTAAACAGAAACTGGCCTATCACTTTTTCTAAAATAATAGCGGACTGAGTAATCTCAATCTTTCCATTTTTTTGCAAATAAACATCAGAACCACCTGGCTCAAGATTTACATATTGCTCACCTAATAAACCGGCTGTAAAAATACTGGCAGTCGTATCATCTGGAAGCGTATTGAACTTAGAATTAATACTTAACTGGACTACAGACTGATAGGTTTTAGGATCCAAGTAAATCGAACTGACCTTACCAACTTTTACCCCTGCCGCAGATACTGGAGACTTAATTTTCAGACCTCCAGAGTTATCGAACCGCGCAGTTACAGTGTAACTATCCTCATCAACAAATGAGGTTAAGTTACTGACTTGCATAGCAAGAAAAAATAATCCGACAATCCCTGAGGCGACAAAAAGCCCGACAAGTGTGTCTTGGGTACTGGTATGCTGCATATTAATTATCTCCAAACATCAGTGCAGTCAGGATAAAATCCAGACCTAAAATACTAAAAGCTGAATTAACTACGGTACGCGTAGTCGCTCTACTAACCCCTTCTGAGGTGGGGATAGCATCATAACCTTCAAACAAGGCTATCCAAGATGTTACAAAACCAAATACGATGCTTTTTATTACACCATTAATAATATCATCCTGAAAATCTATATTGGCCTGCATTTGTGACCAATAAGCACCCTCATCAACGCCTAACAAGCCACAACCTATCATTTGCCCGCCAATAATACCCACAGCACTAAATAACGCAGCCAATATAGGCATTGAGATTAATCCTGCCAAAAAACGCGGAGTAATAATTCGCTTGATCGGATCAACTGCCATCATTTCCATGCCTGAAAGCTGTTCGGTGGCTTTCATCAGACCAATCTCAGCAGTTAAAGCTGAACCGGCACGCCCCGCAAACAAAAGCGCAGATACAACTGGTCCCAGCTCTCGAACTAAAGAAGCTGCGACCATAACGCCTAGCGTTTCTTCTGCCCCAAAATCAGAAAGCGTATAGAATCCCTGCAACCCTAAGACCATGCCGACAAATAAGCCAGAAATGGTAATAATCAAAAAAGACAATACCCCCACAGAATACATCTGATTAAGTAATAATCTAGGTCGTCCCAAGACACTGAACATCCCAGACATTGTCTGAAGCAGAAAATAGGTTGATCGTCCCAGTTTGTTAAAACTGATACATGTATTTCTACCCAAATTTTGTATAAATTGAATCATTTTATAGTCTATTTACATCGGTAGTATTGAGTTTATCGTATGCTAACAACAATTAAATCATCTGATTTAAAGTGTATGGCGACGAGTAATTTGTATTAACTTTAATTAGTAACGTTTTCCAGATGACATCAAATCATCAACATAATCTTTAGCAGGATAATGAAAATGCACGGGACCATCTGCCGCACCCGTCATAAATTGTTGCACCCACTCAGAATCTGACTCCTGAATTTCTTTAGGCGTCCCTTCACCAACAATCTTGCCACCTGATAGCACATAAATATAATCGGCTATCGCAGAAGTATCATGCACATCATGAGAAACGATAATACTGGTTAATCCTAATGTACTATTTAAGGACTTGATAAGATGAACTAAAACACCCATAGAAATCGGATCTTGACCGGTAAATGGCTCATCATAAAGAATCATCATTGGATCTAAAGCGATCGCTCTTGCCAATGCAACTCGTCTGGACATGCCACCAGAGAGCTCGTTTGGCATCAATTTACGAGCCCCTCTTAAACCTACCGCCTGCAATTTCATTAACACCAGTGTGCGAATCATAGATTCAGGCAGATGAGTATGCTCTCGTAAAGGAAAAGCGACATTATCAAAAACATTCATGTCGGTTAATAATGCACCGCTTTGAAATAACATGCCCAAGCGTTTACGCAGATTGTAAAGCTCTGTTCGTCGCAGATTATGAACATTTTGACCATCTACAGTAATTGTACCTTTATCAGGAAACAATTGACCACCTATCAACTTAAGTAAAGTGGTTTTTCCGGTACCGCTAGGCCCCATAATTGCTGTAATCTTGCCTCGTTGAAAATCAAGCGAAATATTATCAAATATTTTCTGATTCCCACGTGAAAAAGACAAATTACGTACTGAGACTAAACTGTCTTGAGAAGAAACGCTATTATCCATGCGTAATATTAATGAAAGTTATTAATTTAAATTGGGTATTTTCTACGACTACTTACAATGAAGTCAATCTATTGTCGTAGTTATTCATAATTGTCCGCCAATCTGATAGCTCATAAATAAAGCTTTCATCAAAGACCAGCCCTACCTACAACTTTTAATTTAACAAAACAGTAGGGCAAAGCACGCCTTACATCATGCCCCACAACAACGCTTAAACTTCTTGCCACTACCACAAGAACACAGTGCATTCTTACCGTGATTAAATTGCACATCCACTTTACCCATTGATTTAATCACACCGTCAAGATAAAACCAGCAGCCGTTATTTTTGGTAAAACGACTAATTTCATTCATAACGCACATCTCACCTTCTTGGCTATAAAATGCTTTAAATGTGACCAAACCCTTGCTATCTTTCGCTTCACCTTTTTTAATATCAATAATTTCCAAACGTAACCAATCTATTTTCTCTTTGGAAAAATCTATCAGCTTAGGTCGCCTTGTTGCATCCCATGTTTCTTGCAAATAAACCGCATTTCTCAGCACATAAGCGGTATAACGCGATCGCATCAATGCTACAGCTGTTGTCGGTTTTTTTTCACCAGAATGAAATGGCTCACAGCATTCTTGATAGTTAAAACCTGAACCACACAGGCAGATTAATTGAGTATTCAAATACCAGCTCTAGTTAAGAATTAAATCAATAATTATTGAACAATTCTAACATTTTCAAATAAGAAGCCAGCAGTTTTTTAAAAAGATATTTATGGCACCTTAAAAAGGCGTGCGTATTCTTACGATCATGAACCCCCATTCTTATCATCGTGAACACCTACTTTATTCACGCATTGGGTTGGGTGTATTTTTACGCTAAGTGTTCACCATCCGTCAATTCTGATTGCATTTTTCGCATGGATTCACCTTT